>CAVCDT010000007.1:33511-34145 GCA_963600995.1 Akkermansia muciniphila | reverse complement strand
CTATCACGCTCGCGCGTGATTGGGATACGAGCAGTTACGGGCGCATCACCATCCCCGAGGGCAAGTCCTACACCTTCAACCTCGAAGGCCATATGATCAACCGAGGCTTGGCCAGCATCCAGTACTCCGGCAAAGGCGCCGGCGAGGTCATCACCGTCTCCAAAAACGCCACGCTCGTGGTCAACGGCGGCGATAAGAGCACGGTGCACCATGGCACGCTCTACGATAGCCAGCGTTTTTGGAAATACGACCTTGCAGGCAGCGCGGATATCAACGGCGGCCTCATTACCGGTGGTGCCTCGGACGACTCGAAGTGCGCAGGCGGCATCACTATGTCTAGCGACGGCAGCGTCAAGGTGACGCTCAACGACGTGACCGTTGCCGGCAATGTCCAAGACGCCTATTTGCTCACCCACGGCGATGGCGGCGGTATCTATGTGGGCGGCAAGAGCTCTACGCTCGAGCTCAACGGCTCCAAAGTCATGTACAACCACGCAGAGAACAACGGCGCCGGCATCTACATCAACGGCAACAGCTCCACCGTCAACATCAAGAACGGCAGCGAGGTGAGCTGCAACAAATCCAAGAGCAACGGCGCCGGCATCTACCACAATGGCAAGGAGGGCAGCGTTAA
>CAVCDT010000007.1:25224-33501 GCA_963600995.1 Akkermansia muciniphila | reverse complement strand
CGTTAACGTAGAGGCGTCCAAGATCAGCTCCAACCTCGTCTCCAACGGCGATGGCGGCGGTATCTACGACTACTACAACGACACCGTCTTCAACTTCGACAAGAAGTCGATGGTCTTCGATAACATCGCGTCGCACTACGGCGGCGGCATCTACCTCAACGACCGCGCCACGATCAAGCTGGACAACGAGTCCTCTGTTTACGGCAACCAAGCCAAGGACGGAGCGGGCATCTACATCGACGATGACGAGTCCAAGGTCACTATGGACAACGGCGCCAAGATCGAGCGCAACGTGGCAAGCAATGAGGGTGGCGGCATCTACGTGTCCACCTATGAAACCACGATTAGCTTGAGCGGCCCCTCAACGCAGATCTGCAACAACAGCGCTGCTATCGGCGGCGGCATCAGCGTCAACTACATGTCTGCCACGATCAGGGATGCCTCGACTTACACCAGCGTCTACCTCAACAAGGGTGCGGGCATCAACAACAACAGCGCATCGCGCTACGGCGGCGGTTTCGTCTTCGATACGCTGGGTACGTGCTTCATCAAGTCTGACGATATGGGCTATATCTGCAACAACAGCGCCGACACTGCCGGCGGCCTGTGGAAGACGGGCGACCTGGGCCTGGAGAACATCACCATCTCGGGCAACTTCGCCAAGACGCAGGCGGGCGGGGTCCTGGTCCACAACCCGGACAACAGGTACATCAAGCTCTACGCAAGTGAGACGGTCGTGATCGACGGCAACTACACGCTCGATGCCGCGAGGAGCAATGCCGTTTTGGAATACCACGGTTACCTGACGCATACCAGCTACGGCAAAAGCGGCGACGCCCCTTCTGCGAAATCGCGTATCGGGATTACCGCCTACGAGCATACAGGCTCATATAACGACACGGTTGCGGACAGCTCGTTTACCAAGAACATCTTGGGCAAGTGGGAAGACGTGCTCTATGCGGACGATCCCAAATGCTCTCTCTTCGTCAATAAAGGAGGCAGTTACGTTCGCTATAGCGAGGCGCCCACTGCCTACGATATGAGCATCTTTGCCGATAAGGGCACTGGGTCCAAGAAAGTCGCTTGCGGCACGGAGGTCGTGCTCGACTCGGCGGATTACGCCAACGACGGGCAGACGTTGGACTACTGGGAGGTCTCCGGCCTCAAGGGCGTAAGCAAGCTCGAGCCTGTCGACGGCAAGGCGACCTTTACCATGCCCGAGCACAAGGTGATCCTAGAGGCCCATTACTCGGATGCGATCACGCAGTTCAGCGCGGTGATCGAGGAATCCGCGGCATGGGATGCCCTGGGCGGCGATGCGTCGACGGCCAGCGTCGGCTCTTTTAGGATGACGGTTGACGGCGCGGGTTCGAGCGGCGTCACCACTACGGAGGAGATCCGCAAGTCCGTCAAGGTCGATAAGATGAGCGTCGTGAACACAAGCGACGGCAAGAAGAAACTCACTTACACGGTGGGCATAGGCAAGAGCGTGCTCGGCTATTACGGCTATTACTTTGACGAGGGCTTCTTCGATACTGCGGCAGCAGAGGTACGCACGAGCTTTGGGCGCGCGAGCGATGCGGCGGCCACGCTTACCCAGAATGAGGATGGGTCGCTTGTTCTTACGGCAACGGTCGTCTTGAAGAAGCCCGATGCGGACACCGTCACCGTCAACACGGTGAATACCAACAGGTCCAAGGGCAGCTCCTTCGATACGGTAGTCGATGCAGTTGACGGGCAGAAGGGTTCTGAGACTGGAACAGACACGACCGTTGCGGTCGAGGTTCCCGATGAGCCCGGTTGGAGCTTCGTAGGTTGGCAGAACCTTCCCAGCGGCGCGATCGAGGACTCCGTGACCCATACCATCACCGCTGATGCGTCCCAGGTGGCAGGCAGCGAGATCACTGCCTTGTACAAACCGCTGGCAAGCGCTGTGGCGATTACCGTGGACAAGCTCGAGGTGGGCAAGGCGTTTCCCGCTACCATCACGTCCTGCCGCATCGCGGGGGCCAACGAGCGCGACCTAACCTCGATCGTGAAGCCCTATGCCAAGGTCACCTGGAAGAAGCTGGGCGGCCTCGATGCCGGCGACGTTGTGGAACCGGGCGAGGTCTACGAGGCGACCATCAAGACCGATGGCGACGTAACCGGGTATTTCTTTGGGTTTGACGAGAAGGTCTACACGACTGTCAACGGCGCGCAGGCAAGCAGCGTCGAGCTCCTGGATGCCTCTGGGACCCAAAGCGTCTCCTACTACGAGCAGACTGCAGCTGATGAGAGCTATGCTGGCCTGGTGGCCAATCTTCCCGCGCTGCGCGTGAGCGATGCGGCGTCTTATGCAAGCCAGCTGCCCGCCAACGTGGTTTATCGCCTTGCCAGCGGGGACGTGCAGACCGCTGCCGTTGTTTGGGACACAGCGAGCATCGATGTCTCTGCCGTAGGCGATAGCTTCGAGGTTAAGGGCGCGTTCGAGGACGCGCAAGGCGATGGCCACGACGTGACGCAAAGCGTCGTGGTCGCAAGCGAGATCTCGCTTGCCGATGCCGTGGTGAGCGCCAAGGCGAGCTATGCCTACACAGGCAGGGCCATCACACCGGTGACGGTGACTTGCAACGGTAAAAAGCTCGTCGAGGGCCAGGACTACCAGATCGTCTACGAGAACAACATCAAGGTCGGCTATGCCGTGGCGACTGTTACAGGTAAGGGCAACTACGTGGGCAAGACGGGCACCGCCTTTACGATCAGGCCCGCCAAGGTAGCAAGCCTCAAGGTCAAGGCCCAGGGTAAGGGCAAGCTCAAGGTGACCTGGAAGAAGGCCTCTGCCAAGGCTGCGCGCGACGGCGTGCAGGTGCGCTATGCCGCAAGCGAGGCCAAACTCAAGGCCGGCAAGGGGGCCGCCGTTAAAGCCGAGGGCACGGCAGCGGCCGCTAAGACGATCAAGAAGCTCAAGAGCGGCAAGAAGTGCTACGTCCAAGTGCGCGCCTACAAGAAGGGCACCGACGGCGTGACGTACTGCTCTGCCTGGTCCAAGGTGAAGGCGGTCAAAGCAAAATAGTCGGTTGCGCTAGCGGGCCTTTAGACCGGGCTGTCCGTCGCAACGGCATCGAGGTTTTGCGGAGTATCGAGGATAGGGTCGATGCAGAATCGCGTAGGGGAGAGCGACGCACGCGAAGCGTGCAGCTCTCCCGCTAGGTTTCGATGCCCTGCGGCTAGGGTCGTTGCGCAGCTTGCGCTGCGCCAAGATACGTCGCGGCCAACGCCGCGACCGGGCGAGCTAGCGGGTTTCGCCCGCGTCCGCTCGCCCCTACGCGGTTGCGCACCGTCTCGATTCCCTGCACCACACGGTGCCTCAACGCCGTTGCGAGAATCAGCTTGGCGCAAGGACACACAGGCGGACCGAGCGAATGCGAGGCAGATCGCGCGGCGGGAAGTGCCTGTGAGCAGTAGCAAGCAGGGCTTGCGGGGGCGCGCGATGCGTAACGCCTCGCGCAACCGTTATCTCGTATAGTTGCGCTTAAGCGAGCGCACGAGCGCCCGCAGGGCGCGAGCAGCGAAGCGCGCTGGAGCAGCGCGCACCCCCGCAAGCCTCCAATCCGCAGCTGCAGGCGCTTTGAGTGCGTGTCGTGGCCGCGCTCTGAGCGAAGGCCCGCCTGCGCGGCCGTCTTTAGAGTCTGCATAGCGTTTTCGTGCTTGTCGTCTTGTTGTGTCGTATAATTTTGAAGATTATGACTCAAACGCATATGCCAACCTCAAAGGGAAGGTTATAGATGACACAAAACGACAACGGCTCCGATGCCCTGTGGGGCGGCCGCTTCGAGGACCATCCGTCCGATTTCACGCAGGTTTTCGGCGCGTCCCTGCCCGTTGACCAGCGCATGTGGGAGGCCGATATCGCCGGCTCCAAGGCCCATAGCGCCATGCTCGGTCGCCAAGGCATCATCTCCCAAGCCGACGTAGAGGCAATCCACAAGGGGCTCGACGATATCGCCAAGCAGATCGAGGACGACGAGTTCGTCTTCGACATCAACGACGAGGACATCCACATGTCCATCGAGCGCAACCTGACGGAGGCCATCGGCACGGCGGGTGCCCGTCTGCACACCGGCCGCAGCCGCAACGACCAGGTCGCCACCGATACTCATCTGCATTGCAAACAGCTGTCGCAGGGGCTCATGTACCTCGTGCTTGATTTGCGCCGCGCCCTCTACGAGGTCGCAACCGATAACTTCGGCGTCGTCATGCCCGGCTACACGCATATGCAGAAGGCGCAGCCGGTGCTCTTCAGCCACCATATGCTCGCCTATTACTGGATGTTCGCGCGCGACTTCGACCGCCTCAAGGCCGCTATGGACGCCTGCGACAACCTGCCGCTGGGCAGCGCCGCCCTGGCGGGCACCACGTACCCGCTCGACCGCGAGTTCGTGGCGGAGCAGCTGGGCTTCAGCCGCATCTACCCCAACAGCATGGATGCGGTGAGCGACCGCGACTTTTTGCTCGACTTGAGCTATGCCTGCTCGACGGCCATGATGCATCTAAGCCGCCTGAGCGAGGAGCTCATCTACTGGAGCAGCAACGAGTTCGGCTTCATTCGCCTGAGCGACGCCTACTCCACTGGCAGCAGCATCATGCCGCAGAAGAAGAACCCGGATTTCGCCGAGCTCATCCGCGGCAAGGTGGGTCGCGTGTACGGCGACCTCATCCAGCTGCTCACCACCCTCAAGGGCTTGCCGCTGGCCTACAACAAGGACATGCAGGAGGACAAAGAGGGCGTCTTCGATGCTGTCGACACGCTGAGTGACTCCCTCATCGTCATGACGGGGATGCTGCGCACGATGACCGTCAACGCCGACGCCATGCGCGAAGGCGCTCATGGCGGCTTCATGGCGGCAACGGATCTTGCCGATTACCTGGTGGGCAAGGGCATGCCGTTCCGCGATGCGCATGCTGTCGTGGGGCATCTCGTCTTGGAGTGCGAGAAGGCCGGCAAGACCCTGCAAGAGCTTACGCCCGCAGAGCTCTCTGCCGCCTGCGAGCTCTTTGGCGAGGATGCCGTCAAGGCCGTCGACATCGACGAGGTTGTCCGTCGCCGCACGACGTACGGCGGCACGGGTCATGACAGCGTGAAGGTGCAGCTCGCGGAGGCTGCAGCCAAGCTTCGCGAGGATGCTGCCAGGCTGTAGCGCGACTGGCGCGTAATCGAGTTGCGCGCTTCTATTTGGATACGGGCAGGGCTGCAAAGCGGCTTTGCTTTGGATTTTGGAGGATATGGCAGAGCGAGCCACGCCGTCGAAAGGCACGCGCGCTGCCGCAACAGGCGCCCGCAAGAGGGCGAGGATGTGAGTTTGAACAGATGAGAAAACCTGAGCTTTTGGCACCCGCTGGTAACCGCGAGAGCTTCGAGGCGGCCATCGCCGCTGGTGCCGATGCTGTCTACCTGGGCGCCGGGGAGGGCTTCAACGCCCGTAACAACGCCGAGAACTTTGGCGCAGAAGACCTCGAGGCCGCATGTCGCGATGCGCATTTGCGCGGTCGCAAGGTCTATCTCACCGCCAACACACTGGTGATGCCGGGAGAGATGGACGATGCCCTGCGCATCGTCGAGGATGCGGCTGCCCGCGGCATCGACGCCGCCATCATCCAGGACGTGGGCCTGGCCCAGCGCCTGCGCGAGGAGCTCCCGCAGCTCGAGCTGCACACTTCCACGCAGATGAACATCCGCGACGCCAAGGGCATCGATTTCGCCCGCAAGCTGGGCTTTGGCCGCGTGACCTTGGCCCGCGAGCTCAGCGTCGCCCAGATCGCCAAGCTCGCTAAGCTGGAGATGGATCTCGAGGTCTTCATCCACGGCGCGCTGTGCATCTGCCAGAGCGGCCAGTGCCTGATGAGCTCGATGATCGGCGGGCGCAGCGCCAACCGCGGCGTCTGCGCGCAGCCTTGCCGCCTGCCCTACAGGCTGGTGGGCGAGGACGGCAAGAGCCTGGCCAACCCGGGCGAGTATCTCTTGAGCCCCAAGGACCTCATGGGCATCGACCTGCTGCCCCAGCTGATCGAGGCCGGCGTGGCGTCCCTCAAGATCGAGGGCCGCATGAAGTCGCCGGACTACGTCTCCACTGCCGTGGGCACCTATCGCCAGGCACTCGACCGCGCATGGATCGACGGCGCGGATTTCGAGGCCACACCGGAGGAGAAGTCCGGCTTGCAGGAGGCCTTCAGCCGCGGGTTCTCGGCAGCGTATCTGGCTGGCGAGCGCGGCAACGACATGATGGGCTACAAGCGCCCCAACAACCGCGGCGTGCTCGTGGGACGCGTCTCCGGGTTCCGCAACGGCATGGTGCTTATCGAGGAGACCGAGGCCATCGAGGTGGGCGACTTGCTCGAGGTCTGGACCTCCAAGGGCCGCACTACCTACGAGGTGCAGCAGGCAGATGACGTCCGTCCCGGCAAGGTCGAGCTCTACATCCGCGGCGCCGTGAGCCCGGGGGACCGCTTGTTCCGCGTCCGCAGCGCGGCGCTAGCCCGCGACTGCCGTGAGCGAACCCTCGTCGGCCTCAACAGCCAGGCTTTGAGCTGCAGCGTTGTGGCGCGTATCGGCGAGCCGCTCTCCATCACCGTGAGCGACGCCGCCGGCAACCACGGCCATGCGGAGGGCGCACCCGTAGAGGCAGCCCGCAGTGTCGCCATCACCAAGGATGACGTGGTCGAGCATGTGGCGCGCCTGGGTGGTACGCCCTATGTGATCGAGCAATGGGATATCCAGCTCGACGAGGGCGTGGGCATGGGCTTCTCTGCCCTGCACAAGTGCCGCGCGGCGGCTATCGAGGCCTACGAGGAGTGCGTCCTCGACCTCGCAGCGCATGAGGCGCGCCAGCGTGGGCTCGACTGCTCCGTGCTCGACACCTCGCGCGTGCGCAAGGTCGACGACATGGCCCGCTTTGCGACGCGCATCAACTTCAACGAGACCTCGAGCGTCGCTACGTCCCTAAGCGACTTCGAGCCCGACCGCGCCATAGGCCCCAAGCTCTACGCCACCAATGCGGATGCCCTGCGCGTATGGGCGGCTTTGGGTGCGGATTTCGCCTGGCTGAGCCCGGAGCTCACCTTGGCGCAGATCAAGCAGCTGGCCGACGAGAGCCCCATCCCCGTGGGCTTGGTGGTCCATGGGCACCAAGAGCTCATGGTGTCCGACCATTGCTTCCTCATGGCCGAGGGCCCCTGCGATCTCAAGTGCGCCAAGTGCGCCCGCCGCAAGGGCGCACCTCGCTTCTATAAGGATCGAAAAGGCTATATGTTCCCCGTGACCACGGACGTTACCGGCCGCGGGCATCTCTACAACGCCGTCAAGCTCGATATCGTGCATGCGGTGGGAGACCTCAAGCGCGCCGGCGTCACGGGCTTTGCCGTCGATACCACGCTGCTCGACGAGGCCGAGGGCGAGCGCCAGTTCTACCGCGTGCGCGGCGCCATCCAGGGTAAGGACGTCGTCAAAGAGGAGAACACCACCGCAGGCAACCTCTTCCGCAACCGCACGGGCGCCAAGAAGTCCGTCAAGGAGAAGGAGGCCGAGGCCCGCGCCGCACGTCGCGAGCAGCGTCGCGGCAAGGTCTTCGACGGCAACCGCGTCGACGACCACGCCTCTGTCAAAGCCGGCAAGAAGGCGCGCGAGGAGTACGAGTTCGCCGAGGCCCGCGTCGAAGCACGTGCGCAGCGCCGCGAGAAGGGCGGCCTGGCAGGCCTCAAGAACAAGAGCCGCGGCGGCGAGGCCGGCCTCAAGCGCCAGGTTGTGCGCAAGCAGAACCGCGGCAAGAGCAGCGGTCCTGGTAAGTACAGCGGCAGCGGCAAGGGAGGAAAGCCCGGTTACCGCAAGTAACCCCCGCCACTCATCCGCAAGCACTACGCCGTTACCACTTACCACGAAAGGAATAGCACCATGCTTTCCACCGACGAACAGCTCCATATCATCCAGTCCGGCACGCACGAGATCAAGCCGATCGACGGCCTCAAAAAGAAGCTCGACCGCGGCGAGGCCCTCAACATCAAGCTGGGCGTCGATCCCACCAGCCCGGACCTGCATATCGGCCATGCCGTCCCGCTGCGCAAGCTGCGCCAGTTCCAGGACCTGGGTCACAACGTGACGCTCATCATCGGCGACGGCACTGCGCTCATCGGCGACCCTTCCGGCCGCAACTCCACGCGCCCGCAGCTGTCCAAGGAGCAGATCGCCGCTAACGCAGAGACCTACATGGCCCAGGCTATGAAGATCCTCGACCCGGAGAAGAC
>CAVCDT010000007.1:20641-25214 GCA_963600995.1 Akkermansia muciniphila | reverse complement strand
CACCGTGCGCCATAACAGCGAGTGGATCTTCGAGCTCGACCTGGCCAAGCTCTTGAGCCTGCTCTCCAACTTCACCGTTGCGCGCATCCTCGAGCGCGACGACTTCAACAACCGCTACACCAACCATCTGCCCATCGCCATGCACGAGTTCCTGTACCCCATCATGCAGGCCTACGACTCCGTGGTCATCAAGGCAGACGTCGAGCTCGGCGGCAGCGACCAGCTCTTCAACCTGCTGGCCGGCCGCGAGCTGATGGAGAAGCTGGGCATGGAGCCGCAGGTCGCGCTCACCTTGCCGCTGCTCGAGGGCACCGACGGCGTGAAGAAGATGTCCAAGAGCTACGGCAACTACATCGGCCTCACCGACGAGCCCGCCGATATGTTCGGCAAGGTCATGAGCATCCCCGACGAGCTCATGGTCAAGTACTTCCGCGTGGCGACGGCGATGCCCGTTGCCGATATCGATGCCATCGAGGCCGGTCTTGCCGCAGGCGAGCTGCATCCCAACAAGGTCAAGCGTCAGCTGGGCCGCGAGCTGGTCACCATCTACCACTCCGCACAGGATGCCCAGGCGGCCGAGGAGGCCTTCGACAAGCTCTTCAAGGAGCACGAGATCCCTGCAGACATCCAGGAGTTCGCCGTCGAGCTTACCGAGGATGCCGATAAGGGCGGCGTCTACCTGCCCGCAGTGATCGTCGCGTGCGGCCTCGCTAAGTCCAACGGCGATGCGCGTCGTTTGATCGACGGCGGCGGCTTCAAGGTCAACGGCGAGGCATTGGCAGCCAAGACCTACCATGTCCCGGCAGAGAAGCTCGCCGGCGCTGTTCTCCAGGCCGGTAAGCGCAACTTCGCCAAGCTCGCCTAAAGGGGCTGGCAGCCAAGGGCTGCAGCGAGAATCAAGTACGTTTGGGAGGGGCTGGGCTATGATGCCCGGCCCCTCTTGTTGAGTCTTGGGCTGCTGGGCTTTCCGCCGGAGCTGGGCCGTCGCTGTTGGATTGCGCCCCGCTGTAAGCCTGCAGATCCTTCCTGCGTGCCTTTATTGCCTGACAGTGGCCTCGACGAACCAACGCGGCTTCTCGTAGAAGAGAAAGGTGCGCTTGGAGCCTATCTGGATATGGTAGCGCAGGCCCACGGCGCCGCTATGGTAGGCGGCCGCGCGCCTGACGTCGAGCACCTGGTCGACTTTGAAGCAGCGGCCGTCCGTGTAGATGATGAAGACGGGTACGCAGCTGCCGTCCTTCTTATGCAAGGCGATGACCTCGACGTAGGTCTTGGCCTTTATCTCCGGCCCGCGCTTGGGCATGTGTTCCTCCTTTCCATGCCGGGATGATGCAAAACGTTTGTTCGGCTTCCATCGTAGCGAGGGGGTGTGACACGAAGCGCGCCGCTGCT
This sequence comes from Akkermansia muciniphila, assembly GCA_963600995.1. Classification (GTDB taxonomy): domain Bacteria; phylum Actinomycetota; class Coriobacteriia; order Coriobacteriales; family QAMH01; genus W2P13-069. The sequence goes on along the minus strand of CAVCDT010000007.1, from coordinate 23,822 downwards.
CGTTTGCCCCGATGCGCACCTGACGCAGAGGGGATAATCGGGTATAGTGTCTGGGCACTGAAGAATCGGGGTGTGGCGCAGTTGGTAGCGCGCCTGCTTTGGGAGCAGGATGTCGCAGGTTCAAGTCCTGTCACCCCGACCATCCAAAACGCAAAGCGCCCGCCGGTTTCCCAGCGGGCGCTTTTTGATGCTTTGGGGCAGGCGCCCTTACTTGCCCAGGCGCTTGAGGTAATAGGGGATCTGGGCCTCGAAATCCGTGCCGTACCAGTTGTGGCTGGGGTTGGCGAGCGTCTCCTTGATGGAGGCGACGGTGTAGTCTGCGGCGATCGCCAGGGACTCGTCCAGGGGCTTGCCGTTCATAAGCGCGCCCACCGTGGCGGACGAGAAGATGTCGCCCGTGCCATGGAACTTGGCGTCGACCAGGTCGTTGAAGTACGAGAAGTACTCGCCCGTCTGCGCATCGTAGCCGTAGAAGCCGCATTTGCCCGGCTCGAGGGTCACGCCGGTGATGACGGCCTTGCGGCAGCCGAGGCCCGTGAGTTTGACCAGGACGTCTTTGACGTAGGCCTCGTCGTAGCTGCCGTCCTCCACGAAGGGGATCTCGAGCATGAAGGAGGCCTCGGTCATGTTGGGGACGATGATATCGGCCTTGGAGCAGACCTTCTTGCCCATGGCGACGGCGAACTCGGGCGTGAAGCCGGGGTAGAGCTTGCCGTAGTCGCCCATCGCCGGGTCGACGAAGACGAGGTTGTCTGCCGTGCTATGCGTATCGAAGAAGTCGCTCACCAAGTCGAGCTGCTCGTAGCTTCCCAGGTAGCCGGTGTAGATGGCGTCGAACCCAAGGCCCAGCTGCTTCCAGTGCGCGCTGATGGGCTCGATCTGATCGGTGAGGTCGTCGAAGGTGAAACCCTCGAAGGCGGTGTGGGTGGAGAGCACGGCGGTGGGGACGATGCCGCACTCGACGCCGGCGGCGCTGATGATAGGTAGGGCGACAGTGAGCGAGCATTTGCCCACGCAGGAGATGTCTTGGATGCTGACGATGCGCTTCAAGGGAAGTCCTTTCGTCTCGAGTCTTGCAATAGGGATTAAAGTCTACCTGCAAAAACGCGCCCGTGCGTGCTTATTGGGCTGGCGGCTGCGCATTGTACGCACAGCTGGCGATAGACGCAGCATATGGCCTTGTCTGCGGACGGCGGTCGAGAAAGGGCGGCTCGCATTGGCCTTTACCGTGGGGCCGCCGCCTAGCCGACGGGGGCGTTCTCTCGGGAGCCCTTTCGTGCGCTTTCCTGCGCCGGGGATGTGCCGGGCGCGAGCTCTGATATGAGCACTGCGGCGAAGATGAGCACGAAGCCTGTGATGAGCTGCAACGTGAGCGCCTCGTGTAGGAAGATGACGCTGAAGATAGTCCCGAAGACGCTCTCGAGGGCGCAGATGATGCTCACTTGCGCGGGTGGGATATGCGCTTGGGCGTGGTTTTGGGCTGTGCTCCCAAAGAGGCTGCCGAACAAGGTGATGTAGGCGATCTGCACGATGAAGGCCGGGTCGGTCAAGGCGCCGGCGTTGAAGGGCGCCTGCGTGGCAAGGCCGAAGACCCCCGCATAGACACCGCATGCGAGCATCTGCACAGCGGAGACGGTGATGATGTCGTGCTTGCCTACATGACGTGCGATAACGACGATCTCTGCGCCGTAGAGCACGGCGGACAGCATGCTCAGGATATCGCCCGTGCCGATGGTCAGGTCACCTTGCAGGGTGATGAAGCCCATGCCGCAGACGCAGACGCCTGCGGCGACAAGGTTGCGCTTGGTGGGGCGTTTGCGTGCGACGAGCCACCAGATGAAGGGCACGGTGACGCAGTAGCAGGTGCTCAGGAAGGCGTTTTTCGCAGGGGTGGTGGCGGCAAGCCCGGCGAACTGCGACCAGAATCCCAGGAATGTGAAAAACCCCATGAGGCAGCCGGAGCGCACGAGCTGCATGTTGATGTTGGCGCGGATGCGCTTGAAGAAGACGATCCCCAGCAGCAGGCCCGCGCACAGGAACCGGATGCTGATGACCCATGCGGGATCCAACGTCGATACGGCGAGCTTGCCCACGACGAAGTTGCCGCCCCAGCAAAGCGTGGCGGCAGTCAGAACCAGGCGGTAGAACCTGTGCGATCTGCTCTTTTTTGCGGAATCCGCGCCCAAAGCCGTGCTCTTCTAGCGGACGAGGTTGGTCATTACGCCGGGCTCGCGTTCGGGCAGCCCAAACTGCTCCTTGCCCAAGGCGATGGACTTCATGAGGAAGCTCATGTTGCGCGCGAGCGTGCGCATCTGCTGCATGCCCTCGGCGTCTTGGGCGGCCTCGCCGGCGAGGCGGCCGTGGATGCCGTTCCAGTACTGGCCGGAGGCGACGGGCATGCCGCTGATGGTGAAGTACTTGTTGAGCTCGTCGTAGGTTGCCGTGAGGCCGCCGCGACGCGCCACGGCCACAGCGGCGCCCACCTTCATCGTCTTGTCGAACTTGGCGCTGTAGAAGAGGCGGTCGAGCAACGATACCAGCGAGCCGTTGGCGCTTGCATAGTAGACGGGCGAGCCCACGACGAGGCCGTCTGCCTCTTGGAACTTGGCTGCGATCTGGTTGACCATGTCGTCGTAGACGCAGCGGCCCAGCTTGCCGCAGGCGTTGCAGGCCACGCAGCCGCGGACGGCCTCTTGGCCGATCTGCACGGTCTCGACCTCGATGCCCTCTTGGGTAAAGACCTTCTCCATCTCGGCCAGCGCGATGCCGGTGTTGGAGTCCTTGCGGGGGCTGCCGTTGATCATCAGGACCTTCATGTGTCTCTCCTTGCTGTGAAGGCGCGTTTGGCGCGGTGTCTCTCCAGCTGTCGATAATAACCCGTGCGCAGACGGGCTGCGATGAAGTTGTGGTAACATGTCGGCTTACGCGCGGCAGTAGTTCAATGGTAGAGCCCCAGCCTTCCAAGCTGGTTGTTGCGGGTTCGAGTCCCGTCTGCCGCTCCATCGATTCTTGCAGGTCACAGGTTGTTTCCCGTGGCCTGTTTGCTTTTTGCTGCGGGCTGGAGAACGGCCCCATCCGCAAATCACCCGTAAATCACGTCGCCCTTTGCTCGCCGCCGCTCTATCCCAGCCTGCCAGCAAGATCGCGAGCCGATCGCCGCGTGTCATCCGCAACTTGGACC
>CAVCDT010000007.1:0-20631 GCA_963600995.1 Akkermansia muciniphila | reverse complement strand
CCGCAACATGGGCCCTAAAAGCGCACGCAGGTGACACGGTCGCGTCACAGTCGTGCTGTAGTATTCTCATGCAAGGACAACATCGCCCAAAAGGAGGGCCCATGCAGCTTGCTCCCACTACAGCCGGCGTGCCGGTCATCACCGTCACCGGCTGGTCCAACTCCGGCAAGACCACGTTTTTCACCCGCGTTGTAGAGTTCCTCACCGCATCCGGCTACAACGTGGGCGTCATCAAGCACCACGGCCACAAGGCGGATACGGTCGACCAAAAGGGCAAGGACTCCTGGAAGTATGCGCAGGCGGGGGCGAACCCCGTGGTGCTCTCGAGCGCTATGCAGTACGCAATCTTCAGGTCGACCCCGCAGGGGGAGGTCACCCGCGACGAGCTTATCGAGCGTATCGGCAGCGAGGTCGACTTCGTCATCGTCGAGGGCTTCCGCGCAGATGCAGAGGGTGCCGTGGAGCTCAGCCGCATGGCGACGGGCAAGGGCCCCAAGCTCGAGCCGCAGGAGCGCATCGCGCTCATCACAGACAACCCCCAGCTCGCAGCCCAGGTGCAAGCCGAGGGCAAGCCCGTCTTCGGGTTGGAGGATTTCGAGCAGGTAGCGCGCTACTTCTGCCAGCTCGCGGGCATCGACAACCCCGTCATCAGCGCGTAAGCGGTATCATTTCCTGGTTACGCTCAAGGGAGGAAGACCGCTTTGAAGGATCATCTAGGTCGCGAGATCGACTACCTGCGCATCAGCGTCACAGACCGCTGCAACCTGCGCTGCATCTACTGCATGCCCCCCGAGGGCGTGCCCTGGAAATCCCACGATTGCATGCTGCGCGTGGAAGAGATCGCCAAGATCGCTAAGGTCGCAGCGGCAGAGGGCATCAAGAAGGTGCGCCTCACCGGTGGTGAGCCCTTGGTCAAGAAGGGTATCGTCAGCCTCATCACGGATATCAAGGCCGCAGGCATCGACGACATCAGCCTCACCACCAACGGGCTGCTCTTGCCGCGCATGGCCCAAGACCTCAAGGACGCGGGTCTCACGCGCGTCAACATCAGCTTGGATACCCTGGATGCGGATGTCTACCATCGCGTCACGCGCCTGGGCAAGATCGAGGACGTCTTCGCCGCTATCGACACGGCGCTCGAGGTGGGCTTCGACCCTGTCAAGATCAACGCCGTGGCCGTCAAGAGCCTCAACCAGGACTTCCTTGAGTTCGCCAAGATGTCCATCGACCGCCCGCTGCACGTGCGCTTCATCGAGTACATGCCCGTGGGCGAGGATACAGGCATCGACGGCGCCGGTTGGACGCGCGACGACGTCATCGACAGCGCTCAGCTGCGCGATATCATCAACACCCGCGCTGCCGCATGCGGCATGCCTGCGCTGGAGAAGGTCGCCAAGGAGGATGCGCCTGGTGGCGGCGGCCCGGCCAAGTACTGGAAGTTCCCCGGCGCCAAGGGCACGGTGGGCTTCATCACGGCGATGAGCAACCATTTCTGCGGCCAGTGCAACAGGCTGCGTCTCACGGCAGACGGCAAGATCCGTCCCTGTCTCTTTAGCGACGAGGAGATCGACGTCAAGGCAGCCTGCCGCAGCGACCACCCAGAGGCTGCCATACGCGAGGCGCTCTATGCGGCGCTGCGCGTCAAGCCGGATGAGCATCATAACCGCGACCATACAGACCGCAAGATGTCGCAGATAGGCGGCTAGGCCCCAAGGCGGCGGCTAACTGCGGCGATGTCTTGCAGGTCGCGCGCCATGCCCAAGCGACGGTATTCGATTTTGGAGGATGTACATGACCGATAAGACTCCCGGCGGGCTTGCTGCCGGTAACGCCCAGATCACCGGTGCGGACACGGGCCATCTCACGCATGTAGACGAGAAAGGCGCCGTGCGCATGGTGGATGTGAGCGCCAAGGACGACACCAAGCGCATCGCCACGGCAGAGGGCTATATCTTCATGCACCAGGACACGCTCGATATGATCGTGGACGGCACTGCCGCCAAGGGCGATGTGCTCGCCTGCGCGCGCGTAGCGGGGATCATGGGCTGCAAGCAGACGAGCAGCCTCATCCCCATGTGCCATCCGCTCAACATCACCAAGTCCAAATGCGAGCTCGAGCCGGTTTTGGCGGGCGAGCGCGAGGACGGGCGCGTCGGCATCCATGCCTTGATGACCACGGGCGTCACAGGTAAGACCGGCATCGAGATGGAAGCCCTCACAGGCGTGTCCATCGCGCTGCTCACCGTCTACGACATGTGCAAGGCGGTCGATCGTGGCATGGAGATCTGCGACGTGCGCCTATTGCGCAAGGAAGGCGGCAAGACCGGCCTCTGGACGCGCGACTAGCCCGGCTCTCTGCCATGCGCCCTGCCGGCTGCTCGCAGCCGCCGGAGCACATGGCACGCAACGACATCCAAGCGACAAGGAGACAACAGCGCATGAACATCAACTTCGCCATCATCACCTGCAGCGACACGCGCTCTATCGAGGAGGATAGCGCCGGCGCGCGCCTGGAGGAGCTCATCCGCGACAACGGCTGGACGGTTGCCAGCCATGTCATCGTCAAAGACGAGGTCGACCAGATCGCGGCGCAGATCGTGCATGCTGCCGATGACTTGGATGTCGACATCGTCCTCACCTGCGGCGGCAGTGGCTTGAGCCTGCGCGACGTGACCCCCGAGGCCACCCGCAGCGTCTGCCAGCGCGAGGTCCCCGGCATCGCCGAGGCCATGCGCGCCTACAGCATGACCAAGACGGGTCGTGCCATGCTCAGCCGCGCCATCGCCGCGCAGCGCGGGCGCACGCTGGTGGTGAACCTCCCTGGCTCGAAGAAGGCGGCGGAGGAGAACTTCGAGGGCATCTACGAGCAGTTCGAGCACGCCGCGCACATGATGGCCGGCGAGGGCCACAAGTAGGTAGGAGACTCATGGCAATCCGCAGGAAGAAAGAGGGCGAGTATCACACCGGTCGCCTCAACATCAGCTGCAATCCCGCGCTCAAGGATCAGATAGCGGCCAGCGCCACCGAGCAGGGCAAGTCCATCAGCAGTTATCTGCTCGATCTGTACAAAGCCAGCCAGACGGTTGGCACCAGCGAGTCTCTGGCGCGCTGCGGGCTCGAGATGGTGGGTCTCAAGAAGCGCTTGGTCGACGTCGAGACCCAGTTGCGCCGACATCTGGGCCGCAGCATGGGCACCGTGGACATGGCGGTGGCAGATGACCTGCGCAGCCTGCGCGAGCTCGAGGGCCAGATCGACATCACGCTCAAAGAGACCGTCGAGGCCGTCAAGATGCTCAAGGCCCAGGGCAAGTAGCCTTGGCGTTTTCCACGACGCTGCAGGTGCTGTGACATGGCTGCGCCCAAGGACATGTGGCCGCCTAAAGTCAAGCTCGCGCACTTCAAGACGCCTCGCACTATCTCCGTCATCGAGGGCGACTTCTGCGCACTGTGGCTGCGCGACGCCCCGAGCAAGCTCAAGAGCGTGAGTGAGATATTCGCCGTGCGCGTTGTTGACGGCGTGCAGGTGGGGCGCTTCCACAGCCTGGTGCGTCCCATCAAGGCGACTCGTGCCGTTCGAGAGCAATGCGCGCAGGTTATCGGCGTCACCTACGAGGAGGTCGACTGCGCAGACGAGGTTTTCGAGGTGATGGGCGACCTTCTCGACTTCATCGGCGGGCTGGACGTCATCGTGGAAGACGGCGAGCAGATCGATTTGCTCATCCGCTGCGCGCGCTACAGCGGGTTGAGCCGCATTGGCAGCAGGCTGTGCGTGGCTGGTGGCTTTGGCGGCAACATGCAGTTGGCCGAGCATGTGCTCGACGGTATCTGCGGCGAGCACGTATCCGGCCCGAGCATTCACTTCAAGAACGTCAAGCGCCACTACGAGCCCGATTTCACGAGCTTTGTCGCCGTCGACACAGAGACCACTGGTTTGGAAGATGACGACATGATCACAGAGATTGGCGCCGTGCGCGTGCGCGACGGCATCGTAGTCGAGCGCTTCCAGATGCTATGCGATCCTGGGCGCTGGATAGGCGACTTCGTCTCGCATCTCACGGGCATCACCAACGACATGGTCAAGGGGCAACCCACCTGCGGGGAGGCAGCACGCGCCTTCGTCGATTTTGCCGGCGACGATATCATCGTCGCGCACAACGCGCGCTTCGACCTCAAGATGCTCGCCAAGGCCGCAGTGCCGGAGGGCATCGAGCTTGCGGGCGAGTTCTTCGATACGGACGTCTTCGCCCACAGTTTCAAGCGCGAGCAGGAGTGGGAGTACACCAAACTGGGGTATTTGGCAGAGAAGCTGGGGATACGGCTCGAGGGCGCCCATCGCGCTCTGGCCGATGCCCAAGCAGCGGCAGAGCTCTATCTCAAGTTGCGCGAGCTGCATCTGGCCAAGCAAGCGCAGGGATAGGGGACGGGCACCTAGTCGTGCTTTGTGGACGGTAGCGGGCTGGTTAGGTGAGAGCTGCAACCGATTGCGCGACGTTGAGAGGGTGTGGCGCCACGCAGCCGCAGGAGCGCACTTGTCGGGACCGTGATGGCAGATGCTCGGCAATGCAGCTAGTTGACGTTGTCTATCTATTCTTTAGATAGGTAGCTTGCTGGGCTTGTTATTATCGAAAAAACTGATTAATCTAAAAACGCGATAAATGATAACCGAGAGACAGGAAGATAAACCATGGAGAAGTTCCAGAAGACGGTCGCCAAGCTCAAGAAGACGAGCGACCTCACCAACCTCGCATTTCACAAGAACGGCCCCAAGAGCTTCAAGAACGGCGTGGGTGCTTTGCTCATCGCCCTGCACAAGGCCGACGGCGCCCTGACCCAGCGCGAGCTGGTCGATATCCTGGGCATGGGCCGCAAGGGCGTGAAGACCATCGTCAAGAAGGCCATGCGGAAGGAGCTCGTTATCATCGGCGACCATGAGGACAAGAAGACCTACACCGTCGCGCTCACCGACGACGGCAAGGCAGTCGCCCAAAAGCGCATCGACGCAGACAAGGCCGTTGCCGCCAAGGTCCTCGACGGTCTCACCGACGAGGAGATCCAGGAGTTCAACGCCATCTGCGACAAGATCATCATCAACATCAAGGGCATGGGCATCAAGGGCAAGAAGCGCCGCGCGTTCAAGCACAGCCACGGCCGCAAGCATGCCCCGATGCACTGCCATGGCCATCACGGCCACCATGGTCATAAGCACTGCAAGCATTAAACCGCTGCAGGCATAGGTCAGCTGCTTTGAGGGCGTCGTCTTGCGAGAACAAGGCGGCGCCCTTGCCATTGCCTTCGGGGCATGGGCCTCGCGGTTGGAGTCGAGGTGGTTGGGGTTTGTGCAACAACCCGTTGCCCGTGGTGGCGCTGCGATGCGAACCTCGTCACGTGCTGCTGCCGATTGCAGGTGCGGGTTTGCTGGCAGCTTGCATGGCCCAGCGCTAGACTGGTTGCCATGACTGATCATGCAAAAGAGGAAATGGAGCACGCACGCGCTCATGTGCCCCGCCGCTCGTTGCGACGCCGTGCGCAGATGTGGGTGGACAGGCAGCTGCATAGCCTGCGCACGGCTATGGATATTGCGCGCGACAAGCGCATCGCAGGCGTCTCGCTCGAGGAGAGCATCGTCTCGCCCTTCGCGCTAAGCCATGGCGCTATCGATACCATTCATACGCCCTACGGCACACTCGAGACGGTGCTGGGCAGTGAGAGCTTCAACGCAGACGATGCGATCTTGGATGTGGGCTGCGGGTTGGGCAGGCCGCTTGCCTATCTGGTGGACAGCGGGTTTCCCGGCAAAATCGCGGGTGCAGAGATCAACCCGCCCGTGGCGCAGCGCGCGCAGGCATGGGCGGCTGGTTACAACAACGTCGAGGTGATAAGCGGCGACGTGTTCGCCGTCGACTTCGCGCGCTTCACGCATTTCTTCATGTGGCGGCCCTTCGACCCGGCGGCGTTCGAGCGCTTCGTGCTCAAAGTCGAGTGCGAGGCAGCCTGCAGGGTGCGCATCTACTACCTGAGCGACACGCATACGGGTGACATCCCCCAAGGGCGCGAGGGCTGGACGATCGTGCGCCGCGCCTGGGTGCATCGTGTGCACGGTATCCCGCAGCATGGGACGCCGGAGCGCTATACCGTCTGGGATTTCGAGCCGCAGCGCTAGGGTGCTGCAACGTCGGTCGGCTAGAAGCGCAGGAGCAGCTCCTTCTCGACAACGATGCCGCCTTGCAGGTAGTAGCGGGGCACGCGCTTGCTCACGGCGCAGGTGAGTTCGTAGGGGATGGTGCCTGCCGCTTTGGCGACGTCTTCGATGGGGTTGCTGTTGCCCCAGATCTCGACCTCGCTACCCACGTCGACGCCGGGTTTGCCCGTGAGGTCGATCATCGACATGTCCATGCAGATCTTGCCGCATTGCTGGGCGGGGCCTTGCGATGTCATCACCGTGTACTTGTTGGACCCGCTGCGCAAGAAGCCGTCCGCGTAGCCGTAGGGCAGCACGCCCATGCGCGTCTGCTTGGTGGTGACGTAGGTGCCGCCGTAGCTCACCTTGGTGCCGGCAGGGTAGATCTTGATGGTCTGCACAGCGCTCTTGAGCGACATGACGGGCTTGAGTCCGAGGCCATGGGCGTAATCGCCGTATCCGTAGAGCAGCAGCCCCGGGCGCACCATGTCGAGGTAGGTCTGGGGGAACCGCGCCACGGCGCCGGTGTTGGCGCAGTGGCGTATGGCGAACTTCTTGCCCCAGCGTGCCTCTACCTGCTCAACGAGCTGGCAGAAGAGCTCGAACTGGTGCCGGGTATAGGCGTCGTAGTCCTCGCCCTCCTCATCGGATACGGCGAAGTGCGTGAAGATGCCCTCGATGTCGAGCCCGGGCAGCTTGCAGGCCTCGACGATGCCGTCGACGCCGCTTTCGAAGAAGTCGCCGTCGCATAGGAAGCCCAAGCGCGACATGCCCGTATCTGCCTTGATATGCACCTTGAGGGTGGCGCCCAGCCTGCGCGCCTCGGCCGAGAACGCCTCTGCCTTGGCCTTGCAGGACACCGCCTGCGTGATCTTGTAGTCGATGAGGTTCTTGACCTGGTCTTTAGGGGTATGACCCAGGATGAGGACGGGCATGGTGATGCCGTTGGTCCTGAGCTCCATGGCCTCGTCCAAGCTGCTCACGGCGAGGTAGTCGGCATCTAGAGCCTGCAGGCGCGTCGCGACCTGCACGGACCCGTGGCCGTAGGCATCGGCCTTGACCACCCCGAGGAACTTGACGCCGTCGCCTATGCGTGCGCGCAGGGTCTTGTAGTTGTGATCCAGGGCGTCGAGGTCGACTTCGGCCCAGGTTCTCCTCAAGGTGGATTCCATGGCTCTCCTTTGGTCTGATGTGTCCCAAGATGATACCCCTCGCGGCGTGCGGGCACGGGTAGTGCTCGCCAAACGCACATAGGTTTTTCATGGCCAGTATGTGGAACGCAGGTCATGGCGTTTTTGGGCGAGTAGAATAGTGGCTTGGCTTGCAAGGCCGGTTACGGCAGCTCAGGTTGGAAGGAAGCTGTATGCGTTTTGAGAAGATCTTGTCGGTTGCGTTGAGCGCATCGCTCGTCGTGGCGTTTGCCCCGCAGGCGGCGCTTGCGCAAGGTGCCGATGAAAACGATATCGCCCAGCAAGAGGCAGCCCAGCTCGACGAGACCTTGGCGGCTGGCGACTATGTCCAGGGCCAGGCTATCGTCGTGGTCGATACCAGCGTGACCGATGCTGTGGCGGCGGGTGCGCGCAACCTGATCGCAGGGGAGGACCTCCTCGACGGCGCGCAGGACGTCATGGATGCCACGGGCTCTGCCTTCACGGCGGCCACCGGCCAGCGCCAGACCACGGACGTCCAGGTCAAGTGCGTGACGAGCTCTACGTTGAGCACCAAGGAGCTCATCTCCAAGCTCCTCGATGACCCGCGCGTCATCTCCGCAGAGCCTAACGTCGAGGTCGATGCCTCTGCGCTTGAGGATGCGGATGGCACCCAGAACGATAGCGATGCCAGCGCGACCGCTGCGAAAGACGCCGCAAAGATGACTGCGAAGGCGACCCCCGTGAAGCCCGCCTCCTCCAGTGATGCGACAAACATCACCGGCACTTCCTCTATGCCCGATCTGACGAGCTACCAGTGGTATGCCAGCTCGAGCGCCGGCACTATGAAGCAGCCCGGCACAAGCAGTAACAGCTCGCTCGACGTTCCCACTTGGAACGAGAAGAGCAACGCAAGCGACGCCGTTGTCGCCCTCATCGACTCCGGCGTCAACTACGACCATCCGGATATCCAACCCAATATGATGGACATGACCCAGTACAACGCCGGGACCAAGTACGAGGGCGTTGCGGGTAAGTACGGCTACAACCCCGCCGGCTGGGATTACGATTCGACGTCCGATCCCATGGATGAGGAAGGCCATGGCACCCATGTCGCAGGCATCATGTGCGCTAACTGGGATGGCAAGGGCACGAGCGGCGTAGTCGGTGGCGCCAAGCTGGTCGCTGTCAAGATCATGGCGGGCGAGAGCTACTCGTTTCTTTCTTGCCTCAAAGGCTACGAGTACTTGTCTACCATGGTTGACAAGGGGCTCAACCTCACCGCTGTCAACAACTCATGGGCGGGCCAGACTGCATCGCCCAGTGTTTGCCTGGCGATGACCAAGCTGGGGCAGAAGGGCGTGGTGAGCGTTATCGCCAGCGGCAACGAGGGTAAGGACATCTCCAAGGCGCCCTACAGCACCTCGTCGTTTGCCACCTCGCCTTATACGGTGGTCGTCAACTCGAGCAACATCCGCGGCGAGCAGTCCGATTTCTCCAACTACGGCGCGGGCGTGACCGATGTCTACGCCCCCGGCAGCAGCATACTCTCTACCTATAAGACCTCGTATCTGCCCTATGCGGATCCCACTCCGGCCTATTACGAGGACTTCTCGAGCAAGGAGCAGGCCTCCAAGGTCATCGTCCGCAAGCTCGCTTCGTCAGATGCGCTGCCCTTCTCCGATGGGGAGCTTGTCAGCTCTTATACGGATGAGGCCAGCTTCGATGCGGGTACGGGCAGCCTGGGCATCTCCTTGAGCGCGGATGCGAAAGAGAGCCAGAGCTTCGAGATCCTGATTCCCGTCACGCAAGACCAGGTCAAGGCGGCATCCTATCTGGGGATCACGGCCTGCGGCAGGGGCGATATGCGGCATGTCACTTTCGACGTGGGCGTGGCATCCAAGAAGGGGAAGGCCTATTACTCCGGTGAGACCTCCGGGGCGTACTGCAACACATGGGTCGGTAGGTCCCTCGATTTGAGCTCTGCCGTCCAGTGCGACGACAGCTGCGCGGGTATCGCTGTCAAAGACGGCTACATGAGCGTGAGAGTCGACGTCACCGCCGACGGCGAGGATGTCACGGCAAAGGGCGCCAATATGCTCTACATCGACTGCATCGGCCTGGGTTCCAACGTGTGCGACTACGACATCGAGCACGGGACCTCTATGGCCACTCCCTGCACTACGGCCTCGGCAGCCATTATCGCAACGCAGCTCAAGGCGCAGGGCGCAAGCGGCGAGCAGCTCGTCAAGGCTGTCATCCGCACTATTAAGGGTTCTGTTATCCAAAGCGACGAGATGCGTGCGGTGAGCACGGCTGGCGGGCATTTGAGCTTCAAGATGCTCGATGTGGACACGCCGGTGATCGAGGACTACCAGCAAGACGGCGATACCATCACGCTTACGGGCGTGGGCTTTGGCAAAAGCGCCGGCACGGGCAAGATCGGCAAGGAAGATGCAAAGGTAAAGAGCTGGAGCGAAAGCCAAGTCGAGCTCGAGATCCCCAATAGCGTTGCGAGTGGTGCCTATAGCGTCCAGCTTGCAAATGCCAACGGGCAGACCGGCTCTGTCTGCGCGTCCCTTACGACGAGCGGGACGTCGCTGTACGAGAAGACCATCGCCCTGCCCGGCAAATCGAACGGCCCTGCGGGCTCGCCCTATACATGCATGGCAAAACTCGGCAGCAAGATCTACGTTCTGTGCTCGTCGGAGTTCGGCGACTCAGTGGCTTACAGGCAATTCTACAGCTACGACGTCAAAAGCGGCGAGTGGACCAGGCTTGCGCGCCTGCCCTACACCAAGGCCGCCAAGGCGAGCATGACGGTGTACAAGGGCAATGTGATCGTCGCATGCGGGGCTACGCTCAACCGCGGTGCGCTCATGAAGAACAATGCGCTGTACTCGTATTCGCCCAGCGAGAACAGCTGGACCAAGCTTGCCGGCGGCAAGAAGCTCCCGTACGCGACAGCACTCGTGAGGTTCGGCGGCAAGCTCTTGTGCGTTGGTGGTATGCAGTCGGACGAATGGGGCTCGCTCGAGAGTACCAAGGGCATCTTCCAGTTCAACCTGCGTAAGCAGACGCTTACCAAGTTGGGTACGCTGGCGTCTTCCTGCGATACCACGTTGCAGGCATCTGTGAGCAGCGGCACCCTGTACGTGAGCAACGGCTCTGCCCAAGACATCACGTCGACGACCATCGAGAAGAAGCTCGTCAACGCCTTCAAGTGGGAGGGCGGCAAGCTGGTGCGCTACAAGATGGGCAAGGCGCTGCCCAAGGCTGCCAAGGGGTATTTGAACACCTATGGCGCTGCCGCCACGCCCGCGGGGCTGGTTGTGAGCGGGTATCCCGCCAAGGCGAGCGGCGGAGCGAAGTCTGTGCATGACAGCTATCTCTTGACCCTTGGAGAAGACGGCGCCGTAACGTGTAAGGAGCTCGACAAGTCCTTTAGCTACAACACCGCCTTGCAGCTGACGAGCATCTATTGCAAGGGCTGGCTGTATACCTTGGGCGCAGCTTATGACGATGATATGCCGATGCTCATGCGCGCGACCAAGCTATAGACAGCTTGTAAACTGTGCGTGCCCGCCACTAGCGTGGGTGCGCACAGCTAACCCTGATCTGGCGGGAAGGCACGACGCTTCTGTGCTCAAAATCCTATAGATAGAATTTTGATAAAATTTTGATAGATTACTTAGTTATGGGAGGCGCTTGTGAACATACGGCCTATATCAGATTTGCGGAACAGCTATGCGGATGTTGAGCAGCAGGTAATGAGCAGCGGTCCTGTCTTTCTCACCAAAAACGGCTATGGATCCATGGTGGTAATGAGCATAGAGCAATTTGAATATATCAACGGCAACGTGGAACAGGCGCTAGACGCGGCGGATTGCCAAGCTGCGACTACGACGCTTCGCTATACGCACGAGGAGGTCTTCGGCTCGATACGGGAGGGGCTTCGCAGTGGAAACAAATCCGCATCCCTATAAGCTCAGATACCTCCCGTTGTTTTGGGATGACTTGAACTCCGCTGTTTCCTATATCGCCAATGTCCTTCATGCGCCTATGGCGGCTGAGGGGCTCCTGTCGAGAGTTGAGGATGCTATCTTGTCTCATCTCGATAATCCCACGATGGCCCTAACGTATCGAACATCGAGGGAGCACCCTCTGCCTTACTACTGGTTTAGTGTGGACAACTACATGGTCTTCTATGTCGTCTACGATGACGTTATGGAAGTGCGCAGGTTTTTGTTTGGGTCGAGAGATCTGACCCGCATGCTTCCCTAATGACCTTCGTTCTTTGGCGTGACGGGTGGGTGCGACGCTTCTGTGCTCGCGCGGGTAATATGCGCCTAGCCAGAAGGTGAGGCGCCGGTTTGACCCGGCGCCAACCGGCTTGCAAGATGCGTGCGGGCGGTCTGCGCGCGAGTGCTATAATCAATCGCCCATGCGCCAGTAGCTCAGTTGGATAGAGCATCGGACTTCTAATCCGGCGGTCGCGGGTTCGAATCCTGCCTGGCGCGCCAAACAAAACCGCAGGTCACGGGCTATAGCTCGTGGCCTTTCTTCTTGCAAAACCCCTCAGGTGGTCCCGAGGTGTGCAAATCAGGTGCAAATCGCGTTGGGGACGGTAGTACGTGTTCTTGCTTATCAGTGAGGAAGAAACGTCATGCGGTTGGTGGCATAAGGGTGCAAGCTAGCTTATTGAATCCCTGTATTTTGCGAGCGCGGCCTTTAGTTGAGGGATGCTGCCCACAACAACCTTCCATGCGATGCTGCGGTCAACTTCGCGATAACCGTGGGCTACGAAATTGCGAAAGCCCCTGATGTCGTTCCAAGGACAATCTGGCAAGGCGTTCTTGAGTGTATCCGATAGATGCAAGGAATCCTCAGCAATGCGATATACGGGGCTCATGATTGCGTCGTATGCAATCTCTCCCTCTGGGGAATGATCGTTTATAAAATGCTCTCGATCCATCTGAAAGTAATCCAAACGGCTATCGAGTACAGAGCAATCATGAGTAATGACCTCGATGAGGTCCAAATCTCTTTCAAGCGGCTTCATAGACGAGCACTTCATCCTTAGCGATGCGCTCGCGGAAACTTGGGCGCATATGCTGCAGGGGATTGGTTATTATCTCGACCTTGCAACCTAGGGCGGCATCCAGAGCCTGGGAAATCTCGTAAAGCGTCCCGTAGGTCATGCTCGGACCGCATTCGAGCCGCAGGTCGATATCGCTATCTGGGTGCGCATCGCCGCGTGCAGTGGAGCCGAAGACATAGGCAGCTTTCACATCGTATCCCTTAAGGACTCGAGCGATAGCTTCTGCTATGTCAACAAGGTCTTCTCTCATGCGCCGAGTATAGCATCCGCGCTGTTAGATCTGTTGCCCCAGCCCGGCGTTCTCCATGGCGGAATGCGCTGTAAGCGAACAGCTGCGATGCTTAAGGCCGAGGATGTGAAGGCTGGCGCTTGCGACTTGAGCTTGCTATACGAGTTTGATTGTGCGCTCGAAATCGACAATGTCTTTGCCCTCATCGTAATCATGGTGGATTGATTTAAGAACTACAGGGGACTTCTTGTCCTTCAGCTGAAAGCCAATCCATCCATCTGCTGAATAGCCGGGAGCAAGAGTGTTCCATAAAGCATTGTCATCATCGTCTAAGCCTAAAGCAGAGTATGTTTCGCTCAGTTTGATGCCGTTTTGATAGGCGTTGAGCTCGGGACCGTGTATGTAGCTATCAGATTTGCTATTGTTAGCTGCTGTGAAAAATACCATGAAAGCGTAGTAGTCAAGTGTCTGATACTCCTTTCTTACCTCCGCTCGCTTTAGCTTGTAGACAACATCTGTGCCCAGGTTGCCCGACAGTTTATAACTGCTTAGCAGGGCACTCTTGGTCCTAAAGGTCTTCTTGCTGCTCCATTTGCCGTTTAGCGCGTTGCCTTTCTTTGTGTATCGAACAGCGCGAACTTGCACAATGCATTTCTTCTCGGGATTAAGGTAATCGAGAGTGTAGCTGGCTTTTGTGGACATGTATTCGCGCTCATGAGAGTCCCCGTTACCTGTTAGGCGGATTTCGTAGTAATCGGCTTTGGGTACCTTCTGCCAGGTCACCTTTGCGGAGGTTGCGGTGATCTTAGCCACTTTTACGTTGGAGACTTTGCGCGGTCGTGCGGTCGCTGCTGCTGCAACGTCTGCCATGCTTGCCAAAGCCCCGGTCTCTGCGAGCGCGACTCCTGCCAGGCCAAGAGCGCAAGCCCTTGTCATTTCCCTGCGGGTTAATTCGTCGTTCATGATGTTGCCCTCCCTCGCGTCGCTGACAGTCTAAGTATAGCCCCCGGCAGTCGCATACCTTGCTTTTAGCCGTGCCACCTTACTCTCAATCTCCGTGTTCGCGACGACTTCTTGCCTGTGCATCGTCCTAGTTCCATGCTGCTCATGCTGGCATTAGGTGCGAGAAAGGCTTGTCGTCGTCAAAACTGCGATTATCAGAAGGAGGGATTAATGAGCGACGACGCTAGGATACTTTCCGCTGATGGAGCCTGTCGCGGGCGCGCGGCGGAAGCAGAAAGGCTGGCTATAGAGGACGGCTTCTATGGCGTGGAGCCAGGAGGGCTATGGAAGGGCATGAGGACGTGGTATCCAATCGCCACGAAAGACCCGCGTGAAAGGCCTCCCAAAATGGGTATTCCGCTGTTTATCCTTGACGACAACGGCTCTGTTAGATGGTGCACGCCCCAAGAAGCCGAGGACCGTGTATTTTCATAGGTTCAAGCCCCTCGCACGCGTCCTTACCTATCGGTGAGAAGAAACGCCATGTAGAGAGGCAACGTGAGGATGTTGTCGTTTTGCCCGATGTTTAAGTCGGCGAGCTTGATGCCCTTGTTGATGTGGTATTTCTCCGGATGCTTTAAGACGGTCTTCATACTCTTGGCGTTTCCGTCCTTCGCTTTTACCTCGATGGGCACGCACTCTCCCTTGTAACGTATGACGAAGTCCAGCTCGAGCCCGGAATCCTTGCGGAAGTAATACAGCTTGCGGCCCATCTTGGAAAATATGTCGGCGATGAGATTCTCGAAGATAGCGCCCTTGTAGCCAAAGAGATTGCCGTTCAGGACATCGAACTGCGTCCCTTCTTCGAGCATGCTTATGAAGAGACCGGTATCTGCCATGTAGACCTTGAACTGGTCCTCTACAGAATTGCCGTCGAGCGGTAGCTCTGTGATTGAGAGGTTTCTGCAGCGAACTGTGATTCCTGCGTCTTCGACCCACTGCAGGCTTCCTGCAAATCGCGCGGCTGTTGAGCCCTTCTTTACGAGCGAGTATTGGAACCTTTTGTTTTCTTTGGCAAGCTGGCGCGGTATTGACTGAAAGCACTGTTTGATGAGGGGTTTGTCTGCCGCCGGTGCGTATTTCACCATGTCGTCTTCGTAGCCGAGCACAATGTCTCTTTGGATGCGCAGTACCTTTGCTATGTCGTGCTCGTCGACAAACGATTGGACGGCCTCTGGCATTCCGCCCACAACGGTGTATGAGAGCAAAAGCTCCCTCATGCGCGAGTGCAACGCAGCGGGGACCGGCGTTTTTGAGTCGAGCGATTCTTGTAGGAGCGCAATCAGCTCTTCTCCTATCCCGTTGGCCCAGCAGAACTCCTCGAAATCGAGAGGGTGCATGTCTATCACGGTCTCATACCCAACGGGGATAGATGCGGGTTGATTGCTGTATCCGGCAACGCCAAGGAGCGATCCGGTTGCGATGACGTCATAGCGACCGTCAAGGGCGAAGAACTTGAGGGCTGTCCTTGCCTGGGGGCATTCTTGAATCTCATCGAGTATCAGTGCTGTTTTGCCCGGTGCGAAGCGAGCTTCCTGGCCAAGGTAGGCGGACGTCATCATCGTCATATGGTCGACATCTAGAGCTCCCGCGAAAATGTCTTTGAATCCGGGATTTTCGTAGAAGTTGAGGTAGACGACGTTGTCGTAATTGGATTGCGCAAACTGCCGTGCGGCATAGGTTTTCCCGCATTGCCTGCAGCCTTTGAGGACAACGGGCTTCCGAGACGGGTTCGCCTTCCACTCCTCGAGCACATTGATGATCTTTCGTTTGAGCATGCCCTGCTCCCTCAACTTTTCCAAACGACTTTTACGGCGATTATAAATTTTCCCAAGGGACTTTTTTCGCTTGGAGCAATTTTTTCAAGGGACTTTTTACGTTTAAAGCAACTTTTTCAAGGGACTTTTAGCTTAGCCAGATTTTGAAGAGGGAGTTCCCCGCTTCTCTACGCCTTGTTGTAGTAGGCCTCGAGCTTGCCGCAACAGGCGCAAAAGACGCTCTCCAGGCCGGGGTCGAACTGCGTGCCCATGCCCTCGAGCATGACCTCGCGCGCCTTGGAGTAGCTCATCGGCTCCTTGTAGCAGCGCTTGCTAACCAGCGCGTCGTAGACATCTGCCACCGCCATGATGCGCGCCTCGACGGGGATGTCGGCGCCGGCGAGTCCGTCCGGGTAGCCGCGTCCGTCCCAGCGCTCGTGATGGTGGCGCGCGATGTTGAACGCAGTGCTGACAAAATGCTCGTACTCCACGCCCTCGAGCAGGATGCTCACCATCTCGCCGCTTCTTGCCGCATGCGACTTCATCGCCTGGTACTCGTCATCGGTGAGCCTGCCCGGCTTGCACAGGATGTTTGAGTCGATTGAGATCTTGCCCAGGTCGTGCAGCGGTGCCGCTCGCACGATATCCGTGGCGAACTGCTCGTCGATATTGGCGTAGCCTTGCGCTACGACCTCGTCGATCAAGATGGCGATCACGTCGCTCGTGCGCTTGACGTGGCCGCCGGTGTTGCTGTCTCGGTTCTCGATGATGTTGGCCATGCCCAGCGTGATCTTGCGCTGCATGTCGATGATGATGCCGGTCTTCTCCTTGACCTCGGCGTTGAGGGTCTCGTTGTAAGACGTCATCACGTCGAGGACCTTTTGCTCCTCGGTCGCATCGCGCACGTCGAAGAGATACCCCTGCATCTTGCCGTCTTTGCGCATCGATATCTCTGATATCTCGCAGACGTAGGTCCTATCGCCCACCTGGTACTTCTTGGACGTCACGCCATCTGCCAGGTAGCTGTCGATCATGGTGTTGAAGAGCGGTTCGCTTTGGGGAGGCTTCTCGTCGACTATCTGCTCTTTGAGAAAGGGCATGAGCTCGTAGGCTAGGTTGTTGCAGCTTAAGAAACGCCTGTCGGTTCCCAGCACGATGTAGCCGCGGTTGCCGCCGTACTTTTGCTGTTGCGACAGGATGCATGAGATGTCGTGCATGTGCATGCGGTCGTAGGACAGCGCGATGCCGACGCCGCAGGCCGTGTAGAGGATGGGCAGGAGCGTGAAGTCGACGTTGAGCGCCGCTTCGACGGCGTAGATGAGCACGAGCAACACTGCCACGATCGAGTAGTTGTAGAGCATGCGTCTCGAGTGCGTGCCCTTCTTGAAGTGCGCGTAGACCAACACGCCCACGATTGCGCCGATGACCACGACCAGATAGATGTTGTGGATGGCCTTGAGCGGGCCTCCCGTGGCGTGGCTCACGCTGCCGGCGGCGGTCTGCGTCACGTTGAAGGACTCGTAGTACATCCCCGTCTCGAAGGACACCCATACGATAAGCGCGTGGATGAAGGCGATGCCGTAGCCTATGACCTTGGCCAGCGGGCTCACCTTGATGCCAAAGGAGTGCAACATGGCGAAGATGGTGACGACGATCATCGCCGTGGAGTCCAGGTAGATGAAGCACATGGCGAGCTCTGCGCCCTCCGGGGTAGTCACCCGCGATTTGAGCCAGTAGCCCAAGACGACGATGGGAATCATGAACAAGATCGCGCAGGCGTGGATGTTGATGTTCTCGTAGTTGCGCGCCGCGACGCCGATCAGCGTCATGACTGATAGGATGAGGCACAATCCGTATCCCAATGTCGCCATCTTGCCCGCCCTTCAAACGAGGTTTCAAAGCGTCGCTAAGGCATCGGTTACGGTGCTGCAGGCGCTGCTTCAAAAGGTCATTTTAAGGCAAGGGGTAGTGCCGTGGTTGCGAGGTGACAAGAGCGGGGCTTCGCATGGGACAGCGGGCATCTCGCTTGCGGTTGTTTGGCAACGGCTTGGGAAATAAACCTGTAACTAGGTAGGTTGTTTGCAGAGGTCTATTATTCTTGGCATCGACCTCAGGTTACCTTTGCGGGCGCGTGCTGGCTGTGCGCCTGCAGCGCACTCGCAGCTAGGAGCACTTATGTTGCACACCGACGACCCGCATGTAAGAGAGCTGCTGCTCAAGGGCAGCTTTGGCTTGGAGCGCGAGAGCCTGCGCGTTACACCGGACGGCTATCTGGCGCAAACGCCGCATCCCTTCTTGGGCGACGATCACATCGTGCGCGATTTTAGCGAGAACCAGGTCGAGATAAACACGCCGGTGCTCGACAGTCCCGTCCAAGCCGTCGCCTGCCTCGAGCACTACGACGGTATCATCCAGAGAAAGCTCGCAAGCCAAGGCGAGCTGCTCTGGCCGTTCTCGAACCCGCCTTATATCCGCAGCGCCGCAGACATCCCCGTCGCGCGCTTCGAGGGCCAAGAGGCACACAAGACCGCCTATCGCAACTACCTTGACGACCGCTATGGCCGCTACAAGATGACCTTCAGCGGTATTCACTTCAACTACTCCTTTGCCCAAGAGCTCCTCGAGGCGGATTTTGCCGCAAGCGGGCAGGCGAGCTTTGCCGATTACAAGGACCGCCTCTATCTCGACCTGGCCGAGCGTTGCGTTGCCTACGGGTGGCTCATGACGGCGGTTACGGCGGCAAGCCCGCTGATGGACTCGTCGTTTGTCGAGAAGAAGAAGACCGGCGGCGACCTCTTCATGGGGTTTTCCTCCCCGCGCAACAGCGAGCTTGGCTATTGGAACTTCTTCGCTCCGATACTCGACTACGCAAGCGTCGAGGCCTATGCCTCAAGCATCCAGCGCTACATCGACGAGGGCCTCATCAAGTGCCCCAGCGAGCTCTACTACCCCATACGCATCAAGCCGCGCGGGGCATACGGGCTCGACGGCATGCGAAGCGGCAACCTGAGCCATATCGAGCTGCGCATGTTCGACCTCAACCCGTTGTGCAGGGCCGGCGTTGCGTTGGAGGACGTCTTCTTCGCGCAGTTGTTCTTGGTGTGGCTGGCTTCGAAGCCTGCGGTGAGGCTCGATAAGAAGAGGCAGGTGCAGGCCGTGCAGAACTTCAAGAACGCGAGCCGCTTCGACCTCAAGACGGTCAAGATCGTCGCGCCAGACGGCGAGATATTCACCGTTGCGCGTGCCGCGCGCAACACCATCGACATCATGGGGGATTTCTACCGCAGCATCGGCGCTGGTCAGGATGTCATGGACTGCCTCGAGCACCAGTACCTCAAGTTCGAGGACGGCTCGACGCGCCATGCTTACAAGGTCCGCGAGCGCTTTAGCGGCGGGTTCGTCCAAAAGGGCCTCGAGCTTGCCCGCGAACGCCAAGCCGCTGCGTGCGGGTAAGGCGCGACGTGCTGGGTGGGCTGGCTGTAGCAAAAGGCCCTGCGATCAGCTGATCGCAGGGCCTTGCTTTGCCTATGGTGCCCCCTACAGGGTTCGAACCTGCGGCCTTCTGCTCCGGAGGCAGACGCTCTATCCAGCTGAGCTAAGGGGACGTGCGTCAAGAAATCTACCACATTCGCTTGCTCAAAAGCGTCTTGAAAAGTGGCCTCGCCTTGATTACTGCTAGAATCGAGAGGTTATTAACCTGTAAGAGGAGCGCGTCAGCACGCTCACAGGAGGTCAGACAACATGGCAATCTACACCCCCGAATACCAGCCCACCGGCGACGAGGTCGCCATCATCACCACCGGCAAGGGCGTTATTCGCGTCGAGCTCCACGGCGAGGACGCCCCCATCCACGTGGGCAACTTCGTCGAGCTCGCCCAGAAGGGCTTCTACGACGGCTTGAACTTCCATCGCTACGAGCCCGGCTTCGTCATCCAGGGCGGCTGCCCGGAGGGCACCGGCCGCGGCAACCCCGGCTACACCATCCACGAGGAGTTCACCACCAATCCCCACAACACCCACAAGGACGGCACCATGGCCATGGCCCGCAGCCAGGCTCCCAACTCCGCCGGTAGCCAGTTCTACTTCTGCCTGGGCCCACAGCCCTTCCTCGACGGCGGCTACACCGTCTTCGGCGACTGCGCAGACGCAGAGTCCATCGAGGTCGTCCATCAGCTTCGCCGCGGCGACGTCATCCAGTCCGTCGTCATCGAAAACGCACGCTAGGCGCCAAGGGTTAGGAACAGTTCCGTGGATATTGCGGTTTTCAAAGAAGCGCAGGAGGCGTATGCGCGAGGCGACTACCGCGTCGCCTTGGTGGGGTTCACCGCTTGCACGAGCGACGTGGCAGAGCTCACCAGCGCAGAGGTAGGCAAGTTCTACCACCTCATTGGCAACTGCTATATCAAAAGCGGCGAACCCGCCAAAGCGGCGGATTTCTACAGCAAGGCGCTCAAGCTCGCCAGTCCGGAGCGCGAGGCCGCCTTGCTCGTCAACCTGGGCACGGCCTATCTCGCCTCGCATGATTACGGCAAGGCGCTCGATGCCTTCTCCAATGCATTGGGACATGCAGGCTATGCCACGCCCTACAAGGCCCTAAGCGGCATCGGCGCCGTCCAACTCAAGCTGGGTAACGCCCAGGCCGCCGGCAGCGCCTACCGCGAGGCGGCGCTCGACGCATCCAACCCCTCGCCGGGCAAGGCGCTCGTCAATCTGGGCATCTGCTTCATGGAACTCGACCGCGCGGCAGACGCCATCTCGACCTTTGAGACGGCGCTCGACTGCGGCCTGCGTCCCTCGGATGCGAGCAAGTGCCATGCGAGCATGGGCCAGGCGCTTCTGGCGCAAGGGCGTGTGGGCGAGGCCGTCGACTCCTTCACCGCGGCGACCGCAGACGGCTACGAGCTCTCTGCTGTGGCAGCGCACGACATGGCGATGGCGACGTCGCTGCTCGAGCGCTTCGGGTCGATCCTGGGCGCCCAAACTCAAGAGCCTGCGGAGCAAGAGCCCACGCCTGACCAGCCAATCGATGTCAGTGCCGATGTCTGCGAGGACACCTCCGCCGCCCTCGACGAGCTCTTGGGCGCAGGCCAAGACCAAGACGCTGCTCCGGAAGCCAGCCAAGACGACCTTGGCAGCACGCAGCTGATGGAGCCTGTGGATGCCGATGAGCAGACCTCTGACGCACGGGAGGATGACCCCTTTGCGCCCAGCATGGA
>CAVCDT010000006.1:0-34514 GCA_963600995.1 Akkermansia muciniphila | reverse complement strand
TAGCAGGGCCTATCCTGCACAACGCAACCAAAGTTTTACCCGGCAGAAACCCAAGCTCAACCACGGGCAGAGAAAAGGCCCGATGCCAGCCTCCGCCATAACGGCATGGGAGGACATCAGGCCTCGAGGCCTGCAGGAGAGCAGACGCGAGAAGCTGCGGCAACGGTACCGAGCTGAGCAGCTTCTACTTGCTCCAGAGCTTCTCGAAGCACGCGACGAGCTTCGATGCAAAGGGGCCGTCGTGGCCGTCGAGCACGCACTCGCCCAGCTCGTCGTTGACGAAGAAGATCTCGGCCCCGGGGATATCCTCCCTGCAGACGGGGCGCTCGACCAAGGCATAGCCCAGAGACTTCGCAAGCGTTGCCGCAAGGTCTGCCGCAAACGACTCGCATGCATCGCGCAAGCCGTCTGGCGCGACGACCATCAGCTCGTCGCCCTTGCGCACGAAGAGCGCCCCGGGCACATCCGCGCCCTTGAGCACGTCGCCATCCCAGACGAGGTTATCCTCGCCCAGAGGCCGAGGCTCGGCGCTTTGGGCGAGCTTCATATCGACGTCGCCGTTGGTCTCGACGATAACAACCACGGTGCCGCTGGGCTGCGAATAGAGCTTGTTGTCGCAGAACCACTCGAGGCGCGTGCGCAGATAGGAGCGCAGCGCAGGTCCCACACCGTAGGCCGCAAGGCTGCGCAAGCGGCGATCGTACAGCTGCACAGAACCGCTCTCGTAGCGCCAATGGAGCTCCAAGCGCTCGCTGGGGACGTTCTCCGCAAGCCAGCGCTTCTCGAGCTCTGCCTCGTCGACATGCTCGTGCGGATGGGCGGATCCAATCAGGTTGCGCGGGATCTCATCGGTCTTGTCGCTGTCGCTCATATCGCTCCTTTGCTGCTTTTTGCGTTTTGGTGATGGTAGCGCACCAAGCTGACGCTACCGGGTGTCGGCCCGCCGAGGCAACAAAAAAGGGGCGCCCCTCTTTGGCGTCCCTTCTCTGGAAAACCTGTTCACGCAGGCCTTCGTGCAAAGCGCTCAACTTGCTAGTTTCCTTGCCGACATTTCTTTCCTCTTTCTGCCGCCCGTAAAGGCGATCCTCCCTCTAAGAAACGCATGTATCAACTGCAAGGAGCTGCTCTGTTTTCTAGCATTTGAAATTTTAGTGAAAACCGGTGAACGGCGCAATAATTTGGTTTATTGGACATAAAGAATAATGTGTTACTATTAGACTAACTCTTACAGTAAACGACAGATAATCCCGCTCGCAGCGTTGTCTTGGCTAGCGAGCCTCATTCAAAGCTGCAATAAACAAAACCCGGGGCAAGCAAGAGTGCCTACCCCGGATTCAAAGACATATCAAAGCCCCGTGGCGCCGCCTCAAGCGCCGTCGCTTAGTTCGTCCGATTAATGGCGGAAATGACGATGCCCGGTGTAGACCATGGGGATACCCGATGCATCGGCAACCTCGATGGAGAGCTCATCGCGGATAGAGCCGCCCGGCTGGATCAAGGCAACGCAACCGGCGTCGCGCACAACCTCGAGCGTGTCCGGGAAGGGCAAGAACGCATCGGAGGCGACCACGGCGCCCTTGGCCTCGTCGCCCGCTTGGTCGACAGCGATGCGCGCGGAGTTCACGCGGTTGGGCTGGCCGCCGCCGATGCCCACCGTGCGCGTGCCCTTGGTGAGCACCACGGCATTGGACTTGACGGATTTGGCAACCTTCCAAGCAAAGAGCAGCTGCTCCATGAGCTCGTCGCTGGGTTTGGCCTTGGTGGGGACGGTGAAGGTCGCAGGGTCCTCTGCCACGCAGTCGAGCTCTTGGACCACCATGCCGCCCTCGACGATGCGCACCTCGATGTCGTTGCCGGCAGGATTGACGCCGCCGGTCTTGAGCAGGCGAACGTTGGGCTTGGCCTTGAAGACCTCGAGGGCGCCCTCATCGAAGTCCGGCGCGATCAAGACCTCGGAGAACTGCTTGTTAACCTCGACGATCTGCTTGGCAAGCGCCTCGGTCACCGTGCGGTTGAAGGCCATGACGCCGCCAAAGGCAGAGACGGAGTCGCAGATGAAGGCGTCCTGGTACGCGGTGACGATGTCGTCGGCCTGAGCGATGCCGCAGGGGGTCTGGTGCTTGATGATGACGGCAGTGGGCTTGTCCGTGCCGAACTCGCGGCAGGCGGACCAGGCAGAATCCGTGTCGAGGTAATTGTTGTAAGAGAGCTCCTTGCCCTGCAGCTGCTGAGCATTGGCCAAGGTGTAGCTGGCGCCTTGCGGCTGGCCGCCCTTGACGCCGGGGTTGAGGCGCTTGTAGAAAGCGGCCTTCTGATGGGGGTTCTCGCCGTAGCGCAGGTCTGCCTGCTTGTCGAGGAAGATGCGCTTGTCCTGCGCGAAATCGGTCTCGCCGTCGACCTCGCCCAGCAACCAGTTGTAGATGGCGTTGTCGTAGGCGCTTGTGGTCCTGAAGACCTCGAGTGCGAGCTTCTTGCGCGTGTCGAGCGTCGTTGCGCCGCCGTTTGCGCGCATCTCGGCCAGGATGTCGTCGTAGGTAGCGGGGTTAGTGACCACCGTCACGCTGGCATGGTTCTTGGCAGCAGATCGCAGCATGGAGGGGCCGCCGATGTCGATGTTCTCGATGGCGTCTGCGTACTGGACATCCGGCTTGGCGATAGTGGCCTCGAACGCGTAGAGGTTGACCACGACCATGTCGATCATCTCGATGCCGTTTTCCTTGGCATCGGCCATATGGGTCTCGAGGTTGCGGCGTGCCAGAAGACCGCCGTGGACCTTGGGATGCAGGGTCTTCACGCGGCCGTCCATCATCTCGGGGAACCCTGTGACCTCGTCGATCATGGTGACCGGGATGCCGGCCTCCTTCAGGACGCGGGCGGTACCACCAGTCGAGATGATCTCGACGCCAAACTCGTCGACCAAGGTGCGTGCGAACTGCTCGCAGCCGGTTTTGTCCGTAAGCGAGACGAGCGCGCGCTTAATCTTGGGATCTGCCATCAAAGCCCCTTTCATCGGCCGTTTTCACTGCTCGTACAAAGATAACGCCCACGGCGCTTGCCATGGGCGTTGAGTTGCGGTTATTGCGTGGAAAGGCTAGTCGGACTCGGTCACAAAGTCCTCGGGGCTGACGCCCTCGACGAACTTATGGAACTCCTCCATCTCGAGCTTGCTATCCGCACCGGGCTTGAACGAACGCGGGAACGACGCGGCCTTGAGCACCGTGGACGAGACGAACAGCGGCGCGTCTGCACGGATAGCCAAGGCGATGGCATCGCTCGGACGGGCATCGACGCGCGTGAACATGCCGTTCGAGCAGCGGACGTAGATCGTGGCGTAAAACGTCGTGCCGTTGACGCGGTCGATCACGCAGCGGTTGACCGAGCCGCCCATCGAGCGAACGAGCTGGGCGATCATGCTGTGCGTGAGCGGGCGCTCTGCGCGGGACTTGTCGATTGCAGATGCGATGGAGGCAGCCTCTGCAGGGCCGATCCAGATAGGAAGGACGCGATCGTAGACCTCGTCGTTTTCCTCACCGGGGATTGCGAGCGCCTTGGAAGGGCGCAGCGACAGAATCGACGGCTGCGGCATCATGCCGATTGCCAAGGACTCGATAGTGACGGGCACCATATCAAGCTCCATGTCGCACCTCCTTCTCTTAGGGCTACCGATAGCTAAACTAACTTGGATTATAGCGTCAAGCATTCGCACACCCGTCGACATAGGGTTTCGTTACCTTGGCGAAACGCAAGCTTGAACGGGCTTGGGACGTTGATCGAAGCGCATGCCGACAGGAGGAGCCCATACGCAATCGCACGGGCTCCCCTTCCGGTCATGTGTTTAGCGAAGCCAAGGGCTATCGGCAGGCAGCGGCATGTAGGCCACGCTACATGCTGGGAAGCACCGCCTTGATGAGAGCGCTCATGTTGCCCGCGGCGACATGAGCGGCCTTGGCGACATCGTCCATGCTCAGGGGCTCGTCGCTCACGCCAGCGGCTGGATTGCTGATGAGGCTGATGCCGAGCACCTCCATCCCGAGCTGGTTGGCGGCGATGACCTCCTGCACCGTGGACATTCCCACGGCGTCTGCGCCCAAAGCCCTAAACGCCCTGATCTCCGCAGAGGTCTCGAAGCTGGGACCCAAGTCGCCGATGTAGACGCCCTGATGCACGTTGACGCCGCATTCCTTGGCAGCATCGCGGGCAAGGCCGAGCAAGCGCACGGAGTACGGATGCGTCATGTCGAAGAAGCGCGGCCCGAGCTCTGGCACGGGGCCTATAACGGGGTTCATCATCTGGAAGTTGATGTGGTCCTCGATGAGCATGAGGTCTCCCACGCCATAGGAGGGGTCGATGCCGCCTGCGGCATTGGTGACGATAAGCTTTTGCGCCCCCAGCTCGTGCATAACATAGACCCCGAAGGCTATCTGCTGGGCGCTGTTGCCCTCGTAGGCATGCAGCCTGCCACGCATGCAGACCACCTTTCGGCCCTCGAGCGTTCCCAGGACGAACTCGCCCTTATGGCCTTGCACCGTTGCAGGCACCATGTGCGCGACATCTGCATAGGGGACGACAGATACCTGGTCGATAGATTGTGCGAGGTCGCCCATGCCGCTGCCTAGGATAACGGCCACCTCGGGCACGAAACCAGGTGCCGCAGCAGCAATCGACGACACGGCCGCAAGCACGTTTTCCTTTGTGATCAGATTATCCATAAGAGCTCCTCTAGTTGCATGCATCCAATAGCCCAAAGCATAACGCAACGCATCGCGCCGCAGATGCTTCGAGCGCGATGCGTATCAAACGGTATCAAGTTGTCGAAGCGATGCCCCAGGCGAGCTTGCCCTAGCGGAAGTCGTTGAGGTCCCCGCCAAAGAAATCGCCCACGACATGGGCTTCCTCGGAGCCACCGGGCTTGCGCACGCCGCCCGTGTACTCTTTGTCGACCTGCAGGCACTCATCCTCGCCAAACTCGTCCTCGAGCTTATCTGATGCTGCGCGGATCGCCTTGCGCACGGACTCATCCGGATCGGTCTGCGCGGCAGACCTCAAGACGGGATAGTAGTTGATGTCATGGGAGTCGCCCATGGCCTCGACCGCGGCCAACCTGTGCTCGACATCTGCGAGCTTGTCGACCAGATTGAAGCCGGACTCTCCGCCATCGAAAAACGCCCTGCCACCCAGCAAGATCTGCTCGAGGCCGATCTCCTGGGCGAGTTTCTCGAATTCCTGGTTAGCCATATTCGAATCTCCTCCTATGCAAGAGACGGGCTTGCCCCGACATAGTAGCAACCCCCAGCAGATACACAGGACAACCGCCATCGAGCCGTGAGAATCAAAACCTTGCGTTTGCAAGCCGATAAACAGCGCGGCGACGCTCGCATCGAACGCTGCCAGACGGTTTGGGGTCTGTGCGAGCTTTGCACCGGAGGCGCATTGCGGGGGAGGGATATAGGAAAAAGCAAACAGGCCAGAGAAACAGCCTCTGACCTGCGAAAACTCTTGGCACCCCCAACGGGATTCGAACCCGTGATCTCCGCCGTGAAAGGGCGGCGTCCTAAACCGCTAGACGATGGGGGCAAAAAGCCCTCGTATTATGACATCAAAAGCACAGGCTGTGAACCCCTTTATTTTGGCGAGCGCAACAGGCACGCCCCTCCCCTAGGGTATACAAGCCAGCCCGAAACCACGCGCCTGCCTGCGCTTTCTTGCAAACCGCCATCGAAGCATGCGTCTCAAAACGACTAAAACACTCGCCAAGGTACCGGAAACGAGTCTGATTTCAGTCTGATTTTGGTCTGTGCCCCAGACAGATTCGCTCTCTAATCTTTTGCCCACGCAAGGGCAGCCATCAAAGCGGCAGCTCGAATACGCAGCAAGAGACGGGATATGCCATGAGTGCCTCAATCATCTTTGTAATCGTCGCATTCGCACTGGGCTACGCAGTAGTACCGAGTGCAACAAAGGAACTCTTGATCTTCAAATACAAGCAGATCAACAAAGACTGGGCGAGCAACCTCAAGGACTATGCCAATCACGTGCGTTTCGTACGCCGCAAGCCCGCCTTGGACGGCGAGCGCGTAGAGAAGGGTATGGCGCAATGGGGCGCAAGGCAGGTCGCCTTGGTCAACGGCAACAAGCTCTCCTACGAAAAAGTGGCTGCCCTGCGTAGGACCGGCGTTATCGGGCACAGCGCACGCGAACCCGATGAAGCGCTCGCGCTGCCGCGCGAGCGCGAGGTCGAGCAGACCTACCACCTGCACTGCACGATAGGGATGCGCCTTGTCTGCGGGTTATGCCTGGCAAGCGTTGCGGCCCTCCTTGCTATGGGAGGCGCCAACCCCATCGCCTGCATCAGCGGGCTTGCCGCGGGTGCCGCCATGGTCTCGACGTACCTGTGCGACATGAGGGCCAGGATCATCCCCTGGCAGCTGTGCTACGGCTTCGGGTTCGCTTCCCTCATCTTTGCCGCAAGCTCCGGCGGCGGCATCGAGGGGGTGGGCATCTCCGTCGCCTGCGCTGCAGGTATGTACCTAGCGCTGTGCCTTGCCAACCAAATGATGCAGTTCCTGCATGGAAGCCCCGCCATAGGCGACGGCGACCTCCGCTTCATCCCGATGATCTGCATCTTCTCTGGCCTATCGGGAACCATCTGGGGGTTTATGGGCGCGAGTGTCGTAATGGCGCTGATCGCCTTGGCGACCGTCCTGTTCAAGGGCGGCAACTTGAGAAGCTACATCCCGTACGCACCCGGCCTGGGCTGTTGGTACGCCATCGGGCTCATGACAAGGATCGTCGCCCCGTAAACCAAGACGAGAGCCCGGCGGCATAGGGCCGCCGGACACGACAAGAAAGGAACCAAGCATGTTCAAGAACCTCTTCATCGACGAGCCCGGCAACGGCGCAGAGACCGTCGAGATCGTCATCGGAATCGTGTGCTCTGTTGGTTTGGGCGCAGCGCTCCTAAGCTTCCAGGGTATCTTGCGCGACGCCATCAGCAGCACGGGCACCTCTATCAGCAACCTGTTCGCCAACCTGGGCAAAGGCGTAACCGGCTAGGACGCAAACAGGGCTACGAGACGACTTGAAGGGAGGTGCTTTTGCCATGAGGCTCTTGAGAGCGAAGCATCGCAAAGACGAGGAGGGCGCGGCTGTCATCGAGATGCTCTTCGCGGTACCGATCGCTGTGCTGTTCGCAGCGGGAATACTCGATATGAGCACGTATATCAGCTACTGCATCGCGGCAGACTGCGCTACGACAGCGGCAGTGCGCTACTGCATGGACGAACCGAGCCGCTTTGGAGACGAGAGCTCCATCAAAACGTACCTGGCCAAGGTAGAGCCGAGCCTGAAAACCGCCAGCCTGAGCCTGAGCGAGCAACCCGTGCGCAAGCAGGCATACGACCATCTCTTCTATATCGACGAAAGCGAACAGGTCATCACCCGCAAATCGTATTGCACGTACCAGCCCTTCTCTATCGAGCTGACGTACAGAAGCGAGTTCAAGACCTTGCTGGGCAAAAGCATCTCCCTTGCCTGCGGAGGCGACGGGTCGCTCGTAGTGCGCAACAAGAAGGCAGGAGCCCTGGACAAAACGGACGGTGACACATGGTGATGCGTATAAACAGGCGGTGCGACGGAAACGAAGACGGCGCTGAGACGATACAGCTCGCCATGGCTATCCCCATGGTCTTCCTGCTATCGGTGGCAGTCGCCCAGATAGGCATCATGGCCTTTAGCGTGCTCACCTTGGACGGCAGCGTGCAGCAAGCGGCGTGGGCGGTCGACCTGGAAGAGCTCGAGAGCGCCGGCAGCCCGCAAAGCGCCAACGGTCTCGTGCTCGACCAGGTCAAGCGGCGCTCAACCGCCCTGGACTTTAGCAAACTGAGCGTGAGCGGGGCGGCGTTTACCTCGACCGATGTCTACAGCATGCCGGCAACGTCCAAGCCCATCGCCAACCGCAACGTCATCTGCAGCGACGAG
Organism: Akkermansia muciniphila; assembly: GCA_963600995.1. Taxonomy (GTDB): domain Bacteria; phylum Actinomycetota; class Coriobacteriia; order Coriobacteriales; family QAMH01; genus W2P13-069. Next base: position 26,537 of record CAVCDT010000006.1, on the reverse strand, counting down.
GAGCGCTACCAGCTCGCCCAGATGGTGCGCGAGACGAGCGCGGGGCTCGTCGAGTTCGACGTGAGCTACGAGCTTCCCACCCTCATCGATATCCCCGGGCTATCGCATGTGAAGGTGACCAAGCACGTCACCTGCGAGCGCGTCGTATCAACCAGAACGGAGATCAGCTGATGCGGGCGGGAGAAGACGGCAACGTCACCATCCTGACGTTGCTCCTAACAGGGAGCTTGGCGATGGCCCTGATCATCGCCTTGGAGTTCGCATGCGTCTATGCGCAAAAGCTCGTCTACGACAACTATCTCAACATCGCACGCGAGGAGACGTTCTCTGCCGGGTTCGACATGCAGCTCAAGAGCTCTGACGACCCTGTAGGGCTCATCGGGGACAAGCTCGTCGAGGCGCTGAGGGACAACGGTTACGACGGCGCGGCCTACATCGAGTACTACGAGGCGACCCGCTCGCAGATAGAGGGCGCCAACCCGGGCATCGACAGCGCGGAGAACGTGCGCGTGATCGCCTGGCGCATACGCATCGAGACCGAGTACGCAAACGTCGCGGCCCCCGCAGCCTGGCTGGGCAAGATCCTCCTCTCCAGCGAAACCAGCGCATCGATGTGCCCCTACGCGTTGCATAAGACATACAGGCCGTCCGGCATCGAGGGACAGGTCTGGGAGTGCCGCGTGGGCGAAGGCGAGGACTCTGTTGCGCCACAGCGAGGCGGAGGGATATCAGACGCGCTTGCCGCAACGCTCGACGACGCCCTCAAGAAGCCGACCGAGCTTTTCGAGGCAAACCAGTAACGAAAGGAAGAACACGTGATACCCAAACCAAGCACAGCCCAGAAGGCGAAGGGAAACCCTCAAGGTGGCGACGGACCTGACAAATCCCAAAACGACATCAACGCCAAGGTCACACGCCTCGCTACGATCGCATCGGTAAGCGCCTTCATCGCAACGGGATGCCTCATCTTTGCCTTCGTCACCCACTCGCAAGCCTCCACAGCCCTGGCCGACGTCGAGTCAGACATGAGAACGGCGGTTGTAGCTGCAAAGCAGATCGGGCAGGGAACGACGATCACAGAGGACATGGTCACGACCACCCAGATACCAGGGCGCTATATCGCAAGCGATGCCCCGAGCTCGATAGAGGAGGTAGTGGGAAGGCAAGCCGTCGTGCGCATGGGAGAAAACGACCAAGTGCGCACAGCGAACCTCAACCGCAGCGACGGGAGCTCGTCGCTTTCAAGCAGAATTTCCAAGGGCAGCAAGGCCGTGAGCATAAGCGTGAACACCGAGACGGACTTCGCCCAATCGCTTTTGCACCAAGGCGACCATGTGAGCCTTTACTGCTTTGACGATGAGGGCACCAAGACGCGCATTTGCAAAGACGTCGAGGTCTTGGCGCTTGACGGCTACACGAGTTATGCGGACCTAAGCCAAGACGGCGTCACAGCCGAGTACTCGACCGTGACCGTCGAGGTCAAGAAGTCGACGGCGGAGAAGATCAGGCAGATCCAAGACCAGAAAACGAGCATCTGGATGGTGCTCACGGCAAGTACAGACATCAAGCGTTAGGAGACGCGATGGATTATGAGGTTAAGCAGAGATTCAAGCTGGGTCTCCAAGATCAGATTGCGAACAAGGTCTCCCTAAACGGCACGGATGACGAGACGGTCAAGGGGCTTATCAGGCAAACCGTGACCGAGGCGGCGATGCTTTCCGAAGACCTGAGCGACGAGGAGCGAGACGGGCTCATCGAGGACTTCATCAACGAGTTCCTCTACTTTGGCCCGCTACAGCCGCTGCTTGCCGACGAGACCATATCGGAGATCATGGTCAACGGAGGCGGCATAGACGGCGACGGCAACCTGCTGCCGCACGAAGTCTGGATCGAGCGCGACGGTATACTGAGCCGCTGCGAGAATGTGCGCTTTGACGGCGAGGAGCATGTGCGCCGCATCATGAACAGAATCTGTGCCCGCCAGGGTCGCAGAATCGACGACAGCAACCCCATCGAGGACGCCTCGCTTCCCGACGGCTCGCGCTTCAACGGCACGATTTACCCTGTTGCAGTGGACGGCAGCTGCTTCAACATCAGGCGCTTTAGCCAAGACATGCTCACCGCAGACGAGCTAGTAGACAACAAGAGCGCCTCCAAGCAGGAGATGGAGTTCCTGCTCACCTGCGTTGCCGCCCGGTGCTCGATCCTCATCAGCGGCGGTACGGGCAGCGGCAAAACCACGCTGCTCAACGTCTTGGCCAGCGCCATCCCCGAGCAAGAGCGCATCATCACCATCGAGGACACCTGCGAGCTCTTAGTGCACCGCCAGCACGAGCATGTCTTGCGGCTCGAGGCGCGCAAGCCCAACTCAGAAGGAGCCGGCGAGATCACACTCGACGATCATCTCCGCGCAAGCCTTCGAAAACGCCCGGACCGCATCATCATCGGCGAGTGCCGCGGAGCCGAGGCCTACACCATGCTCGAAGCGATGAACACCGGACACGAGGGCAGCATGACCACCATCCATGCAAACGACCCGACATCCGCGCTCACGCGCCTCATGACGCTGGCCAAGCAAGGAGACTCCACGCTATCGGAGGACACCGTCAAGGCGAAGATCGCTGCTGCGATCGACATCGTCGTGCAGATACAGCGTTCGAGCGACGGCACCAGGCGCATCACGTCGATCGAGGCCATCGGCGACTACGTCGACGGACATGTCCAGCACGAGCAGCTCTTCTACTTCGACAAGGCAGGCGGCGACGAGGACGAGGCAGCCCATAAAAGCAACCATCTGCAGCCTTCCCAGGTGCGAGAGAAGATAGGCAACGCAGGCTATGTGTACGACCCGATGTGGTTCATCGACGACGACAGGGCCGCATGATGGACGCGTTGTTCAACATCATCTGCTTCACACTGAGCGTTACCGTGGTCGCAGCGGCGCTGTTGTCCGTGAGCCGCATCTCTGCCGCAAGAAAGGAACTGCAGGAAAACGAAGCCGGGCTCTTGCTCAAGAAGGCACAGACATCTGTCGCCGACATAGGCGATCGAAAGACTAGGATCGAAGCCGAGGAGCTGAGTGGGCTTGCAGCACAGCTAGCAGACGCCGGCTTGCACATAAGCGCCAGGCTCTGGCTTGCCACGCAACTTGGCTGCGGGCTCTTAGCTGCCGTGGTCTGCTTTGCCCTTGCCACAGCAAACCAACAGCATGGCAATGCGGCTTCCGGTCTTTTGGTGGCATGTGCGGCATTCGCCTTGTGCATACTCGCGTTCAAGAAATACGTGAAGGTCAAGACCAGGAAGCAGACCCTGCTGCTAGAGAAGCAGCTCGCGCAGATAGAACTGCAGATCGCGGAGAACTCACGGGGAGGCCTGCCTGTCACGAGGTCGATCCTCTCTTGCGCAGACCTTGCCCAAGAACCGCTTAAAGGGCACCTCAAGCGACTCTACAACGAGATGACCTACTCGAACTGCACCTTGGCCGAGGGCTTTGCGAACATGGCCGCCAGAACGCGTTCTACCGATGCGAAGCTTCTGGCAGACGTCATCGCCGTACAGCAACGCACGGGCTCGAACCTCGCAGACGCCTTGGACTTTCTGCACGAGACGATCTCGAGACGCCTCGAGATGAGGCAGTCCCTGCAAAGCTCGCTTGCCGAAACCAAGATCACACGCTCGATCGTATCGGTTGTGCCCTGGGCGATCTTCGCCCTGCTCTCCTTCGCGCCCCTCATCAAAATCGAGGGCTTCTGGGAGTTCTACTCGACCAATCCGATCGGATGGGGCGTCCTGCTTGGTTGTGCGCTTATCGAAACGGCGATCTTGGCCTTGATCTCACGGATGTCCGATTTGGAACTCGATTAAAGGAGCGCTCATGGTTAATCCAATGATTTTGTTAGCCATAGCAGCCGTATCGCTAGCCGCCTGCCTAAAAACGAAATCTGCTCTGATCAAGCGCTTCGCACCGGAAGGAACCACGAAAGAGGCAGCGAGCAATGCAGCACGACAACGCGCAGCCCGCCAAAGGCAAGCCGAAAGTCTCATGGGGCGCGTGGGCGACTTTGCCCCGGTCAAACCAGCAGACAGCGAGGGATTACGCGACAAACTCGCGCGAGCGGGGATCCACATGGAGCCAAGCGTCTGGAGAGGCATCCAGATTATCTGCATCGCCACAGGCTTCTTGCTCGGCATAGCGATGCTCGCCCAGGGAGCCGACGCCGGCCATATCCTCTTTGCCATCGTCTTCGTCGCATTGGGGGCAGGCGGCCCGAGCCTCACCCTCATCTCCCTCGCGCGAGACAGGCAAGCGAAGATCGCTTCGTCGATGGCGACGACACTCGAGCTCCTATCGATCACCGTGCGCAGCGGATATCCCCTCGAACGCGGGATGCGGTTGGTTACAACAACATCTCAAGGGCCCCTAGCCGACGAGTTCAAGCAAGTCGACGCCGACATGAACCTGCTGGGAATGAGTCTCGAGCGCGCCCTCAAACGCATGGACAACAGATGCAAGATCCCCGCCGTGAGCTCGTTTTGCACATCGCTTATCCAAGCTGCCAAGCAGGGGACGAGCATATCGCGCGTTTTGGATGCGCAAGCACGCCTAGCGAGAAACGAGCACTACGCCGTCATGCAGGAGCGCGTGAACAAGCTGCCGGCAAAACTCGTGGCACCGATATTCGGAATCATGATGTTGATCATCGTCATCGCCCTGGTGCCACCTATATACGAAACGGTCTTGGTGTTCGCCGGGCAAGCACAAGACGCAGGAGTGGGCCAAGTGAGCGCCACAGGGATCATCAGCTAACAAAAAGGAGGGATCGATGCTAGGAAATCAATCGACAAAACCGCGATGCGAACTATGGATGAGAAGCGCCCTGCTCTTTATGGCAATCGCCCTTGCCTTTGCCACCCTTTGCGTCAACGAGGCGTTCGCCGGCTCTATAGAGGTAGATAAATCGGGCACGAACGCAACCATATCGGCGCCAGTGAGCACGAAGTACAAGACCTCGGAAGTGGGAAAGATTCTCTGGAACCACGGCACGTTCTACATCTACTTCTTCGAGGGGACCAAGAGCGCGAAAACCGAGCATGTGAAGGAGAGGGGCTCTGACATCTACACCTCTGCAGCCAAGGTGAGCTACAAGGACGGCGTGTCCTGGGCCAAGGTGCATGTTGCCGCAGTAAGCTCCTCGACTGCTGCCAACGGTGGGAAAAACGCACGGCTCAAGACGAGCTCAGGGACGAACCTCTACTACGAAGACTACCTGACAAGCTCGCAGAGGTTCTACGTTTGGATCAGCGACAGCGGAGGTGACGGCGGAAAGATATCCCTGCGCTCCACCACGACCAAAACCGTCTATGCGGAAAAGAAAACCTACAAGAACGCCGAGGTCATAACGTTGAGCGCCCAGCATGGTGAGAGCCACCATAACCGCGGAGGCTCGGAGTCGCCCTACTACGACATCCTCAACATCCCATTTAGGTGGTCTGGCAAGGACGCCCATCAAGTCCCCTACAAGGCCATGTCGAGCCGCGGCGTGGGCAATAACGACAACTACAACACGTTCTACCGCCTGGCCTGGAAGCAGTACTCCAACGGCACGACCTACGCCGGATACTCCCCTTACAAGCTGCAGCACGACACCACGAGCGCTACGAACATCTGGGCATCGGTAAACCTCGCATCCGTCGGCGTGAGCTTGGCACCCAGCTACACCGACGAGAGCCTCAAGACACCCGCGGGTGTGGGGTTCAGAAACCAAGACAGCTTCCTCGCCTGCTTCTTGCGAACACCGCAGGAGCAGACGGTTATCAACACCAACGGAGGAACATTGAAGTCAGGTTCGAAAACCTACAAGGGCAGCAGCGAGAACTTCAAGAAGGCTAAATGCGCAACAAAGGTCGCTCTGCCGCGATCAGGCTACAAGATAGGCAAGGATGGCTCGAAGAAGGGCTATCGCTTGGCCGGCTACATCTGGACCATGGGCACCAACAGAACAAAATGGAGCTCGACCTCGCCAAAGAACGGCAAGGTCTTTGCCTCGTTCGACCAGTCAGCTCCCATGGAAGTCGAGATCGAGAACACGAAGGTCAAGCTCTGCAATGCCTGGCAGCTCCCTGAGTTCGACAGCGACAACATGAAGTACGAGAGCGGAGGCTTCCTCAAAGCGCCAAGCGTTGCCAAAGTCACCTTCAAGGCGCAATGGCAACCCCTGACGTTTAGCATCCACTACATAGTCAACGGACAGGAAACGAGCACCGTCAAGGTCGACTACGACGATCCCTACAAGCTGATTGCCGCCCCCGCAGGAAGCAGCGGCTGGAGTGCCCAATACAAAGACGGCACCAGTGCAAGCCCCAGCGGAAACATGCCCGCGCAGGACATCTACGCCTACGCAGAGACGGCGCAATCCGGCGCCGTGCGTTACTACATCGACGGCAAGCTCAGCGCGACGTTCACCGTGCCCTTTGGCACAAGCCCGCTTGCCACGACCTATCGCAGCAAAAGCAGCGGCGGCGTCGAGTTCAACGACGACGGCATCTGGAGCGTAAGCAGCGCCACCTACACCGCAAGCTACAAAGAGCACTACAACGTACCTGACCAAGTGCCCTGCAAGCACTACGTCGACACGAGTTACTACGTACCATCCCGAACCGTCAGCAGCGGATACTGGACAGTCGACAAGAAGGGGACGAGAAAATGGGTCGACACCAGCTATGTCATACCCGGCTACTGGGTAAGCAGCGGGTACTACCAACACGACCACGACTTGGAGGACAACTACGAGCCCTACAATGTGAGAACCTACACGCAAGCCAACGCAGTGCCGGCAAATCCCAACGGAGGAGTCTGGCAGGGCTGGTTTACGAATGCGAAGTGCACAGCCAGGGCAGCAGCGAGCTACTCCTTCAGGTCTGGTGACTGCCTCTCCTTCTACAGCTACACCACCCACAAGGTCACCTACAAGATCAACGGGAAGACAGTGAAGGAGGAGACGCTTCGTTACGGGGAGACCGTCAACCCTTACGCCAGCGGTCAGGACCTCAATACCTTTGGCGGCGAGCTCAAATCGTGGTTCGCAGACGAAGGCTGCACTTCCAAAGTCCCGGGAAGCATCAGCGTGGGCTCATCCGACCTCGTGTTCTACGCCTATACGGACCACACAATCCACCTCTGGATGGACACTGGGGCCAAGGTCTCCCCTAGCGGCGAGTTCGATACATCCGACGACGAAGACGAAGACAGCGATGCCGACGACGGCAGCGACGACGAGAACCCCGACGAGCAATCGTATTGCCGCTACGAGATGAACGTTCGCTACGGCCAGACCATAACCTTGCCCAACGACCGGGAGTCAAGCGCCAAACTCACGCGAGAAGGCTGCGAGGACTGGCTCACCTCAAACGGGAAGTGGTACGCCGACCCTGGCTATACATCAAAAGCGAGCGCACTTACATGCACCGGGGACGCGACCTTCTACTCCTACAACATCGCAAAGCTCGACTACGGGCTGTCGACCTTTGCAGAGCAATTGGAAGCGGCGCATGACCTCACAGATGCCAAGGGAAACAAGGTCACACTCGCCTCGTTCTTGCCCGCAGCAAAGCTATATCGCTATGGCACCACGGTGGCGATCGAGGGCGACGGCAGCGTTAAGTGGGTTACAAGCGGCGGTTACACAAGGTCTGCGAAATCTTTGAAAGGCGGTTTTATGGACAAGGACGCATCGGGGAAGGCAAGCAAATCCATCGTCTTACAGCGCTCGATCACCGTCTACAAACAGTGGGCGCAGGGGCTCTTCGACGGAATCACGACAAAGTAGAAAGGGGCAAGGCATGTCCAATCATCAGACAAACGGCAATATAACGACCAACCGAAAACGCGGCTCCATCGCATTCGTGACCTGCCTCGCCCTAGCGGGAGCGTGTATCCCCGCAGTGGCCCTGGCAAACAACAACGAGGTCTTGGGCGACCTGGCAAGCACGAATGTGACGGCCGTCGCGCAGGGGGACCTCACCTCGAACGAGAACATCCATTGGGCTTTGGGCACCAGCGGCAGCCTTGCCATAAACGGCGAAGGCGCACTTGCAGCAGACGATGCGCTCTATGACATCGCAGACCAAGTAGAGGCCATCTACATAGGAAAGGACATCAGCTGCATAGGGGCAGAGACCTTCAGCTTCTTCAACTCTCTCAAAGCGGTCGAGTTCGAAGAAGGCAGCGCCTTGGAAAGCGTCGAGGCGTATGCGTTCGCAAACTGCCCCTGCCTCGAAAGCATCAGTCTGCCAGCAAGCGTGCGCTCTATAGGTACTGCGGCGTTTCAAGATTGCAGCGCACTGAGTCTGCTCAGCTTTGGAGAAGGCGCATCCCAGCTCGAGGCAATCTCGTCCAGCGCCTTCTCGAACTGTACCTCGCTCGCATCGATGCCCTTGCCCAGCGCGCTTAAGTCAATCGACAGCTACGCATTCGACGGATGCGAGTCGCTCGAGTCGATAACAATACCCGCCTCTGTAGAGAAAGTAGGTGCAGGTGCTTTCGAGAACTGCCCCAACCTCAAAAACATCACTGTAGAAGACCCGTCCAAAACGAGCATCGACAAATCTGCGTTTGCAGGCAACACGCAGACAAAGCCCCTTACGGTGAGCATAACCAAGATGAAAGCCGGCAAACACTGCGCCACAATCAAATGGTCCAAAGTCAAAGGCACGACCAGCTACAAGGTTTGCTACAAGAAGAGAGGTACGGCCAAGTACAAAAACAAGACGGTGAAAACAGCCAAGGCAAAGCTCAAGAAGCTCACACGAGGCAAGCGCTACAAAGTCTACGTTGTAGCCAAGGCGGGCAAAGACGTCCTGTGTAAATCCCCAACCAAGACAACAGCCAGGATCAAATAGGAAGGTGCTCGATCCCCGGGTTTCCGCCCCTCTTCTTCACCGCTGCCTCACCCAGCTACCGTTTTGGACTCACCCTGGCGCCGCCTATCTTCCTTGCTGCCGTCGTTGTGAGCTTACTGCGACACTGACACCCTGGCCTCGCTGCAGTTGCAATTAGCTTGCTGCGTCGCTTGTCGCCTTGACCTCGTTGCAACCGTTATGAGCTCGCTTCGACACCGGCGCCCTGACCTCGCTGCAATCGTTATGGGCAAGGCGAGACCAAGGCAAGGCTAAGATGGGGAGGCCTCCTCGGGCAACGACGCGGCAAAGAGCAACACACATAAGTCCGCGATCAAAAGCCAGACGCCCCTGGCAGAGTCCGAGGACATCAGACCAGGGGCGTGAAGCGGCTTATTTGTTGGATTCCTCGAACTTCTTCATAAAGTCGACAAGTGCCTGGACACCCTCGATGGGCATGGCGTTGTAGATGCTCGCGCGCATACCGCCGACAGACCTGTGTCCCTTGATATTCTCGATGCCTGCCTCTTTTGCCTGGGCAACGAACTTGGCATCGAGGTCGGCATCGCCCGTGACAAAGGGGACGTTCATGATCGAGCGGTCCTTAACAGCGGCGGTTGCCGTATAGAAATCCGTACTGTCAAGGTAATCATAGAGGAGCTTGGCCTTGGCCTCGTTGATCTTCTTCATGCCCTCGAGACCGCCTTGGGCCTTGATCCACTTGAAGACCTTGCCGCAGATGTAAATGCCGTAACAAGGAGGCGTATTGACCATGGAGCCGCCTTCGGCCTGGGCCTTCCAGCGCATGATGGTGGGCGTGTTGACAAGCCACTCGTCTTTGAGGAGGTCTTCCCTGACGATAACGATCACAACACCGGCAGGACCGATGTTCTTCTGAACGCCGCCGTAGATGACACCGTACTTGGAAACATCAATGGGCTCGCTCAAGAAGCAGCTCGACACATCGGAGACCAGGGGCACACCACCTGTGTCCGGGAGCTTGTGGTAATGCGTGCCGTAGATGGTCTCGTTCTCGCAGATGTAGACGTAATCGGCCTCAGGGTCGAGGTCGAGAGAGTCGATATCGGGGATGTAGCTGAAAGTCTTGTCCTCCGAGGAGGCAACACAGCGGGCATTACCTAGAAGCGCTGCCTCTTTGAAGGCCTTCTTAGACCAGCTGCCGCTCACGATGTAATCGGCTTTGCCGTTTTTGGTCATGAGGTTCATGGGGATGCCGGCAAACTGAAGTGTTGCGCCGCCCTGCAAGAAGAGAACCTTGTAGTTGTCCGGGATGGCCATGAGGTCGCGGAGGTCAGCCTCTGCGTCCTCGATGATCTTCTTAAACGCCGCGGAGCGATGGCTCATCTCCATAACGGACATGCCAGTACCTTGATAATCCAACATCTCTGCAGCAGCTTCCTGCAAGACGCTTTCTGGCAGAACCGCAGGACCAGCGGAGAAATTGTACACGCGTGCCATATCAGGCCCTTCTTTCTTGGTTTTAGACAGAGAGAATGCAATCGCGCGCTGCCCTGAGGCGGACCACAGCTTGGCAATCAAACGCGTATCAGTGACGATAGCGCACTAGCTGCCAGCTTGCCAGCAGAAATAGGGTGACCTGCACGGCAGTGGGAAAACAAGAACCTCCCGCCCCTCAATCCTGAGAGACGGGAGGCAACCTGCGTCGAGTACTCAAACCCTCACGGAACCTCGTCGAGGGCAGCTATGCAACCCCCCTTAAGGGCGCATGGTCATTAGTCCTTGTAGCCAACAACCTTGGGCTGGATTATGCCGTAGCCACCGTTGGAGCGATGGTAGACAACCTGGACCTGATGAGTGTCCTGGTCGAAGTAGACATAGAAGTCATGACCCAGAAGGTCGGTCTGAACGAGAGCGCGCTCCATGGTCATGGGCTCGATCTCGATCTCCTTCATGCGGACCAAGAGATCGTCGTCATCGCCGACCTCCTCCACAGGGGGAAGCTCGATGCTGTCGATCTCCTCGACTGCCATGCTCTTGATCGTACCGCGACCGCCACGGCGATCCACCACCTTGGTCTTGTACTTGCGCAGCTGGCGGGCAACCTTGTCTGCAGCGGCATCGATCGCGGCGTACATGTCATCCTCGGACTCGCTCACGCGGATAACGGCACCCTTAGCATGAACCGTGACCTCGCAGGTATTGGATTTGGGGTTGGCAGGGTTGTGCGCGGTCCTCAAAACGACCTCTGCGTTCATAGCAGCAGCTTCGAACACCTCGAGCGAACGCCCGACCTTCTCCTCCACATAATCCTTCAAGGCCTGAGTGACGGTGGTCTTGCGCCCGGTTACTGTGATGCTCATTTTGACCTCCTACATTGGAACTGCGTTTATTCCACGGGTCCTAGCAAACCCGTATGGAAACCTTGTCTGAGAAACCGCGATACAACCCTTACTCCCCCTTGCTGCCAGACGTTGATTTGGAGCCGAACGTCGAGGGCAGGGACTCTGTATCAAGAGCACCCGACATAAGCGTCGTACTCTGGCTCCCGAGCCACTTTGCGGCCACCACGTCGAGCGACCCGTTGGTTGTCATCGAATCCACTGCCTGGTTGACAGCAGAAGAAAGCTCTTGGTTGGAAGAAGCTGTGACCATATACACAGGCGAAACGTCGTTAGCGCTGAGGAAATCGACCCTGACGATATCCGAATAGTCTCGCGAGTAGTAGTCACCCACAACGGCATCGGCCACAAAATACGTGTACTCCTCGTTCTCGATTGCCTCGAAAGCCTCTTGGACCGTGGCCACCGTATCGACAGAGTCGACGCCGAGCGCATCTTGAAGCTCGTACGCCGCGGAGGAAGACTCCTGCACGAGGACCTTCTCCTTGCTCATGTCGACGCTTGCAACGCTGTCTGGCATGTTCTTGACCAAGCAGAAGAGCGAGGCGCCGTCGTTGATATAGGCGCTGGTGTAGTTGAGGTCCTTGTTGCTGCCGCTCTTCTGGGCGTTCATCGCGACATCGACCGTACCGTTTGTCACGGCGGTCTTGCCATCTGAGGCAACGTCCACGATCTTGACCTTGCAGCCAAGCTCGGCTGCGAGTGCAGCTGCAACGTCAACATCGAAACCGATGGTTTCGCCATTGGCGTTAGTGCCGCCATAAGGAGATTTGCTCGCGTTGACGCCGACCGTCAAAACGCCGTCCTCGATAGTGGAGCCAGCAGGCAGAGAAGAGCTGAGCTCTACCGTGGGGTCTGCGTTGGAGACAATGCCCAAGGTGCTCTCTACCTGCGAGCAAGCGCAAAGCGCCGTAAGGGAGACGGCACACAGGATGGCTGCAGCGGCGCTCGCCATCACTTTCTTGGTAAAGGCTCGCATTGCCATCCGTACCTCCAGAGCAATTCGAAAGGCCCAGTTGGAACTCCTCCCAACTGACCTGGTATTTGACCCCACACTCGCGCACTGGAGCTTTTGCTTCGGCCGCGGCCTGAGCCGTGGCCCCACTGAAGGCCCTCTCGCCCCGGGAACCCTTTGTCCCCTATCAAAGGCGGTGCGTCTTACCCCTAGGACGCGCCATGCTCGCCGAGCTTTTTGGGCCCGGCTTACGTGGATCCTTTTGACCGCGTCTGCCTTGGACTAAGGAGGCTTGCGCCTTCCCGCAACCACAGACTTGGGAGGAGCTAAGGAAAGTGTAGCACAGCAAGCTTAAGGCTCTGGATGCGTCAACAAGCCGACACCCCCGGAGCCGTGTCTACGCAAACAAGGCCCTGAGCAGGGATTTTAGATGGGCAGCGACAGGGGCACACAGGCAAAGAGAGCCGGGGCACATATACTGCGAGTCCCCATAATTGGACATGCAACTAAGCGGGACCACCGGACACGTCAGCAGGGACCGGGGCGTCTCGCAGGCAGCAAGACGCAGACGTTGTGCCCACGGTAGAGGCCGGTAGCGCGCAATGCGCAGCAGAAGTCGGCAGTACGTCATGCACAGCAGGAACTGTCAATATCTCACGCAAGACAAGGCATATACGCAGCACCCATTGCAGAAACCGGCAGCACATCATGCGCAGTAAAGGTCAAATGAAAACGCAAGCGCCATGCACAGCAGTGCGCAAGGAAGAGCAGGGGCACCAAAACAGCCGACGTCCCCAGATAAGCTAGATGGGGCTATTGAGAAGCGACTGAGCCATAGACAGGTAGACGCCGTCAGGCTCGAAAAGCCAGTTGCCGATATCCCTGACCATCACCGTGAGCGGATAGTCACGGCCCTCGATCTTGAAGTGGACGAACCCCTTTGCCACAAGCTCCTCGATGCGCTTGGCCGAGATAAGGCTGTTGACCAGAGGGGCCTCATGGCGTCTTCGCAGGCATTCCTCGTTGATCTGCACGAGCTTTCCCTCGAGGCGGCGCTGGGAGATGAAGTTGCCCGTGCTAGCCGCGCGAGCGGCAAGCGTCTGCGTCATGTAATGGTCTTTTGAAAGCGGGCAATTGGGCCGGCAGCGATGGTTGACGATGAACTCGACGCGATCGGGATGCTCGATCCGCGCAAGGTAGGCGTCGTCGTTGGCAAAGGCGCTGTTGACCACCACGATGTCGTAGCGGTCGAAAAGCTCGTTGTAATACGCAGGCGTTTCCTGACCCAGCTTGTTCTCTACCGTGGGCTTGACCAGCGAGCTTATGAGCTGCAGCTTGGGATAGGCATCGCGGATATACGCAGCCAAGAGGTCGCTTGCGACGATGACGCCGTTATTGTCGCCCATGTTCAGGCGATTGAGCAGGAAATTGCTCTGAGAGTCATCCAAGTCTGCCTCTGTGAGCTCTGTGTTGCTAAACGTGAGACGGCAGCCCACTCCCAACTGCGCATAGCGGTCGAAGACCTCGCACACGTTGCCCTCGTCAAAAACGAGCGGGGCGGCGCGTCCGCCTTGAAACGAGCATGAGACGCTCCCGAAGACATAGTCCATGGGGAACTTGATGCCCTCGTTCTGGCAGGCCTGCGCCAACATCAACGCGTAGCCGTCATGGGCGAACATCACCCCGACGTTGAAATCGCACGATCCTATGTAGCTTCTGAACACTTGCTGGGTCATAGCCGCCTCACGTTAGCTGATATCCACGAGCTTGATCGAGCGTACCTCGACCTTGCGCGTAGTCTTGCCCTTCTTGACCTGCGTCACCGTTGCATAGTTGAAAAGCGAGCCATCCAAATCGCCAGTAGCGATCTGGAAATCACCGTAGTCCTCGGAGCCGCTAGGCGCACTGATGGTGAAGTAGCGTTTCTTGGCCAGATCGACAAAAACCGTGCGGCTGGAGCTCTTGCAGAAAACCCATCCGCTTGCGCTGCCCGCCGGCGTCACCGGAGTCCTCGTCAAACGAAGCCAAGTGCCATCGCCCACTGCGACATAGGTCCCGACGTTGGCGATGCCGTCGCCGTAATCGTAACCAGCAGAGATGCCAAAGCTAAAGCTGCCGTTGACATAGGTGAAGGTGCTCGGCTTGAACCCATGCGGAAGCACCTGCGAGGCGACGACGCCGCTACCTTGGATGGCCGTGAGCTGGTAGTAGACAGAGGATTTGCTGTCGTAGCGGGGCATACAGACCAAGGTCTTGCCGCTCACATAGAGACCGCCGTTAAAACGACCGTGGCTCGTATAGGCGATACCGCCGTTTGTCTTGAGCAGGGAGTCCTCGCTGCCCTTGGCCCCGTCCTCGGATGGCTGCAAGATCCAATACGCCTGGTTGTCCACAACCGCGATCTCTGGGACGTCGTAATCCGCATCGCCCTCGTCAAGCAACGCGGGCTGGCCTACGCTCAGGTCGTCATCGTCGATCGAGGCGCTGTAGAGACGCCATTGGTCTGTGAGGTAGTTGCACTCGATCCATAGAAGGAGGCTGTCGCTGCAGCGCGCCTCGTGGATGACAAAGCTCTCGTCCTTGCCCTGGGCGTCTTCCAAAGCGGCGACATAGCGCCCCGACTCAAGCCCCATGAGGCAGATCTGAGTGAGGGAGCGGCTCGAAGAGCCCGGTGCCGTTGCGCAGGCGACCTTCGACCCGCTGGAGAAGAGCTGGGTTCCCGCATCAAGCTCGAGCACTGTCTCGAGTTCGTAGTACTTACCAGGCTTGGATATCTCCTTGAAGCTCTCAAGCGTCGTGACAGAGCCCGTCGCAACCGTGAGGACATCGGGGCCGGAAGAGCTGTCGCTGCTACTGCACCCGGCAACACCCACCGCAGCGCCCACAGCCGCAATCGCTGCGGCGCCGGCGGCTGCGCCCGGAATGGCCCCGAACAGGTCACGACGCGTAATGGGCTTGGAGGCCGCAACGGCAAGAGGGCTAGAGGAGAAGCCCAACGCGGACAAAGAGCTGGTAGCGCAGGCATCCTTGAGAGGTGCTGCCTGCTTATGCTCGCCGTCAACCTGCTCGTCAGCCGGCTGTCTTCCCGCCAGGTGCCCAGAAGCCGCAAGCGCGCAAGCTGCTTGGACGCCCATAGGCAACCCATCAGCTGCAGACTCATCAGCAGACAGGCTGCCGATAGCTTGCTCGCCCGCCGCAAGCATATCGGGAACCGTATACCCGCCAGCCGCCTGTCCATCGTCTTGCAGGGCAGCGCTATGTGCGACGCACTGCCTCACTAGGCGCGCTTCCCCAATGCCTCGCTCAGGGCGCGGGCCAGTTGGTCGGGGCAGCTTGTGGACTTAGGGCCGCAAGTAGTACCGGACACGCGGTCGATGACATCTTGTGCGGGCATACCCTCGATAAGAGAGGCGATGCCCTTGAGGTTGCCGTTGCAGCCTCCCATGAAGGAGACGTCATGGACGCAGTTGTCATCGTCGAGAGAGAACGTGACCATGCGCGCACAAGTCCCATGAGTGCGGTAGTTGTACTCTTCCATCTTTTCCTCCAAAACCCTCTCTACCGCTGCCACTTGCATAAGACGGCAACGGGCAACAATGAACGGTACCTGCTATGCACCGGGCAATACAGGCCAGAATCGCTTCTGGAAGCCCTGTTTAGAACTCCAGGGCCTTGAGCTTGTCGAACATGACGTCTTTGCGCTGCAGGAACTGCCACGGGTCGAAGATCTTATCGAGGACCTCCTTGCTAAGCGTGCACTCGGGATCTGCCTCGAGGCGCTCGCGGTAGGTGGGACCGTCGACAGCCTGCTGGATATCCTCCCACACCTGCATGGCGTTGCGCTGGACGACGACGTAGGCATCCTCACGTGTCATGCCCGTATCGACCAGAGCCAAAATGCATTTGGAGCTGAAGATAAGCCCCTTGGTGCGCCAGAGGTTGTGCTCGGCCTTGTTGGTGTAGACGTTGAGGCCGTCGAGCATCCACTGCATCTTGCCAAACATATAGTCGAGCGCCGTGAAGCTATCGGCCAAGGCAACGCGCTCCGCACCGGAGTGCGAGATGTCGCGCTCGAACCACAGGGCGACATTGTCGAAAGCCACCTGGGCGTTGCCCTTGACCACGCGCGAAAGGCCGCAGACGCGCTCTGCCGTGATGGGGTTGCGCTTGTGGGGCATGGCGGAGCTGCCCTTCTGGCCCTTGGTGAAGGGCTCCTCTGCCTCGATGACATCGGATTGCTGCATCAGGCGGACCTGCAATGCGATGCTCTCGAGCGTAGAGGCGACGACGGCCAGAGCGCTCATCATCTGAGCATGGCGATCGCGAGCGAGTACCTGGGTAGACAACGGATCGGGGGTGAGGCCCAGTTTGTCGCACACATATTGCTCAACATACGGGTCGATGTTGGAGTAGGTGCCCACCGCACCGGAGATAGCGCCGGTTGCGGAGCACTCGCGCGCCTGCTCGATGCGCGTCTGGGCACGCTTAAGCGCCCAGGCCCAAGACCCGAACTTCATACCCCAGGTCATAGGCTCTGCATGGATGCCGTGGGTACGGCCCACGCACAGCGCGTCCTCAAACTCGAAGGCACGGCGCTTGCAAGTCTCGCCGAGCTTCTTGATGTCTTCCAGGATGATATCTGCCGCCTGGATGATCTGATAGCTGAGCGCGGTATCGCCCAGATCGGACGAGGTCATTCCGTAGTGCACCCAGCGGCTGGGCTTGGGCTGGCCGGCGGGGACCTCCGCGTCGATGTACTTGGCCATGACCGTGGTGAATGCGATGACGTCGTGGTTGGTGACCTTCTCGACCTCGTCGATCTCCGGTACGGTGCAATTGGCGTGCTCGCGAATCCAGGCCGCCTCTTCCTTGGTGATGCCGCACTGGCCAAGCTCCGCTTGGGCCTCGCATGCCAAGATCTCGACTTCCTTCCAGATGTCGAACTTGTTTTCCATGGACCAGATGTGGCCCATCTGGGGGCGGGTGTAGCGACCGATCATCGGCGTGCTCCTTTGCATAAGCGGCAGACATTGCTGATAAAGGCTTATTCTACCGCGCGTGCACAGAGGTCATCCTGCGAGCGGCGGCTCAAAACCAAAACGACACAAACACACAGGGGCAACGGCGAAGCTTGGAGTTGGGCCGCACGGCAACAGCCGCGCGCAGAAACCCAAGCAAGCGCGCGGCAGCAACACGCGAGGGCCACGAAAGGTGCACGAGGACAGCAGCAGGGCACCAACATCTCAGCACCGTCAAGCGCACAACCAGAGCCGCCAAACGGGTATCTTTCCTACAGCAAGACCACCCCGCCTGCCGCAAGGCAGCCTTGCCGGCTCGCAAAATGCAGCAAGACCCTAGGCCAGCAAACGCTGGCGCCAGCCAAAAGGAGCCCTATGATCCCGTTTGTCCCCGATATAGTTCCCGATATCCTGCAGGCCCTGGTTCTCACCATCGCCTTCACGCTCGCAGCCGGCGGTGCGCTACGCAAGCACCCCCTGCCCTTCTACGTGCTCTTCATCGTCGCCTCGCTGCTCACCTTTGTCGACCTAGAGCGCACCAACGCGGTTGCCTACACCATCGTCAACCTCTTCGCGAGCTGCTATACAGGCGTCGCGTTCTACCTGCTGGTGATGTTCACCGGCGCGCTGCCCGTCAAATGGAGCTTCACCAAGCTGCTCTACTCTGTCCGCAGCCAGCTCTCGATCCTGGCGGGCTTCATCATCATGGCCCATGTGGCGAAGGTCATCTTCTTCGTCCCCATGTCGTTTACCGGGTACTGGCCGCTCATCTGGCAAACCGCTGCGCCCATCATGTTCGCCGCGAGTACCATCGTGGGCCTGCCGCTGCTCGTGTGCTTTGTCGCCCCGTGGATCACGTCGTTCCCGCAGATCCGCTCGCGCATGGAGCACAACGACTGGAAGAAAATCCAGCGCATGGCCTATCCCTTCATGGCGCTGCTCGTCTTGCAGGGGATGCTGCTCGCTTTGGGGCACGCCGTCTACGTGGGTCACGACGCCGCCAACTACAGCTCCTATATCGCAACGGGAGTAACCTACGCGGTCATAGGCATCGCCTACCTGGTGCTCAAGACCATCAAGACCTTCAAGCAGCAGAAAGCCAAGGAGGATGCGCTGGCCGCATCCGCACTCAAACAGCGAACAGGCAGTATGGACGCCGCCAGCGAAGAGCCAGCTAACGAAGCAGGCGACGCGCAGATCGCCACAGCAGGTGCCACCGCGGATGCGGATACAGATACAGATACAGATACAGATACCGGCAGCGCGCTTTAGACGGGCATAACCACCTGCACGGTGAAGACCCCGTCGCAGGCGCTGTAGCGGATCATCCCGCCGTGCGACTCAACGGTCTGGCGGATGCTCCTCGTGCCCATGCCCCCACCGCGCTTTTGGCTGAGGGGCATACCATCGGCAAAGGCGACGTCGTTGCGGCAGGAGTTGCGCACGCAACAGGTCATGCGTCCGCTGTCGCACTTGCACGTGAAGTCGATGAAGCGCTTGACCTCTGTGCGCTCAAGCCTCATGCAGCCCTCGAAGGCGTTTTCGAGCAGGTTGGCGAACATCACGGAGAGCTCGACGGAATCCACCGCGAGGTCACTGGGGACGTCCGCATGGACGGCAACCTCTATGCCGGCCTCATCTGCCCTGGAGGCCCAAAGCCTGATCACGCTGTTGACGGCTTGGTTGCGGCAGTAATCCGCCTCGGGCAAGGACGCATCGCCGCGAAACCTGCGCAGGTTCTCGAGTGCGAGCTCCGTCTCGCCCGCCTCGATCTCATCGATGACCACCTGCACGAGATGGCGCATGTCATGGCGGCGCCTGCGCTCGTCCTCCTTGAGTTTGGCGCGCAGTTCCTCGGTCTCGAGATGCGCTTTGACCTGCGTTCGCGCGAGCTCGACTTGATGCTTGCTCGCAAGCTCTTTGCTCGAGGCACGGTGCAAGACGACGACAGCCGCAAAGATTCCCAGCATGCACACGACGATCAAGATCTCGAAGCTCAGCAGCGCCGTCTCTTTGATCAGGCCGCCCAACCCGAAGACGAACATCAGCAGGCACACAGACACCGCGGCCATCGCCCCGAGGAAGCGCCAAGCGCTATCGAGATTATCGAGCAACTCGATGAAGAAGGGCCGCACGACCACCTGGACGAGTACCGCCTGCACCATGCACGCCGATACGATGGCTAGCAGGAGCGCATACTCATCAAGCTCCCCCAGAAACACGGTGAGCACCTCGGGGACCATCTGCGCCACATAGGTGAGCGCGATGACGTACGACAAGATGAAGAGATGCTTCGCCCCCCGGTAACGATGCAGAAGGCTCGAAGCGACGACAAGCGGCGCTATCACCGCAAGCGGATAAAGGCGCTGCATCAGCACCAGATCGCCCAGATAGACAGAAATGAGCTCGTTTGCCGCGCAGAGTAAGAGCACGAACACCATGCTGGCAAGCTGGCGTCTCTGGTCAAGGAGGTCGACGAGCCTGAGCTGCACGGCCAGAGCACACCACAGCAAAATCGAGAAGACAACGGCAACATCATGGACCGTGACCTCTGCCAGCGCTTCAAGCCCCATCTAACCCACCTTGCTCATCATGCGCTCGAAGAAGGCGTCGCAGAGTTTGTGGTGCATCCTGGCGGGCACGCGCAGGCTGCCCATGTTGTCGATAAGCTCCACCTGCGCATCGAGCACCGATCTGATCGCGTCGAGGTTGAGAATATAGGACGACCCCGCTTTGAAGAAGCGAGCATCGCCCTGCAGCAGCTCGAAGAGGGCCTGCGACGACATGCGGACAACGACAACGCGGCCGTCCAGAAGGTGCAACTCCTGGTCATGGCCGTTTGTCTGGCAATAGGCAATATCCGCATAGCGCACGAGGACATCTCCCGTGCGCGACTTGAGCTCGACGCACTCCGTGCGCTCTTGGATGATACGCTCCACAACCGGGGCCACAGCATCTGCAAACGCGGCAGAGTCGAAGGGCTTTTGCAGGTAGCCCTCGGCATGAAGAGCCATGGCATCAACAGCATGGTCGCGAGACGAGGTGACGAACACCACACGCGTCGTGTCCTTCTTGTCTCGAAGCTCCTGGAACGCCTGCGTCCCCAGCAATCCGGGCATGTAGATATCGCACAAGACGAGGTCGAAACGCTGCCCGTGCTCGATCGCATCCAAGAGATCGACGGGATTGCAGAACTGCGACGCCTCGAGCTCCTCTGCAGGGAAGCGAGCAGCGACAAGGTCTTTCGTGCAAGCCAGCGCATGGGTGCAAGCTGCTGCATCGTCATCGCATATGGCGATCTTGATCATCTGCACCCTCCCCGCCGTCTGCTGCCGCGCTGCGAATGGTAGCATGCGCGCGTTTGACTATGCAGGCAAAAGCCCGGCTCTACGCGTAGCTAGATTCTACTGCAAACGCTTGCGCGCCCGAAGAGCCTCGACCAGCCCCTTGCGTTGACGTTGGGGGACAGCCACCTTTGCGTTGACAGGGCCCCCTATGAACAAAGAGCCGTCTTCGGCGAGCTCGACCATATCGAGGTTGACGATACACGACGCACTCACCTTGAAGAAGCGCCCATCATCGGCCAGGAGCTTGAAAAGCGCCGTAGAGGACATGCGCGAAGCGAGCTGGGAGCCGTCGAGCAAAGTGATGATTTGGTCGCGGTTCTTGGCCATGGCGCAAACGACCTCGTCAAAGGAAACGAGCACCACGCCGCTCTCGTGTTTGACGGGAATGCTGAAATGCCCCTTGTCCGCCAACTGTTTGATCTGCGGGGCGAGCGCATCTTCCAGCTGCGCCGCCTGCACAGGTTTGTCGACAAGCGCACACGTATCGACCTCGAAGAGGTCTGCGGCGGGGATGGGCTTCGAGCGCAGCAAGGCGATGGGCATGGATCTGCCCCTGCCGCGCAGCGAGCGCGCCACCTCGACACCGCCGCCGCCATCGAGGTCTGCATCGATGAGCACGAGGGAGTAATGCCCGTCGTGGTCAAGACAGTCGAAGAGCTCGGCGGCTGTTAGGTGCGCGAAGAGCTGGAACGGAGCAGCGGTAACGTAGGGGACAAGCGAGCCGAGCAAATGCTGCAGCTCATCTCGCAGAGACGCATCGCTGGTAACGATCGCGATCTTGAGCATCCGGCTTGCCTCCCCTCAACTTGCAGGCGCCTGCGCATGGGACGCCACCCTATCCGCACGCAGCCGATAAGCGTTACTGCACATATGATACTTGGTTGCAGGCTGCATATCGCCGCATCTGCAAAGCAGGCGCAATCAGAGAGAAAAAGCTCCCACGGTAACCGCCGCGAAAAAGCAAGGGACACCGGCATACCGATGTCCCTTGCCACAATCGTGTCTTTTCTTGGCACTACCTGCGATGTTTGCGCATAGTCAGCGCCATAGAGCCTGCGCCCACCGCCAACAACACGAGCAACGCGCAGGCACTATAAGCGACGCCTGCGGCCAGCCCGTTGGGGGCTTCGCGGCCTGCAGAAGCGACATCTTCTGCAGAGGCCAACGGATTGGCATCGTCCTCGACAACGGATTCAACCAGCTGGCTCTCACCGGCTTGGCCTTGAACGCCGACGCCTTGCCCCGGGCCGGCCTCCATCACGAGGCCACCCTGCTCGCTTTGCACGACCACGCCGTCAAACGCAGCGGAGAATCCCGGCGAGACGAACATCCAGCCCGCGATGACCAGACCCAAAGCCAAAGCCCCGCCGGCCACAACCGATGCCACGCGCTCCTTGAACTTTGTGTTTGCCCTGATCTGCATGGCCAGCCCTCTCTTACGCAGCCAAAATCTTCTGGAGTTCTTCCTTGGAGGAGAATGCGACCGAGTTCCCCGTCTCGACGAAGATGACCTCGCCTTCCCAATCAAGCTGCTTGGCGCCGTTGGAATCCTGCCCCGTCACCTTGAACGTAGGCGACTTGACGATGGCGCTGTAGAGCTGTGCGGCATCCTTGGGCATAGCCTGCTTGCCAAAGCCATATTCGAGTTTGCCGATGGCGTCCTCGATCTGGTCGACAGGAGAGCCCGCGACGTCGATAGAGCCGAGCTCCGCGTTGAAGGCCTTGCCGCCGCCGATGAAGACAGTGCGGATCGCCTGCTGGCGTTTTTTCTCCGACCAGACGATGAGCGCGATGGCAGCGGCGATGATAACCCACCAAGCCACGGACAAGCTCAGGTCAACGGGGTTGTCCACCGTGTTGAAGCCCAGGTAGAACCATAGCCACAGCAAGAAGACAGAGACCGCGATGATGATGACCGCAAGGATAATGTTGCTCTTTTTCATGATCTTGCCCCTTTCGCAACTGGCCTAGCGCTCGTTGCCCTTGTTGAGGACGTCGTCGACGAGCTTGTTGACGCTGCCCGCATAAGCGCGGCGGCGGCCGAAGACGCCCAAGCCATAGAGCACCGTGAGGATCATGCCGATAGCCATGTAGAAGTGGATCCAGCAGCTGTCGACGGTCATGAGCGGGTTGCCGTCCTCGTCGACGATCGTGACGTTACCGTCATCGCTATCGGTGTCGCCGCCGTCCAGTGCGTTGCCGTCATCTTCGATGACCACAGACGGGGTGATCGCATCGATAACGGGGTAAATCGGGTTGTTGGTGCCGCCGGGGATAACGACGGTGGCACCGCCATTACCATTGCCGCCGCTGTTGCTGTTGCCGCCGTTATTGTTGTTGGGCGTCACAGGGTTATCCGGAGTGTCCGGTGTATCAGGATCGTCGGGTGTGTCCGGATTATCGGGCGTATCGGAATCATCGGGATCGTCCGGCGTCACAGGGTCATCCGGGTCAACAGGATCCACGGGATCGGGCGCCGGGTCAGGATCCGGTGCAGGAGTCGGGTCGGGGTCGGGTGCAGGGGTGGGATCCGGACTGGGGTCAGGAGCCGGCGTCGGATCTGGGTCGGGATCGGGGACGATAGGCGTGCTGTTGGCCTTGTAGATCACCGTAACCTCGATATCAGAAGCCCCCATGGCACCCTTGACCGCATCCGTATCGGCGGTGTAGCCCACGATAACCGGAGACAACACGTTGTACTCGGCCCCCTCGGCGTAAGTCTCGACGTAGCTAGACGCAGCCGTCGAGCCGTTCTCGAAGACATAGAGAACCGTGAGGGTGTGCTTGTTGATGACAGGCGCGTTCTTCGTGTAGACCACCTTGACCGTGACATTGTCGTCGTCCATGGTGCCGGAGACCGTATCCTGGTCAGGCGCATAGCCCTCAATCGCCGGGGAATCCACGCTGTAGGCATCGCCCTTAGCAAGGGACGCGCTGTAGTCATCTGCAGCCTTGGAATCGTCGGTATAGACGTAGTGGATGGTGAGGGTGTGGTTGACGACAACGGGGGCGTTCTTCGTGTAAGTCACCTCAACCGTGACGTTCTCGTTGTCCACAATGCCGGAAACCGTGGCCTTATCCGCCGTATAGCTATCGATAACCGGGGAATCCACGTTGTAGGTATCGCCCTTGGCGAGAGATTCGCTATGGTCTTCTGCAGCCTTGGAGCCATCTGCGTAGACGTAGTGGATGGTGAGGGTGTATTTGTTGACGTTGTAGATCACCGTGAACTCGACGTCCTTGTCGCCCATGGTGCCGGAGACCGTAAGCTTATCCGCGGTGTAGCCATCGATAGTCGGAGAAGGCACGCTGTAGGTCTTGCCAGCCCTCAAGGCCTGGGTATAGGGCTCATGCGCTTGAGTTCCATCAGCGTAGACGTAGTTGACCGTGAGCTTATGCGTGACCTCGTCGGTAACAGTCAGAGTGCCCAGATGCTCTGCGTCCTTAGAGATGCTGTAATTGCCCTGCTTGGCCGTGCTACCCGCGGCAGTCCAGTCGATTGCATAGGTGTTGGGCGAAGATCCAACTGTCGTCTGGGAACCCGTAGCACTATAAGGCGCGCTCTCGTTGTTAACCCAGCCGGTGACCTCGATGGTGCTGCAGGTCAGAGGCTCCTCATCATAAGACTTGCTTGCAGAACCCGTGGTAACAGCAAGGGGAGCAGGGTTGATGGTGAGCTTACCGTCAATCGTCGTCGCAACAAAGTAGCAGCCGCTATCATCGACCATCCTCACAACGTCGCTTGCAAAACCCGCAGGATAGATGCCGGCATCAGTGCCAGAAGCACCAACCTCGATGGCATCGCCAGCAGACAAAATGCTCAAGACCTTGCTAGTAAAGGTGATGCCTTGGACATCAGTAGCATCTGCGGTATCGATGGTATAGCCAGAGACGCTTTGCGCGGTGCCGTTGTAGGTAACCTGCGCGCTATTGGCTATGAGCGTAACGTTCTTGTAGTAGAGAATCGTAAGGGTATTGCTGTCAGACTCGCTTACCGTGAGGCTCGTAGTCTGATCGGGCTTAACCGTGTAGCGGATATCGGCGCTCTGGTCGCTCGCGTTAATCGTCGTGCCAGCCTTAACCTTGCCGGTCTCCGTAACAAAG
Source organism: Akkermansia muciniphila (assembly GCA_963600995.1). Classification (GTDB taxonomy): domain Bacteria; phylum Actinomycetota; class Coriobacteriia; order Coriobacteriales; family QAMH01; genus W2P13-069. Next base: position 1,837 of record CAVCDT010000006.1, on the reverse strand, counting down.
GGATGATCTTGATCGCCAACCCAGCAATGCTTGATGGTGTAGGTTGGGTACTCGCTAAAGGCCCACGTGCCTACGATAACGACGCTCTCATCGCTGTTGACCGCTTGCTGGGTGCCGTTAGCGACGTCACCCGCGCCGTTGATCTTCCAACCTTGGAAGGTCCACTTGCCACCATTAGCCTCGTCATCAACGACAGTGCCTGCCGCAGGGCCAGTAGCCACCTTGTATCCACCATAAACCTCGCCGCCAGTAGGAAGCACAGGGATATCCGCGCTCGCGCTGGGCTCGAAACTCGCGCCCGTGTACTTGTAGGCATACGAGACGCCCGCCTTGACAGCGAGGGGCGTAGAGCTGGCAGCGGAGCTTGCGACACGCACGCTCGTCTCGATATCGGCCTTGTCGCCCTTGCCCGCAGTGAAGCTGTACGAGTACGTGATGCTTGCCGTGGCCTTGACCTCGAGGCTCTTGCTGACGCAATCATCCGCCGTCACAACATAGTTGGGCACGACAGCCGTATAAGTCCCGTCAGTTTGGCCGACGATATGGAGAGTACTGATATCAACGGCCTTGCCGCCAATAGTCAGAGAGTCCAGCTTGAGCTCGCTCGCAAAGAGGGTCCTGCCCTCCAGCTCTTTAGCCGGCGTGATCGTCACCACGGCATCGGTCACGTCACCGGGAGCGAGCTTAGTAGCGCCGTCGCCGATCTTGACACTCACGCCGAGAGAAGGCGTCTGCCCACTGACGGTGAAGCTAATGCTTTCCTTCGTATCCTTGCTAACCTCACGCGTGTAGCCAAAATAACCCACATAGTTATCTTCTGCAGCAGTGTTGCAAACAGAGCTGATGTCGCCCAACTGACCCCAGCGATGGTTTTTAACGCTGTAGATATTGCCAGCGCCGTCTGCATTGAAGTGCGTAACAAGATGCTCGCCATCCCCTTTGACAAAGAAGAGGAAGACAGTCTTGCCATCGCTCTTCTTAACGTCAACATCGAAGCTACCCGAGGCAACGGTACCCTCATCGCTCCACTTGCCGGACTTATAGACGAACATCTTCACAGTAGCGTTCTCGACGGTGGGGTTAAAGGTGATCGTGTCCGTCTTTTCCTGTCGGTCTTTCCACCAATCCCACACGCCGTTGCTCTTTGCCTGGCTGTTATTGACAGCGTTCACCTTGCTGGCAGCGTTAGAGCCTTGGTCGGCACCATCGTCATTGGAAACAGCGCCCTCGGAGCCGGTATCCGCGTCTTGGGAGTCAGAGTTCTCGCCCTGCTTCGACGTATCGGCAGCGTTGCTGGCCGCATCGCCATCTTTATCGCCGTTATCGGTGTCCTGAGAGTCCTGCGCATCACCCTTGGACGCGCTGCTCTCCTCACCCTGGGCGTCGCCGCTATCCGAGGGCACGACAGCCTTGGACTCAACGCTGTTGCCGGCATCGGCGTCCTGCTCTTGGGTTTGCTGCGCGTCATCGGTGCCAAAAGCACCCATGATCATGGCGATGTTCCAACCCATGAAAGCCAAAGCGACTGCCAAAAGGCATGCGATGACTTTGCCCAGAGCGGTGTGCCACAGCTCCAACAGTTTCTCCATCGTCTCCACCTTTCCTCTCTTTGGCTTTCCTTAAACCAACACGCTGCCAGGCAGCTGGTTTAAGGAAAGCGTGTTACTGCCGGCTGCAACATCTAGTCGCGGCCAGTTTGTATTCAAACGCAGAGCAAAGGCAGCAAGCGGGTTTTGGCAAATTTCAACCGATTTTTGTCAAAATTGCAGATAAACCGCACTTGGGAGCACAAAAAAGGAGCTGACCTGCTGGCCAGCTCCTCCGTCGGGTTGCATCG
>CAVCDT010000005.1:17833-38969 GCA_963600995.1 Akkermansia muciniphila | reverse complement strand
TGTCGGGGAAAGCCCGCACTTCTGCGCGGTCTCCTCGAAACCGCTCGCCACCCAGGCGGACAGATCCGTGCCGACCAAGGGGATGCTGCCGAGCACCTTGGATATGACATTGCTCACGCCGTCTGCCCCATCAGCGTAGGCACCCAGCGCGTCTCCCCAGCACCCGAAGACCGTCTTGGCAAGGGAGTCTGCCAAACCCTCCTGAGGAACCAAGCCCGCCCCCACCTGCTGCAAGACCTGGGACTGGTCCACCTCCGCATCCTCGGCAAGCGTCGCGGCAGATATCGCCATGCGCTTTCCCACGCGCGTGGGGCCGTCGATAAAGCTTGCGCCGACATCGAGCTGCGACTCGTCTGCGACCACGATACATATGCACCCGTAACGGCCGGGAGGTTGTATGTCGATGCGCGCATTGCCCAAAGACTCAAGTGCCTCGCCCAGCGAATCCCGCATCTCCCCCGATGCCCTCTCGAGCTTCTCCTGCCCTTGAGCCACTTCCTTAGCGGCAGCCTTATAGCGTTGTGATGCCTCCACGACCAAGCGGTAGTAATACTCGAAACCGTTGCTGATCGACGTCGAGGCACTGGGGACGCGCCCCAAAGTCGTGGCAGAGAACTTGCACTCGTCGCATTTGAGCACTTGGCCGGCATCGATCGCGCTCACCGCCGCAGTGCCCGCAGGGTCTTGCCTCTGATACGCAGGGCAGCCCTCCCAAGCATGGAGCGTTCGCACCTTTCCCGATGCGCCCACAGGATAGACGGCATCCGTATAAAGCGAGGTGTCCTTGACCTGATCGGTGTTTCGGGCAAGCGCCTCGAGCTGCGGGTCCTCGTTTCCCTGCGCGTCCTTTGACACGCTTCCCTTTGCCACCGTCTTGGCCGCATAGGCGTAGTAAGCCTTCCTGGCAACGGACTCGCCCACAAGCTCTGCGGAGCTGCCCGCGTCCAAAGGGTTCTCGGCCTTATAGCGCGCAGCGTAATACTTCTCGGCGCGCTGCAAGGGCACGCTGAAGCTCCACGTCTCAACACTCGCATAGCGGGGGTTGTCTACCCCAGCCAACCCGGCGAGCACGGAGGCGCGCTCCATCATGCACGTAGCGTCCCCGCAATCTGCCTTCCAAGCCGCAAGCTTGGCCTTGTCCATATCATCGCGGGCGTCTTGCTGGCGCTTAACCTCCTCTTCGACCTCGCCGGTTTTAGAGCCGATGTCCTCGGCGGCCTCTTGAGCCTTACTGCCAGACGCCAGGCTCAGCTTCTTGCCTTCGAGGGGAACGGGTATCGCCACGCCGTGGTAGCTCACCCCGCTTGCGCGGGCATTGGCCTCGATGACCTCGCATGCACGCGCGGTGCACAGCGCGGGCATGAGCTTTTGCGCCGCATCGAGCCCTTTTTGCGCTGTCTTGAGAAAGCTATCTCGCGTCTTGAAGACGCGTGCAGCGAAATCCGCGAACTTGGCCGACACCCCCTCCCCACCGGGGATGAAGGCGGCTACCCCGCACGCCGCATACGACGCTATCCCCACCAAGGACAACGAGAGCAAGGCGGCATCTATCGTCTGGGCGTAGACGATAAGCTCGGCCACGGCACCGTCGGCCGCCAAGGCAGCGGCATCTGCGACGTACTGCACCTGACCCGATCGCGCCTGGACCCAATGGGCTTGCACGGCTCCAAACGCCAAGACCATGCTCAGCAAGAGCGCCACAGCCATCCCCACAGTAGTGAAGCCGTCCTCGCCCTCCCTTACAAAGCATCGCATCACTCCCATTGCGCGACACACTCCTGCACGTCTACACCCGCTTGGGCGGCCCATGCGGGATACAGAGAGCTCGTCGCCTCGCAGGAGAGCAAGGCACAGCCGTCGCCAGCCGCGCTTGTCATCGTCGAAGCGCTTATACCCAGCAAGGGCAAGGTCCTCACATGCCCTTCGATACGAATCGTCGCAGCAGATGCCGCACCGCCTCCCTCCGCCCGGACATCCCAGTCGCAACCAGCGGTATGGAACAAGTCGAGCTGGGGGACAGCGGCGAGGCGGCGCAGGACGAAGGCCTTGACGGCATCCTCGCTGCAAGACTGCGTTGCGACCAGCCTGCAGGCCTCTGCCGCAGCAGAGCGCATGACGCAGCGGTCGTACAAGAGCACAGCCGGCTGTAAGAGCAAACCCAGCAAGGCGAAGACGATGGGCAGAGCAAACGCCGCCTCGACGGTGGCCTGCCCGCACTCCCCTCCGTTGGGAGAGCGCTTATCGTCAGTACAGCAAGACATCGACAAGACCGCCTCTTGCCTCGAGCACATGGCTTGCATGGTCCTGGGCGATCTGGACAAACCCGCCTTGGGCGCCAAAGCGCCATAGCGCCCCGCATGCGACAACGACCACGATGAGCGCAACACCGATCGCCGCATACTCGACCGATGCCTGCCCCTCTTCTCCCCGCAAAAGCATGAGCGCCTCCTACAGCCCGTTCACGCCATCGGAGATAGCGCTCCAAAGCTCTTGTATCTTGCCCTTGAAGGCGGCGATGGCGATCATCGCAATAACGGCGAGCACTCCCACCAAGATCGCGTACTCCGTCGTCCCCTGGCCGGACTCGCCCCTATGCTTGAGCCTGTAAGCAAAGCTCGTCATCGCAACATGCATCTTCATAGCCAACTCGTTCATAACCTGTCCCCTTTCGTCTTGCGCCGCATGGCCCCAACGGCATGCGGCAAGCTAGAACCTTTCTCAATGGCCCATGAACTGCAAGAGCATGGGCCCCATCACCAAAAGAAGCATCGCGGGCAGGATGCACGCGCCCGTGGGAACGAGCATCTTGACAGGCGCCCGCGCCACGTCGCGCTCGACTTGCGTCTTGCGGCTCTGCCTGAGCTCTACCGCCAGGCTGCGGAGCATCCCGGCAAACGGAGCCCCCTGCGACACCGCGCGGGATGCCGTATCCGCAAAGCGCCTGAACGCAGGAGACCCCACATCGCGCGCAAGCCTCTCCAAACCCTCGCTTCGCGTGAGCACTGCGTGCTCCCACTGGTTCTTCATCGCAGCCAGCCTTCTCGAGAGCTCGTTGTCGAAGCGCTGGCAGTACAGATCCAAAGCCGCATCGAACGACAGCCCTGCATCTATTCCCATCGCGACGATGTCGCACATCATGGCAAGCTCGCGCTCGCAGCTCGCACGCAGCTCCTCCTTCCGGCGCCTCTCGAAGTAAGCCGGCGCCTTGTGCGTGGCGACAAAGCTCACGGCAAGGCAGGGCACTAGGAGCAGCGGCGTGAAGGCGACAGCAGCTACGCAGCTTGCAGCTGCGAACACCGCAAAGAGCAGCACTGGGTCCTCGAGCAACTGCTCTGGCGCAAGCTTGCCCGAGCCGCCCGCTACCTTGAGAGATGCGACATGGCCGGCAGCAAGGCCGCCAAGCCTATAGCCGCCCAAACCGGCAAAGACGGCGGCTGCAAGACGCAAGAACGCCGCCACCTCAACCCGCCTCCCCCATGTCGACGGCCATCGACTTCCTGACGAGCACAACGCCCACAAGCTCGAGAAGGGCCGCCATCACCAGCAAGGCAACGCCTGCGGCAGACCCGAAGAACTGCCCCAGATACCCCGGCGACACAAGCGAGAGCAGCGCGAGGATCACCAGGGGCATCAGCGCCACGACGCGCGCAGAGAGCTGGGCCTGCGTGGTCTTGGTGACCAGATCTTCCTCGAGATCTGCGCTTTGCTGCAGCATCTGCGACACGCTCGCGAGGATCTGGCTCAACGTGCCGCCACAGCGATGCTGTATCTCCATGGCAACGACCAGGCATGTGAACTCGCCTCCTCCCGTGCGCTGGCGCAAGCCCTCCATGGCCTCCTCGAAGCTGCGCCCCGCCCTGACGTCCCATACGGCGCGTTTGAGCTCCCGGGCGATAGCGCCCGTGCTGTTTTCTGCCGCGTACACAAGCGCCTGCTGCAGCGATCCGCCCGAGTCCAAGGAGATGCACAGCAAGCGGATGGCCTGGGGGAGAGACTGCCTCAGCTCCTGCTTCTTGCGAGCGTTTCTCATGGCACGCAATGCGGCGTCGACCTTTGGCACCCGTTCCAGCAAAGCCGCTATCTTCTGCTCGAGCAGCTCTGCCGCCACCTTGACAGAAGGCAGCTTGCCGCCGTGCAGCGCCCGATACCTCGCAGCTTTCTCGCACGCATACGCGCTGCAGCAGGCGCCGAGCTTCACTCCGGCGCTCCCCGCGCAGATCATCGCAGCCCCCAGCGTCAGAACACCTGCTGCATCCAACGATCCACCTCGTCTCGAGTCGCATACCCGTCCAACACGAGCTCGTCCATCCAATCGGGCGGTCTCTCCCACACATAGCCCCTGCACGACTTGTCCCAACGCACGACGACCTCGTAGGGAAACCGGCTGTCGTCCTCGTAGAAGTCGCGGCGCCGGCTTACCACCTGCGTCACCTTGCGCGCGCCTCCCAAGACGCGGTCCTGTTGCACGATCACATCCAAGGCGCTTGCCACCTGCTCTTCGATAACAGGGACGGGCAGGTCCATCCCGTAGCGCACCATCGTGACGAGCCTGGCCATCGCCTCGCGCGGCGAGCCAGCATGCAAGGTGGTCAGGCTGCCGTCATGCCCCGTCGTCATCGCCTGCAGCATGTCGAGCGCTTCGGCAGAGCGGCACTCCCCCACGATGATGCGGTCCGGGCGCATGCGCAGCGCGTTGACAACCAGGTCCCTGATGCTCACCTCGCCGGTGCCCTCGGCGTTGGCCATACGCGCCTCCATCCTCACCACATGCGGGTGCACGTCGAACTTGAGCTCGGCCGCATCCTCGATGGTCACGACGCGCTCGTCATGCGGGATTTGAGCAGACAACGCGTTGAGCAGCGTCGTCTTACCACCACCCGTGCCTCCGCATACGGCGATGTTCTTGCGTGCGATCACGCACCAAGCCAGCAGCTTTGCGATAGGCTCGCTCATGCCGCCCAAATCCACGAGCTCTGCAAGCGAGTACGACTTACTCTTAAACTTCCTTATCGTGAGGAGCGTGCCCTCCACAGAGACAGGCGGGATGACGGCGTTAACGCGATGCCCTTGAGGCAGCCGTGCGTTGACCAGCGGTTGGGCGTCATCTACGCGGCGCCCCAAAGGCGACACGATTCTGTCGACCACTTGGCGCAGCTGCCCCTCGCTGTCGAAGCGCCCACTTGCGCGCTCGAGCTTCCCCTCGCGTTCGCAAAAGACGTTTCCGGCCCCGTTGACCATGATCTCCGTGACGCTGTCATCTTCGAGCAGAGCCTCGATAGGGCCGAGCCCGACGATCATGTCGACCGTCGCCTCGACGAGCGCCGCCTGCGCATCTGTGTCACCGCAATCCAGCCCCGCAGCTGCCGCCACCTGCCTGACCAAGACGCTCAGCTCGTCTTTGGCGCGCTTGCGCTCAAGCGAGGCCAGCTGCGCCAAGCGCTCGCTCGAGATCCGCTGGTAGAGTTCCTCGCGCAAGCTCTCCTTGAGCCGCAGCAAATCGCCCGTGCTCACGCCGCCCAAAGCATCGCCTGCGGGCTTTCCCGGGGCATCTTCTGTAAAATCGGACAACTTCATCTGAACAAACCCTTCTTGCGGAAGCTCTCCAGGTCGCAGGCTATCCCCATACGCGGGAGCACGGCTTTGAGCAGCATGCTCGTCGCGGCGACAGTAGGGTTTCCGGATTGCGCGAGCTCTTCAAACTCGCCGTTGCGGCACAGCTCCTCGACCACTTCGCGGCCGTCGGGGATGCAATGCGCCTTGTCGACTCCCAATGCTCGTGCGACCTCCTGCGCAGACAGTGCGCAGCGGCTGTTGTAGCGGTTGCACGCGACGACCATGCGCGTGCTTGGAACACCCAACCTCGAGCACAACTCGCTGGCCTTGATGGCCGCCGCAACAGAGGATGGGCGCTGGTCCGTCACCATCAAGAAGATGTCGCACTGCAGAAGCAGGCTTGCCGTAAAGCCAGACCAGTACGCCCCCGTGTCTGCGATAACCAGGCCCCTGCCGGCGCGGATACGGTCGAGATTCAATGCCAGCTCGTCGCTCACCTTGTCGGCGACCTCGGGAAACACCGGTGCCTTGTAGAGGTCGAAGCCCTGAGGGCACGCGATCGGTTCGCAGTTAGAAGGATCTGCCAAACTCGACGTGTCATCGTCTATGCCAAGCCAGAAGCCGTAATCGCCAAACTGCAGGTCGCCCTCGAGCAGGACCGTGTCGACGCCCTGCTGCGCTGCGAGGCAAGCAGCCAGAAACGCCAAGGTGCTCCGTCCCGTACCGCCGCTGCCGCTCACCACGGCGACCAGCGGCGCAAGCGGTTCGCTGTCCTCATGCGGTTGCGTGTCTGCACCCTGCATGCCTCCGGTTGCCGCCGCTGCGCCTTGCCGCTGGTCGCCGTCTTCGCCGGCTGCCGAGCCGCCCGCGCAAGCCCGGGGCAAGGGCTCGTCCCATGGAAGCTCCGGATCCTCGACGGCATAGGCGCTGTCATCCAGCTCGTAGATGCTCGCAGCACCTAGAGCCTCTTGAGCATCCTGCATATCTCTCGCAACCTGCGCCTGCACATCCTGCGCCCCCGTGTCCTCGCCTACCTGGCGCGGCCGCCAGCCCTGTGAAAACCCATAGAATTCCGGTTCCTGCTTGCACTCGAGCATCTATGTCCCTTTCTTACCTATGCCTGCCCACCGGGCAGGACCAAGTGGATCGTCCCTTTGCACGAGGCCTCGAGCAGCTCGCTTACGCTTTGGGGCGTCACTGCAAGCGTCACCCAGGTGATGGCCTTCGAGCTTTCCTCCTGCACAACCGCGCTCGTCTCGAGCACCAAGATCTTCTTGCCCAGCAAGACGACCTTGCCTTTTGCGGTCTCGACGTAGACGTCTACAAAAGAGCCCTCCTGAACGCTGCCGCCGACAGCCAAGACGTCGTCAGACGAGACGCTCACGGCCTCGAGCCCGTCAGGGACCTTGACCCGTGCGTTGCCGTCTCCGGCGCGCGCCATGATGATCGGCTCGCCCTCTTTGAAATCCGCCTGCGCGATCAGACCGTCCACCTGCCCTGCCTCTGCGGCCACATCCGCATCAGGCAGCAGGTCCACAAGCCACGTGGTCTCTTTGACGTTGCCCGGGCCAAGCGCGGTCCCGACGGCTATGTCCTCGCTTGCCACGACCACTTGCGTCTGCTCGCCCCCGTACCTCTCTATCGCTGCCTGGCGCTTTGCCGCTGCCTCGCTGCTCACCGTCGCCGTGTAGGCAAAGACGGCTGCGACAGCCAGCACGGCGCAGACGATGCCTGCAATGAGTTGCTTTCTTTGAGAAGTCATCGGCGCTCCCTTCGATGCGATGTGTGGGAGCGTTTTACTACAGGGTTTACCTGCATATCTACCTTCGCGTTTTGGTCTCTCATCCGGAAAAACCAAGAACGAGATAAGACTCGTTTTGGGAAAACCGTCCAAAAGCCCTGCTCACAGCGCTGATAAAAGTCAGACATCTCTAAACCAGATAATCCTTGGCGGGGAAGAGAAATCTTGAATGCAAGCATCCGCACACAGCAAACGCTTGCTCGATTGAAGGAAATCAACCCCGGGAAGCCCCTTTTGCTACCCTGATTGAACTATCTAACCGCAAAACAGCTGCGAAGCACGCTCGCCCAAGCGCTCGTCCGGCCCTTGCTCCGCCACGCAAAAAAAGCCTCGAAATCCCAAGCGCCCGCCTCATCCCAACGCCCGTCCCCGCGAGCGCCTACGCCCCTATCATCGGCTAAGCACGAGGTCAGAGCACAAAAAAGGGACATCCCAAAGCGGGATGTCCCTTAAAGCGAGCGCTTAACTCAACGCTCGTAAAGCCTCTACCCTAGGGTATCTTGCAAGGCACCTTGGGCCAGCAGCGTCACGGCAGGCCTTATGCTGCCTGAGCCACCGTATCCTCCTTCGCCCCGGCGGTGGGCTTGGATGCCGGCCTGAAGAGCATGAAGAGCATGAAGGCGATGATGACGACGGCTACCGCCAGGCCCACAGGGTTCACGTTGCCGGTGATGGCAGAGCCGATCTGGTAGATGCACAAGGCGACGCAGTAGGCATAAGCGCACTCGTAACCCACACTCGCCCAGAACCACTTGGCGCTGCCCTGCTCGCGGCGTATAGCGCCCATCGCGGCAAAGCACGGCGCGCATAGCAGGTTGAAGAACATGAGGCTGAGCGCAGCGGGGATGCTGTAGGCAGCTGCGAGGTTGGCCCATAGGCCCTCGCCTCCGCCGTAGAGGACGCCGAAGGTGCCGACCAGGTTCTCCTTGGCGATAAGGCCGGTGACGGCAGAGGCCGTTGCCTGCCAGTCGCCCCAGCCCAAAGGCGCGAAGATGATGCAGATCGCAGAGCCGATCACCGCGAGGACGGAGTTGTTCATATCCTCGACCATGCCGAAGCTGCCGCTCTCAACGCCGAAGTTGGAGAGGAACCAGATGAGCACGCAGGACAGCAGGATGATGGTGCCGGCCTTCTTGATGAACGACCAGCCGCGCTCCCACATGCTGCGCAGCAAGTCCACGAAGCGCGGCAGGGGGTACTCCGGCAGCTCCATGACGAAGGGGGTCTCCTCGCCCTGGAAGGGCTTGGTCTTCTTGAGCATGATGCCGGAGATGATGATGGACGCGATGCCCACGAAGTAGGCCAGCGTGGCAATCATGCCGCTGCCGCCAAAGAACGCGCCGGCAAACAGAGCGATGATGGGCAGCTTGGCAGAGCAGGGCATGAAGGTCGTGGTCATGACCGTCATGCGGCGTGCAGACTCCGACTCGATGGTGCGCGTCGACATGATGGCGGGGATGCCGCAGCCCGTGCCGATGAGCATGGGGATGAAGGACTTGCCGGACAGGCCGAAGCGACGGAAGATGCGGTCCAAGATGAAGGCGACGCGGGCCATGTAGCCGCAGCCCTCGAGGATGGCCAGCAGGAAGAACAGGATGAGGATCTGGGGGACGAAGCCCAGGACAGCGCCCACACCGGCGACGATGCCGTCGAGGATCAGGGCGTTGAGCCAGCCTGCGACGTTGGCGGCGTCGAGCGTGTCGCTGATCAAAGCGGGGATGCCGGGGATCCAGATGCCGTAATCGGCATGGTCGGGCTCTTCGACCTCGAGGGACTCCGCGAAGACTGCGGGCGTGACCTCGACGGCCTCGTCCTCGAGCAGCTCGCCGGTCTCCTCGTCCTCGGGGGTATAGGTCGCCGTGACGCCGGCAGCGGCAGCCTCCTGCTCGAAGGCGGCCAGCGTGGACTCGTCGAAGTCCTCCTCGTTGTCGATGGCCTCCTGCATATCGGCGGCAGTGGAGACACCGGCCTCATCGGCAGCAGCGACGTACTCCGCGATGCAGGACTGCGCCGTAGAGTACTCGCCGTCGGCCTCGTCGAAGGCAGCCTGGGCGCCGTCAACCTGCACGATGGGAGCCGGGTCGAGGTACCAGCCGTCGCCGAAGACGCCGTCGTTGGCCCAATCGGTAGCCACGCCGCCCACGGTCGAGATAGCGATGTAGTACACCAAACCGATGATCACGACGAAGATGGGCAGCGCGAGGATGCGGTTGGTGACGATGGCGTCGATGCGCTCAGATGCGGACTTGCCCTCCTGCGTGCGCGCATAGACCTCGTCAATGAACGAGGTGATGTTCTTGTAGCGCTCGTTGGTGACGATGCCCTCGGGGTCGTCGTCGAGGGCCTCTTGCGCCTTGTCGACGATATCTGCGACCTTGTCGTCGATGCCGAGCTCGCTTACGGCCTTGGCATCGCGCTCGAAGGCCTTGATGGCAAAGTAGCGCCTCTGGCTGGCAGGGACGCTTGCCGGAAGCATTGCCTCGACCTGGGAGAGATAAGCCTCGAGCTCAGGCGAGTAGGTGACGGGGTTGGGGCACTCCTTGGCCTTGGCAGCCTTCACCGCGGCCTGCGCGCACTCGTCGATGCCGTCGCCCTTGAGCGCGGATATCTCGACGACGGGCACGCCCAACTGCTTGGAGATCGCCTGGGATTTAACGGTGTAGCCGCGTTTCTTGACGATGTCCATCTGGTTGAGCGCCACCACGACCGGCACGCCGAACTCCATGAGCTGCTCGGTCAGGTAGAGGTTGCGCTCCAGGTTGGTCGCGTCGACGATGTTGATGATCGCATCGACCTCGCCTTGCGCCAGAAACTCGCGCGCGACGACCTCCTCCTTGGTGTAGGGGGACAGCGAGTAGATGCCCGGCAAGTCGACGATCTCCACATCGTCTTGCCCCTTGAGCTTGCCCGCCTTCTTCTCGACCGTAACGCCCGGCCAGTTGCCCACGTACTGGTGGTTGCCGGTGAACTGGTTGAACAAGGTGGTCTTGCCCGAGTTGGGGTTGCCCACCAAGGCCAGTGTCAAAGCCATGCCATGTCCTTTCTCCTGATTGAGGGTTTCTCTAAAGTAAGTAACTGCTAACTCGCCAGCCAAACAAAGGACGCCCGAGGCGTCCTTCAAAGCGCATGAGAGCAGCAGGGTGCTATGCGACCTCGATGAGGTCTGCGTCGGCCTTGCGCAAAGTCAGCTCGTAGCCGCGAACCTTGAGCTCGATGGGGTCGCCCAGAGGAGCCACCTTGGTGATGGTGACCTCGATGCCCTTGGTGATACCCATATCCATGATGCGGCGCTTGATGGCGCCGTTGTCATGGAGCTTGGTAACGGTTGCGCTTTGACCGATCTCTACTTGGGAAAGCGTCATCTTGTGCTCCTACCTCGTTTTAACTCGTTGGTGTTAGCCATAGCTAACGCGCAGTGTAAACCACTGCTAACTTTATCGCAAGGGTTAATAAGGGCAGTTTGGCAAACGGATATAGGGACAGCAGGGCAGATTCGCCCTTTATGATAGGGACAGTTAGCTAAAGCTCACTTCTGATATATTTGCAGCGGCTAACTGTCCCGGTTTCCCGCTATCGCCTTTGCCTATGGCAACGTACTTGCCCCCTGTACGCGCAAGGGTGCGCACCCGCAGGAGTCTTTTGCAGCTATCATAGAGCCAGCAATCCACCGTCAGAGCAAGGAGCACCCATGGGCAACAGCGAGTTGGTCCGTTTCTCTGTGGCGATGCCGTCTGAGCTCCTAGGCGAGCTCGATGCCTACGTGCAGCGGCGCGGCACGCTCAAGAACAGATCCGAGGCAGTGCGAGACCTCGTGCGCAGCGCGTTGGTAGCCGATACCGTCGAGGAGCCCGACGCCCAGGTGTTCGCCACGCTCACGATGGTGTTCGACCATCACGCGTCAGACCTGCGCGACAAACTCGACAGCATCCAGCACGCCCACTGCGACCAGATCGTGAGCAGCATGCATGTGCACGTGGACAGCAGCAACTGCCTCGAGGTCATCATCATGCGCGGCAAGAGCGCCACGGTGCGCTCCATCGCAGACGCCCTGCTGGGTACCAAGGGCGTCCTCAACGGAGACCTCGTCACGACCGTGGTGGGCAGCGAGCACAGCCATCCCCATGAGCACCACCATCCGCATGAGCACACGCACGCGGATGGCACCACCCATATCCATTAGGACCAAGAGCATGGACCTTGCGAACTTCGACGAGGCGACGCTTGCCGGCGCCAACGCCTCCTACCAGCAGCAGATCGACGAGCTCCACCGCGAGCTGCGCTTCGACTTCACGTCCCTGGGGCTCGCCGCGTTTTTTGGCTCCCCGCTGCATTGGATATACAGTGCCGGCTCCACAGACGACCGCCACAAGCGCATCGCTCTCGCCCCCGGTCATGGCATAGGCGGCATCGTCCTCAAAAGCGGGCGCCCCATGCTCTTCACGGACATCGACCATGAGCTCGACCCGCGGGAGTACTCGTCATACCCCATTGTCTTCGCCGAGGACCTGCGCAGCTTCATCGCCTTGCCCGTCGCCAAAGGCGGCCGCGTGGTAGGCGTGCTGCTCGCCGGGTTCAGAAAGACCGGAGGCGAGCACGGCAAGGTCTTCGCCAAGCTCTGCGAGCGTGTGGGCACGGGCTTTTGCGACTTGGGCGTAATCACAGGCGAGGCCATGGACTTCGACGAGATAAGCGGCGAGCTCGCCCCGATGGAGCAGGGCTTTGCCGTCAAGGGCATCGCGTCCAAGCTCATCGCCGCGCAAGAGGAGGAGCGCCGGCGCATCTCTCGCGAGCTGCACGACGGCATCGCCCAGGAGCTTCTGGCCGTGCGCTTCGAGCTCCAGAAGATCGAGGCCAGTAGCAGCGACGCACAGGCCGTCGCCCTAAGCTCTGCACAGGCGCGGCTCGCGCTCGACGCTGTGCTCGACGAGCTCCACAACATATCGGTGGAGCTGCGCCCGTCCACACTCGACCATTTTGGGCTGGTGAGCGCGCTCAAATCCCAGGCCGCCCTCTATCGCGAGACGCTGGGCGCCCTGGTGCGCTTCGACGTTCCCGTTGACATAGAGCGTATGGACCAGGCGTGCGAGACACAGATCTACCGCATCGTCCAAGAGGCGATGTGCAACGCATGCAAGTACGCCGGGCAGGGCGAGGTCACCGTCTCGATCAACGCGGCGGGCGGATGGCTCAAGGCCCAGGTGGCCGATACCGGCGTCGGCTTCAACGTCGACAACCCCCAGGTGCGTGGGAGCGGATGCGGGCTTCCCGGCATGCGCGAGCGCGCTGCGCTGATCGGAGCCCAGCTCACGTTCGAATCTGGCAGCGAGGGCACCACCGTCACCTTGCTCGCCCCCATGGGCAGCTCTAGTGAGGAGAAACGATGATCACGGTTGTGTTGGCAGATGACCACGAGATGGTGCGCGCAGGATTCAAGATGCTGCTCGAGCAAGGCGGCGACTACAAGGTGGTGGGCGAGGCGGCAGACGGGGCCCAAGCCTACGCCGCCGTGTCGCGCGAGCACCCGGACATCTTGCTCCTCGACATAAGCATGCCGCCGGGGCGCAGCGGGATATCGGCATGCGAGGAGATATCGCGCGACTTTCCCGATGTGAAGATCCTCATCGTCACCATGTACGCAGACCCGGAGTACCTGTACTACACGCTGCGCGGCGGGGCCAGCGGCTACATGCTCAAGAACTCATCTTCGCAAGAGCTGCAGACCGCCATCAAGAGCATCCTTAACGGCAGCGTGTTCATCCATCCCAAGATGCGCGACATGCTGGGCGGCAACCTGAGCGCACAGGAGCTGGAAAACCTCGCCAAGGCCCAGCAACTCACCACGCGCGAGCTCGAGATCACGCGCCTGCTGGCGCATGGCTACACCAACAAGGAGATAGCCGACGAGCTCTTCTTGAGCGTCAAGACCATCGAGGCGCACCGCGCCAAGATCTACGCCAAGCTGCAGATCAAGAACCGCGCGGGGTTGGTCGACTACGCGATCGAGCACAACCTGATGACCCTCTAGGCCGTCTGGAAAGGCGCATCGCCCGCAGGCCGCAAACCCAGGCTGCGGATAGCACGCCCTATATCGCCCGCCACAAAAGCTGGGGGCCACACGCCGAGTCACCCGATGCATCCCGTGCCCTGCGTCACGTACCCCGCATCCCGTGCGCGACGTCTGCCTTGACGCGCCCCGGCGCTCTGCGCCATCCCCCGCCGTCCCCGTTGGACACGCCCCTTCCCCTTCCCTTTTCTTTGGCGTTAGGGATAATCCCTGCCCCTGCTCGCCGACCACGATCCACCCGCAACAAGCGGAGCAAAATGCTTTGTTGGGTTGTTGGATTTTTCATGAGAAGGAGGGAGTTATGGCTTTCAAATACTCACGCAAGTCACGACTCGTCTTGACAACGGCGCTTGGAGCAGCGCTCGTTGCCACCGCAGGCACCATCTGCGCCTGCGCGCCACAGGCTAACCCCGGGATCCCCACCATCAAGGCAAGCGCGCCCACCTCGATCCCCGAGGCGGACAGCTACGGTGTGATCACGGCGGACAAATGGGCAGAGCAGTACCCCAACCAGTACAACTCGTACCTGCAAAACGCCCAGAACGTCCCCTGCAACTACACCGAGGAAACCGCGGAAAACGCCGATGAGACGTCTGTGGGCACCGATCTTCTGAACGGCGACTACAGCGCTCAGGAAGACAAGTCGGATTATCTGGAGACCAACCCGGAGATCAAGACCCTGGGCTTGGGCTACGGCTACGCCAAGTACTACACGGAGCCTGCCGGCCACACGTACTCGCTCTACACCGTCGAGCACAACGGGCGCATCAACGAGAACACCAAGATCTCGTGCTACGCATGCAAGACCCCGCAGTACAACGCCCAGGCGGCCGAGGAGCTGGCAGAGGGCAAGGACTTCTACCACGAGGCCTTCACCAGCGCCAACTACACCGAGAACATCTCGTGCGCCAACTGCCACGAGAACGAGGACCCCACGACGCTCAAGGTGACGCGCACCAACTGGGTGACGGCCATGGGCGAGGACGCAGACAACGTCCCCATGGAGTCCCAGGTATGCGGCCAATGCCACTGCGACTACTCGATGGACCCCGTCTCCGGCGAGCCCACGAGCCCCTACAGCGGCGGCCTGGACAGCATGGACCCGGACAAGGCTCTGGCCTGGTATGACGAGCACGACTACGCCGATTGGACCTACGAGTCCACCGGTGCCAAGATGATCGCCGTGCGCCATGCAGAGTTCGAGTTCAACTACGTCGACGGCGGCAGCCATATGACGCAGCTGGGCTACACCTGCGCAGACTGCCATATGGGCACCAGCACCGATAGCGACGGCAACGCCTACACCAACCACATGTGGTCTAATCCGCTGGAAAACGAAGAGCTCATCGAAAACGACTGCAGCACCTGCCATGCCGATATCAAGGCCGAGGTCGCAGCCGTGCAAGAGGACATCGACGGCCGCACCAAGGTGCTGGGCGAGCGCGCAGAGAGGTTCGTCAAGAACTTCGAATCCGCTATCGAGTCCAAGTCGATCAGCTCCAAGCAGAAGAGCAAGCTCCAATATGTCCAGCGCGCTGCGTGCTACTACTGGAACCTCGCTGCAGCGGAGAACTCCGAGGGTGCGCACAACCCCGACCTCTACAACCGCGTCCTCAAGACCGGCAACGACTGGCTCGACAAGGGCGACGCCATCTTGGGCGTCTCCTCCGAGGCTTAAGCCCTCGGCGCGAGTTAAGGAGTTGATCGTATGAGCAAAGAGAAGAAAGCAAGGAAGCCGCTCAACAAGAAGAAGGCCGGAGTCGTGGCGGCGGTTGTCGTCGTCATCTGTGCTATCGCCGGAGTAGGCGCTTGGAACTGGCACGAGACGCCCGAGTTCTGCGCGGCGTTCTGCCATAACATGGACGTCTACTACGACAGCTACTCGCAGGAAAAGGGCACGACGGGCACCGACAAATGGGGTAACGAGGTAAGCGACACCAGCGCCATGCTGGCCGTCGCCCATGCCAACAACGACACCACGGGCAAGTCCAAGGTCACCTGCCTCGACTGCCATCACGCAGTCATCGGCGAGCAGATCACCGAGGGCGCTGAGTTCGTGACGGGCAACTACTACGCCCAGCTCGACGAGCGCGTTGGCGGCGACCTCACCTCTTGGTGGAAGGAAGACGAAGACCGCTTCTGCGCCAATGAGAACTGCCATGTGCGCCTCCAAGGCGAGAACGGCTCGATCGACCGCGACAAGCTCGAAAAGATGACCTCCGCGCGCTTTGGCAAGTACAACCCGCACTCCCAGCACCACGAAGGCATCGAGATCTCCTGTACCGATTGCCACAAGGGGCACCGCGCCTCTGTGCTGACCTGCACCGGCTGCCACGAAGACGACTTCGAGTTGCCCAGCGGCTGGATCACCTACCAGCAAAACGAAGAGCTTGTCAGCAAGACCTTTGCTAGCTAAGCACTAAAGCTCCAACAACCCCACAGGCCCTGGAGTCGGGATTACTCCAGGGCCGCCCTTTATCCTCTGCCCTAAGCGGCAAGACGTGTCTGCCGTGCAACCGCAAGCAGTGCAACCCCGAAGCTTGGAGTTGCGCTCCTGCCGCCACCCTGCGAGACCAACGATGCCGATAACAGGCGGGTAAACACCCGGACGGGTGTCTCCTGCCCTAGCGCAGCAGGTTTTACCCGAGTTCACCTGCATCGGGTGAATGTGCAGGGGGTTTGTTTATGCCACAATGCTAACTGCTGCCTTGCAGGCGCTGCCCGCTAAGGGCTGCCGCTAGCAAGCAGGTTTCGCGCCGGCTTGGAGGCGCAACAAGGAGAGCGTGCGCGACATGGCGCACGCAAGCGAGAGAGGCCGCCTTTTGAAGACAGGCATTCTTCTGATGAACACCGGTACGGCCGACGAGCCTACCGTCGCCGCTGTGAGCAACTACCTGCGTGAGTTCCTGATGGACCCCGCCATCATCGGCGCACCCGCGTTTATCCGCAAGCGCATCGTCAACCACATCTGCCGCAACCGCCCGCAGCGCACCGTCGAGAACTACAAGGCGTTCTGGACGCCGCAGGGCTCGCCCTTCACCATCGGCTGCTACGAACAAGCCGCCAAGCTCCAAGACACCCTGCAGGAGCGCCTGGAAGGCGACGAGGTGCGCGTTGCGCTGGCCATGCGCTATGGCAACCCCTCTGTGCTCGACGGGTTGCACGAGCTGCGCGTCGCCGGCTGCGAGCGCATAGTCGTCCTTCCCTCCTACCCCCAGCAGGTCAACGTCTGCGCCGGCACCTGCATCAAGCACGCAAACGACGCCATCGCCAAGCTGGGGCAGCAGTATGACTGGCACCCGGATGTCATCGAGGCCCCGTACTTCTACGACCTGGAAAGCTACCGCACAGCGCTTGCCAGGCAAGTCGCACAGCACTGGCGCTATACCGAGGGCTCGCGCCTGGTGGTGAGCTTCCATTCCACGCTCGTCGCCGATATCGAGCACGGCGACCCCTATCGCGACCAGGCAGAGGCCACGGCAGCGCACCTAGCGCAGGACCTGGACATCCCCGCGCAGGCGGTGAGCGTGTCGTATCAGAGCCGCTTTGACAGCCGCAAATGGCTGCAGCCCTTTACCGATCCCGCCGTCCTCGAGATGGCGGCGCAGGGCGTGCGCGACGTGTGCGTTGTCTGCCCCATCTTCACGGTCGACAACATGGAGACCGTGCTCGAGGTGAGCCGCGACATGCGCAAGGCCTTCATGGAGGCAGCCGGCGCCCAGGCAAGCTTCACCTACGTGCCGGCGCTCGGCAGCAGCCAGGGCATCTGCGACGCCCTTGCCGATGCCGTCCAAAAGGCGCTCGCAGGCGGGTTCGACAACGCCTCTGCCGCAAGCGACCGCTGCGCCGACACCACCATCCCGCACATGCTCCGCCAAAAGCACTAGCGCACTGCCGCGAAAGAACCAGCTGTTTGCGTGTTAGCCGATAAAGGCGAAGATGATGCTCAAGACAGCATAGATGGCCACCTGGTGCACGAGGTAGAACCCCAGGCAGTGCCTGCCGATAAAGTCGATAACGGGCCAGGGGCGCTGCGCGGGCAAAGCCAGAGCAGCCCGGGAGGCACCTGCGGCTGCAGGGCCAGGGGCAGCCGGTGACTGCGCGCCATCATCAGCAGCGTCGGCAGGAGAAACCGCATCCTCATCGCCCTTGCGGGGGAACACTCTGAAGGCAAAGTAGCCTGCCAGGTAGAGGAAGACCCACGGCAGGAAGGGCACATAGTCGCTGCTCGCAAAGCCCGGGAACTGGAACCCGAAGGCCGTCGTCAGCCAGTTGGCGTAAAGCTCGCTTGGGAGCTTGGCGATATGGAGCTGCTCGAACCCCAAGTAGCCAAAGGGAATATCGCGCGCAACGGCAAAGAGCACGACGCATATGACGAGGGCCGGCCAAGCGGGGACGCGCTCGAGCGCGGGCTTGGCAAGCGCTGTGATAATCATCGCCGCACCCAAAAAGCTCAGCACGCCAAAGTAGACCGCATCTTGCGGCATGGCGATAGCGGTGACAAGCGTCACCAGCAGGCCGGCGCCAAAGACGATGCCTCCGCGCTTGAGCTGCTGTCGCGACAGGCCGCAGCAAAAGCCGCTCAAAAGCACAAAGGTCCAGAGAATGCTCTGTTGCCAGACATACCCAATGGGCCCGCCGAACCAAGGGATATCCACGCCGAACATATTGGCGAGGTCCCAAGTGGTGTGAAACGCGGCCATACTCGCGAAGGTGAGGCCGCGCAGGTTGTCGAGAAGGCAATATCGCATGCCGGCCATTCTAGTACAGCACAGCAAAGCGGCGGCCCCAAACGGAGCCGCCGCCCATCGATGCCCGCTAAGGTGCAGACACTAGCTGGTTTATCGCCAGCCTACGTTACTTGACCTTGACAGTGACGGTCTTGGTCGCAGCCTTGAGAAGGCTCGTCGCCGCTGCCTTGACGGTGACCTTGTAGGTACCCTTGGCCGTGCTCTTCTTGACGGTGACCTTGCCCGCCTTGCTCACGCTCACGCCGGCCTTCTTGGCCTTGGCGGCAACGCTGTAGCTCACCTTGCCCGTTGCCTTGACCTTGATCTTGAAGCTGGACTTCTTGCCGGCCTTGACCTTCTTGGCAACAGGGGTGACCTTGATGGTCTGCTTGACCAGAACGGCCTTGGCGAGCTTGTTGTAATCCGCCGCAGAGATAGAGACGTAGGTGCCGCCGCTGTCCTTGGTCTCGAGCGCCATGGAACTGTCGACAGTAGCCGCGTTCTTGGCGATCCAAGCGGTGCCCAAGTCGAGCTTGGCCTGGACGACCTTGGCGTTATAGCCGTCTGCGTCGCTTTGCGTCCACTGGGTGCGGTCGGAATCCGTGGCATCCCAGTTGACGACACCGTCCATTGCGTTGTCGACGAACTCGCCCAAAACACCGTTCTTGATATGATAGAACTGGTCGAAATAGTAGCAGACCAAATCGTCCTGCGAGATGTACTCGGGGTACAGGCAGCCCAAGATGCGGCCCATATCCTGGGCGTTGTCCGTGGAGTTGCGCGCGACGGAGTACGCTGCGCCGATGTTGGTGCTCGTGCAGTAGTAGACCTTCTTGCCTGTCTCTGCGCCGAGGGAGTCTGCGACCTCCTTGGGGTTCTTGACGTTTTGCTGGACGATGATCAGGTCTGCCGCAGCGAGGTCTTCCGCCTTGGCCGTCTCGATCGTGTCACCCAGGTTCTTAGAGACGTTCTTGGTGACCTCGAGATAGCGCGCATTGGTCGCATTGGGCGTGTTGGTGGCGTTCATCAGCTTGTACGTACCGGCAGCCGCATCGTACTCCGTGATAATCGCCGTGGTCTTCTGCTCTGCCTTGTTAGCCTCGAGCTGCTGGAGGATGAAGCCCTGCAAGCCGTGGACGTACTCCTCGTAGTTCTGTGCGATCTGCGTTGCCGTAGAGCTGTAGCGCAGCTTCTTGGTGCCATTGCTCTCCTTGACCACGGTATCGGCTGCATCGGCCAGGCTGTAGACGGATTTGATGATCGAGGAGATATCCGAGTAGTTGTAGCGCACGCTCTTGGGGTTGTAGTTCTCGAAGCCCGCGGGGAAGGCCGCCTTGTAGTCTGCACTGGTGTAGATGCAGGTATCCGCGTTGGTGCCCATGATGACGTCGGGCTTGAGGTCCCAAAGGGCGTTGACCTGCTCGCTCGCACCATAGAGCGCAAGGCCCGCATCGGGGTTGCCGCCCGGCTTGGTCTGGGTGCGCACAGCGGCGTTACCACCCTCGACAGCCGTGGGCGTCGCAACGACGGAGCCCGCCTGCTTGTTGATCACGGCGTTGGTGATCCAGGGGTTCGGGTTGGTGTTGTAGTAGCTGCTGCCCCAGATGTAATACTTGGGGGATGCCCAGCTCAGCTCGCCGATGCCGGCGCTGATGCCCAGCGGGTCGCACTCGACATCGGAGATGCCCAGCATATCGAGCGCCGGCGCAGGCGGGCGCGGTGAGGCGCCGGTAACATAGCCGTCGCCACTCAGAGCCTTGGTATCCGGGGCAAAAGTTGCAAAGGCAGAAGCCGGCATCATAGCCGTTGCCATAGCCCCCACGGCGACAGCCGTCACCGCGTTGCGCATAAAGTTCTTAGTGATCCTCATCGACAATCCTTTCTCATGGGTAATACCCATCCCTATGTCTATCTCAAAGCGAGAATAGACTGATTAGAGAATACTAGAGGCATAGTCGATACGGCACGTGAGCGCCCCGAATAATACAAAGCGTTACCAAACGTGACAGCCGGCCTGAACACAATGAGGCAAAAGGTGCATCGCAGCAATAGCGGCATCAGTAAGCACGCAAGCTTTGCGGCCGCCAACCCCGGTACAACCAAACACCAAGAGTCGCTCAGGGCAAAACGAGGGCGGCGGCCCCAATCGGAGCCGCCGCCCTCTCTAACGTGCCGCTGTACATAGCGCCGGTCCAGGTGTTGTAGTTAGAGACGTAATAGCACTTGGAGAGCGCGTCGGCACCGAGCTTGGAGCTGATGGCCCCTGCGTTGGTCAGGCCTTCCTCGGCGTCCTGGCCGCCGATGAGGATGAGGTCTGCCTTCTTGACGAGCTCTTCCTTGCTGATGGTGGTGACGGTGTCGCCCAGGTTGGTAGCGACGGTCTGGGTGGCCTTGATCAGACGGTTACCAGATGCATATCAATCTAACCGCTCGACGCAGTGGCCTGGCGACAGGATTACCTTGCTTGGGATAAAGCGCCTACCCCGTGGGGCAGCTCGCCTTGTAGATGGTGCCGTAGTCGTCTACGGCATCGCTGGTGTCGCAGCGCAGGAAGGTCTGGTAGAAGCTGTCCGCATAGGCGGAGCAAGTCCCCAGATCGCTGTCGAGCTGGAACATCCCGTAGGCCCAAGGCGCTGCCAAGAAGCTGTCTACGGTACCGGTCGACCAAGAACCCGTGAGCTTGCAACTGGGCATCACCCAGATCTCATAGCTTTGGCCTACGTTGTACATGCCGTTGGTGCGCCCCGCACTCGACTTGACCTTCTTGGCGATATCGGTGCTGCGCGTGACGATGGCGGGGTACTCGGCATCGCCAACCGTGACCCAGCTCTCTGTGTCCGTGTAGCTGTAGGGGTTGTACCAAAGCGCACTGGGGACGTTTCGCTGGGCGGAGGTCTTGGTCACCACGCCATCTGCAGAGCCGGGGATAACGGGGAAGGAAAGCGAGTTCTTGCCCACGTTGGGCTTGGAGGTGTCGTAGGCGTTGTT
>CAVCDT010000005.1:0-17823 GCA_963600995.1 Akkermansia muciniphila | reverse complement strand
CGCCGCTCACCTGGAAGTAGTAGTCGAGCAGCATGAAGTTATCCGTGGAGCCCTTGGCGGCGATGCCCACGCCCTCGGACACGTTGATCTTCTTGCCGTTGAGATAGAGCTCTGCGCCGGAGTAGCGGCGCACTGCCGTCTGGGTGCTGCGCACCGAGGTAGTCCAGCTGTCGATGAAGGCAGTCGTCACGCGGTTGCTGGAAAGCTTGGTGGTCGCCGTGCCGGTGCTCTTGGTCCCCTGGTAGATATACGCCGCGGTACTGCCGCCGATCGACTTGGTGGAGTAGCCGCCGTTGGCGTCGAGGCATGCGTCGATCGCCTGGTCATGGAGCTCTATATAGGCATCAGCCATAGAGCTTGCGTCGTAAGCGGTATCGGCCTTCTTCAAAAGCTCGGCGACGATGCTCACCGCTTTGGTGATGCTCTTATCCGGCGTGTCGCTCTCCCCAAGATCGGGCATGACCACGACGTCGATGCCGTTCTTGGTGAGCTTCTTTTGCTGGTTGGCATTGAGGCTGTTGGTGCCGCTCTCGAGCAGCACCACATCCGGTTTGGCTTTGATCAGGGCATCGATCTTGGCAGTGCCGGACGAGCCGCCGTCGCCGCTCCATCCCGCTGTGATCTTGTCGACGCCCTCGCCGGCAAAAGCGCCGGTCTTCTTGACGTTGGATATCCAGTTGCTGTCTGCTGCGGCAAGGCCGCCCTCGCCGGCGAGCATCTGAACGATGGTGGCGTACTGACCGACAGCCGCAACGCTGCCCACGTTTTCCGGCAGCTTGTCGTAGGTGCCGTCGTCATAGACCGTCGCGCTACCGCCGCTGCCACCTGTAGCATCGTCGCCGCCGGTGTCGTCGTCGCCTTCCTCGCTGTCGTCGTTGGGATCGGCCTCGTCGCTGGCCTCGTCGCCATCGGCAGAATCATCGGTCGAGCTGCCGTCGTCCTGGGACTGGTCGTCGTTTTTGGAGGAGTCGCCCTCGTCTTCCTTCTGG
Organism: Akkermansia muciniphila; assembly: GCA_963600995.1. Taxonomy (GTDB): domain Bacteria; phylum Actinomycetota; class Coriobacteriia; order Coriobacteriales; family QAMH01; genus W2P13-069. Next base: position 16,834 of record CAVCDT010000005.1, on the reverse strand, counting down.
TCGCCGTTGGTGCTCTCGCCCTCTTGGTCGCTTGCATCCGTGCCCTGCGTGGCAGGGACGTCATGCGAGCTGTTGGCATCGTAGACGCGATTGGCCGTCAGGCCGTTGTCACCGGCGTCCTCATCGTAAACAGGGAGCTGAGCCGTCTGGTCATCGACGCGCGAGCTCTCGCCCGAAAGCGTGCTTGTGAGATTGGGATTCTCTGGCGCTCCCTTGACCTCTTTGTAGATAGCGTCCTGGTTTGGGTCGACAGTGCCGTTTTGCGGATCCTCTATGTGCTCTGTGAGAACATCGGTGTACTTGCACCCGGGCAGGACCGCGACACCAGCCGCAAGGCCCACGCACATAGCCACCGTTATGCCCCCCTTGAGGGCAGCGGAGTTTTGAAACTGTCGCAAACGCATAGAGATTGGCTTCGAACCTTTCGTAGACGAACACATCCATTTTATTGATAGGAGATTAATTCCTCTATGGATTAAATGCGAAAAAAGGTAAAGGGGGGCAAATAGGCTAAAACTCCACAATGCTTAAAACCTGCCCGCACTCCCCTGCTCTGGCAGCGGCTACAAGAAAGCGGCGACCCCAAACGAAGCCGCCGCCCTCTCTAACGCATTGGGCTCATAGCCAGGCATACGCCAGCTATGCAAGCCGATGGCAAAAACCGTTTACTTGACGGTGATGGTCACAGTCTTGCTAGCGGCCTTGTACTCGCCCGTGGCTGCGGCCTTGACGGTGACGACGTACTTGCCGGCCTTGGCACCCTTCTTGATGGTCACCTTGCCAGCCTTGGAGACGGAGACCTTCTTGGAGGCCTTCTTGGTCACCTTGTAGCTGACGAGGCCCTGGGCCGTGGCCTTGATCTTGATGGTAGAGGCCTTCTTGGACTTCACGGTCTTCTTGGCCGGGGAGACCTTGAGGGTCTGGGCGATCTTGGAGACGGTGGTCTTGTCGATGTTGCTGGTGAGCTTGTTGAGGCCCTGGCTGTCAGCGTCATCGAAGGACTGCAGGTAGGCGATACCCGTGTCGATCTTGCGCTGGACGCTCTTCTTGTTGTAGGTGCTGGCGTCCTTGGCGGTCCACTGGGTGCGGTCGGAACCGGTGGCGTCCCAGTTCACGACGCCGTCCATCGCGCTGTCGATGGCCTCGCCCAGGCTGCTGGTCTTGATATGGTAGAAGTTGTCGTAGTAGTAGCTGATCCAGTCGTCCTGGTCGACGTACTCGGGGTACAGGCAGCCCAGGATGCGGCCGATGTTCTGGGCGTTCTCGGCGGAGTTCATGACAACGCCGTACATAGAGCCTGCGGAGCCACCGCCGTTGACGTAATAGCACTTGGCCAGGGCGTCGGCACCCAAGCTCGCCTTGATGGCATCGGTGTCAGCCAATGCCTCGCCGGAGCCGGTCTGGCCGCCGATGAGGATGAGGTCGGCCTTCTTGACGAGATCTTCCTTAGTAACGGTCTGCTCGCTGTCGCCCAGGTTGGTAGCGACGGTCTGGGTTGCCTCGATCAGGCGGTTGGTAGAGGCAGTGCCCTCCTCGACGCCCGTCTTGACCAGCGTAACGGTGCCGTCCTCGTTGACAGCGGAAACGACGGCGATGGTCTTGACGTCCTTGTGCTCGTCGGTGAGGCGCTTGAGGATGTAAGCGCGCGTACCCTTGATGTACTTCTCGTAGTTCTGCGCGATCGTAGTGGCAGAACCATAGCGCAGCTTCTTGCCGGTGGCCTTTGCCACGGCGTCGCCTGCGAAGGCGGTGTTGTAAGTGGAGTCGATAAGGTTCTCGAAGACAGAGAAGTTATAAGCGACAGACTTGGGATGGTAGTTGCTGTCAACGGCACCGGCGTACTCGGCGGTGTCGTAATCAATACCGCCCCCCCCGATGACGACATCGGGCTTGGCGTTCCAAACCGCATCATCGGTCTCATCCGCACCGTACTTACCCAGGCCCTGGCCAGGACCGCGGCCGTCACCGCTGCGAGAGGGGTTGACGAGGACAGTCGGGGTCGCCTCGGTGTTGTTGCCTGTAGACTGCAGCAAGGTGTTGTAGAAGTACGGGTTGGGGCTGGTGTTGAGATCAGAGCCCATGAGCAGGTACTTGGGGCTGTCCCAGCTCGTCACGCTGGAAAACGTCGAGGCATTATCCTCGATACCGGTCAGGCCGAGCATCTCGGGGGTAGGCATGGCAGCGCGGGCAGCTGCGGCGGTAACGTAGCCGTCTGCACTCATAGCGGTCTTGCCAACCAGGTCCTTAGCATCGGTAGCGGCAAAAGCGGTGGGCGCGAACGCCATCATCATGGCACCGGCGCAGCCGACGGCGACGATGCTCTTGGCAACCTTCTTGCCCTTGAACGAGAACTTCATTCCTTCTTGTTCCTTTCTCCAAAACTTACCCTATAAATCGAACCGCCCGGTCTTATAGCCTGGCAGCTGGATTACCTTACCCACCCCAAAGCGCGCATCGCCCAAGGCATCTCGCCTTGCAAGCAATGCCCTGGCTTAGTACGGCTACGCGGACGCGGAAACGCACTCTTTGCCTTACGGGGCGCTTTTCACGCTTGTTCGCCGCAGGTTTTCAAACCTGTCTCAGCATGCGCAGGTCAGGTTCAAACCCCTTATGGGCAGACGAAACGATTCTATTTGTTAAAAACGCATTTCTAGCGAAATGAATCTCGAATAAGGATAATAAGGGACGAACAGGGATAAAACAACCAAAACTCCACAACGCTTAAAGCGATTGATCCCTGTCCATACCGGCCCAAGACCCCTTCGCCCAAACCTGCGCTAAATGCGCCAGAACCTCCATAAAAGCCACTTGAGCTTGCCGGAGTACGCCTTGGCATTGGTAAAGAACGCCTGGTAGTAGCGCTCCATCGCCGCAAGCTGATCGGGGTCGAGCTCTCGGCTGCCATAGTAGGCACGCTGCCAAAGCAGCGTGAACTGCATCAGATCGACACCGCCTGTCCCGCGGCTGAAGGCCGCCAGCTCCTTGCGCGACGCCATCGCGTGCTCGAGCGGCGTGAGCGTGGGCGTCTTCTTAACCCCTAAGCGCTTGAAACGCTGCTGGACAAAGTCGTAGATGGCAATCGCCTCTTGGTTGCTGGGAAGCTCGCGCCATTTTGCCAAGCGCTTGTCACGGCGGCGCCGCCAATAGAGTACGAGGGCGACAAACGCTGCCAGCACTAGGATGATAAGCGCGATATGCTGCGGCTCGAGCACGTTGTAGCCAACCGTCTGGAACTGCTCGGCCCACTCGCTTGCATCGAAGCCCTCTAGCGACTGCGCCAAGCCGGTAAGGGGATCAGAGGATATGAGGTCGTCGGGCGTATTGACGTTGTTGCCGCCCTCGCCCTGACGCGAGGTGTCCTTCCACTCGTCGCTCAGGGTACTCGTCTTGATGTCGAGGTTATCCACTTGCTGCTCTGTATAAACGCCCGTGTACTCAACCACGGGCTTCTGGTAGTAGTCCTTGAAGGGTTTGATATCCGGGGTCGATATACCCAAGGCGTTGATGCCGGCAAAGAAGACAACGCATGCCAACCCCACGCATACGGCGCTGATCAGCGCAGAGAACCCGAAAACCTGCCCAAAGACGGGCTTCTTGGCGCGCTTCGCACCATAGACGCTCGAGCGGTAGGTCTGGTACACGAACATCATGCAGACGCTCACCATCACGACGATGAAGGCGGGAATACCCGGCTGCGCGGTGATCCAATCGCGGTACAGGAACTGGATCGCACCGCAGGCGACTACGGCCAGCACGAGCATAAAGAACAAGCCCGCCGTCCTGCGACTGAGGAGATACACGATGACCGGCACCAGCACGAGAACCATCGCATAGATGATGTAGTTGTCAGCCACGTCGTTGACCTGCCCGTCGATGAAGAGCTCCGTCCCGGCTGGCATCGCGGCGGCAAACGCACAGACGGCGCCCACGCACACCACGACGCACATGACGATGGCAGGGGCCAGGGCCTTCTTCGACCAGCTGCCCGCGTACATCGGCAGCAAGACGAGCAGGCACACACCCGCCGTGAGAGCGATATTGCCACGCAGGTCGGCCGCGCTGTCGAAGCCGTAGCTCAAGGTGAAGACCAGCGCCGTGCTCGCGGCAAGAACCAAGAGCAGGTCGAAGAGAGCACCCTGCATAAACATCGCAAGCCTCGTAGGCTGCGCTTTTGCCTGGGTAGCAGCCATTACGCAATCGCCTCCAAAAGCTCGTCGGATTTAGAGACAACCAGATAGCCGATATCGGCCGCATCGAGACGCGCAAGGCTCGCCGTGTAGTCGTCTCGCTCCTTGCCCGCAAGCGTTGTGGGGATGATGGCGACCAGCATGGGCTCGCGATGGCGCGTCTTGCTCTCGCACACCAGCGACACCATCTCTGCACTGAGGTCGGCCGTGCAGATGATGAGGTTGTTCTCGCCATGCTGCGACACCATCTGGTCACGCAGCAGGTCCATGGCCAGCGCTTGGTCGGCGACTTTGTTGCTCATAGGCGGCATGCTCTGGATGATCTGGGGCATCGTGTCCTCGTTCCAAGAGCTCAAAGCCACTTTGGAGCCGTCACGGTCGACAAAGCGCACAGCGACGTCCATACCCTGGTAGCGCGCATAGGATGCGATCGAGAACCCGCACTCGACCACCGCGTCGAAGAACCCCATCAAGACGCTTGCCTCATCGCTGTCGCCGTAGAAGTCCATGATCACACCCACGGCGGGGTTCGTGGGCATCTCGTACAAGCGCGTCATATAACGGCCGTCCGCGTTGCGGCTCGAGAGCTTCCAATGGATGGTCTTGAGGGGGTCGCCCGGCACGTACTCGCGCACGTAGGCGTAATCCATGCTGTCGGCCAGGATAGTCTTTGCAGCCCTGGTCGTCTCCTGCATCGCATCGGGTGAGAAGTGCAAGCCGTCGATGAGCTGGAACTTAGGCGTGACCTGCACCGTCTGCTTGCCCTCGTTTTGGATGGTGGCGCTGAACAGGTTGAGGAAGTCCACCACGCGCACCTTCTCGAGGCCAGCGCTATAGGTGCCGATATGCTCGAACTTGGCGCTGAAGCTCAGCTCGTACTCCTCGAAGGGCGCGAGGGAGAGCGTCGTCATCGCGCGGCTCGCCACATTGCCGTAGAGGTCGCTTATATAGAAGTAGACCTCGATCCTAAAGAAGAACAACGGCGACTTGTTCTTGAAGGCCACGGTGAAGTCGATGTCCTTGTCACGTTGGCAATCGGCCAGGCTGCTCGTCTCCTCGAAGACAAGGGAGCGCTTGAGCACCTGCAGGTAACCGAAAGCCGCAGCGATTCCCAACACCACAGCGATGAGCGGGATCCAGCCAAAAGGCGTGGCCTTATAGTCTGCGTTGCCCACCATCACAGCCAGGAACACGCACAGGGCTATGAGCAGCACGCATGCGGCTGCTTTGAGGCGAGCCGCGCGCTTATGGCGGCGCTCGTCTCTTTGGGCATGCTTGCGCCGCGCGCGTTTGCGCTGGCTTGCGCCCATCTTGTTGCGGATATGCGATGCGTCAAAGCGGGGCATAGGGCCTTAGTTCTCCTTGCCCGCGCTGGGGACGGCGACGCTGTCGAGGATGGCGGCGATCACGCCCTCGGGTTTGCGGCCGGCGACCTTGGCCTCGTGCGTGAGCGTAATGCGGTGCGCTAGGACATAGGGCGCCAGGTACTTGATGTCATCGGGCATCACGTAGCTGCGCCCGCGCATCAGGGCATTGGCGCGCGCCATCGACACCAAGGCGATGGAGGCACGGGGACTGGCGCCGCATGAGCACTCCTTCATGGCGCGCGTCGAGGTCACGATCTGCACGGCATAGCGGGCCACAGCGCGGCTCACCTCGATCTGCTCGGCGATATCGCGCATGGCGATAATGTCATCGCTGGTGGCGACAGGCTGGATACCCTGCTTGTTGCGCTTGCCGTCCAAGACGACCTCGACCTCCTCGTCGAGCAGCGGGTAACCCATGGAGAGCTTGATGATGAAGCGGTCGAGCTGCGCCTCGGGCAGCGGGTAGGTGCCGTACTGCTCGATGGGGTTCTGGGTAGCCATGACCATGAAGGGCTCGTGCAGCGGGTGCGTTTGGCCGTCGACGGTGACCTGGCGCTCCTCCATCGCCTCGAGCAGCGCCGCCTGCGTCTTGGCGCTGGCGCGGTTGATCTCATCCACCAAGACCAGGTTGCTCATCACGCCGCCGGGCCTGAACTCGAAGTCGCGCGTCTTCTGGTTGAAGATCGAGAAGCCCGTGACATCGGAGGGCATGATATCCGGCGTGAACTGCATGCGCTTGAACTCGCACGACACGCTCTTGGACAGCGCTCGCACAAGGCTCGTCTTGCCCGTGCCGGGCAGGTCCTCCAAAAGCACGTGGCCTTGGGCGATAAAGGCCATGATGACGAGCTCGACCTGCTCGCGCTTGCCCTTGATGACCGTCTCGATGTTGTCTGCAACACAGGCCAGCTTCTCGCAAGCTGCCATAACCTGTTTCTCGTCTACCACTGCTTCTCCTTCGTTTATCGCTATGACGTCGCCTGGCGCGCAAGGCGCCACGCGCATCGTCTACTCTTGCCTCTTCTTGCCGCCAAACTCCGGCGCGCACATGCGCATGATCTCTTGGTTGTCGTGCGTGAACTCCACCAGCTTGACGTTGACGCCGTAAGCCTCCTGGATGTTCTCGCGCGTGATCACCTGGTATGCGTCGCCGAAGATCATCGGCTTGTTGCGCATGAACAGCGCGACGTTGGCGCCCGTCATAAAAGCATGGTCGGGGTTGTGGGTGATCATGAGCACGCCGTAGCCCGCCTGCGCCAAATCGCGCACCTTCTCGATGATGCGCACGGCATTGCCGTAGTCCAGGGCGGACGTGGGCTCGTCCATGATGATCATCTGCGGCTCTTGCACCAAGGCGCGCGCGAACATGACCATCTGCAGCTCGCCTCCCGATATGTCCATGTAGGGCTTGTTGCGCAGATGGCTGATGCCCATCTCCTCCATCGCGTTTTCGACGATGTTGTAGTCGCGCTTGGTGGGCTGGCCGCTAAACGACTTGCTCTTGTTGACGCGTCCCAGCATGACCACATCCTTGACCTGATAGGGAAAGGGCTGCGTGTGCTTCTGCGCGACATAGGCCACATGCGACGAAAGCTTTGCCGCGCTCCACTTGGTGATGTCGTCGCCGTCGATGGTGATACTGCCGTCAAAGAGAGGGTTGAGCCCCAAGATGGTCTTGACCAGCGTCGACTTGCCGCAACCGTTGGGTCCCAGGATGCAGCAGACCTCGCCGCTCGACACGCTGAAGTTGACGTACTTCTGTATGGGCTTGTCGCGGTCGTAGCCGATCATCGCATCGCGAACGCTAAGCTTCAAACCTCGTCCTCCTACCTTCTTCCCTACCGCAATCACACTCGAGCGCAGCGTTTTCCAACCGCGCTGTATCTGCATTCAAACGCACGCCAACAGACTTTGCAGCGTGCATACCGACGTCCGCCACGGGCATCGCCATCACTCCCATCCGCGCAGTTGCTTGGCCATCAGCACCACGAACAGCGGCATCGCCACGACGCTCACGACGCTTCCCACGGCCAGCCCCTCGCCCACGAAGGGTATAAGGTCCGTGATGGTGCGGCAAGCGAGCAAGAGCACCGTGCTGATGCAGATCGTGCCCGTGAGCTGCTTGGAGAACTCGCAGCCAAACCAGCTGCGGGCGATAAACGGGGCGATGAGGCTCACCATGCCCACCATGCCGGTGTGGATCTGCGCCGCCAGGATCATAATCGCACCGCAGATGAGGGCTATCGCGCGCAGGCGCGTGTAGTTGATGCCCAGCAGGCGCACTTCCTCCTCCTCGAGCGCAAGGGCGTTCATCTTGCGACGCAGGAAGTAGATGGGCACGACGCTCGCGATGCTCGCCACACCCAAAGTGAGCCAGGAGATGAGCGAGGTGTCTACCGTGAGCATCTGGCTGAGGTTGTAGAAGACCAGGTAGTACTCCTCGTCCATGACGAACAGCGTCACGTAGCTCACGATGAACCCCAGAAGCTGGCTGAGGATCGAGCCGATGAGCAGCATCGACATGATGTCGAAGGGCTTGCCCTTGCCAGAGAGCTTCTTTCCCACGGCGATGACGAAGATGAGGATCGCCGCGCCAAAGCCATAGCAGAACACATAGCGCTGCGTGATGTAGGAGCTCGCGGCAGAGCCGTAGAGCACCACCAAGAGCATCATGCCCAGCGACACGCCGCTGCCCACGCCAAGCATGCCAGGGCCGGCAATGGGGTTCTTGAAGACGTTCTGGTACAGCATGCCCGATATGCCCAAGAGCACGGCGCACACCAAGGTGATGCCCACCACGCCGGCGCGCTTGGCGATGGCCCAGTACCCGGGCACGTTGTCGACGATCCACTGCTTGGAGTGCGCATCGAAGAGATGCGTGTTGGCGGCGATGGCGTTGTAGGCGTGCTCGTAGATGGCGCGCGCCACCTCGAGCGGCGTGTAGACGGCATAGGCCCCCGCATACGAGTAGTACTGGCCCGCAGCACCCATGGGGCACAGCGACAGGTACGCCAAAACGAGCAGCACCACTGCGCTTATCGCCACCTTCTTGGCAAGCGCGTCGCGGTCTTGCCAATAGAGCTTGTTGGTCTCGCGCATCGACAGCTTGCGCAAGACGGGCCCGGACCCGCGTGCGGCCCTGCTGGGGAGCTTCTGCCCGTTGCGCAGACGCGCGATGTCGCTTGCGGAGTACTCGACTCCCACCTGCTTACTTGAACTGGCCACGGGAACCTCCCTTCCCCGATACCGCTGTCACCAGGAAGATGGCTGCGCCGAAGATCGATATGAACATGCCCACCATCGTCTCGTAATCAGGGCCCAGCGTGCAGGCGAGCAGCAGGTACGCAGCCAAGACGAACACCGCACCCAGCACCGTAGTTGCCGGGAGCAGGTACTTGAAGTTGGGACCCACCAGACGGCGCGCCATATGGGGCACCAAGAAGCCCACGAAGCCCACGCGTCCGCAGAAGCTCACGATGATTGCCGTGAGCAGCGTGCACAGGCCCACAGTCACAAACTGCAGGCGGCGCGTCTCGACGCCCAAGGTGCGCGCCTCCGCGTCATCGAAGGCGAGAAGCGAAAGCTGCGATCTCAAGCGCATGATGACCAAGAATACGGCCAGGATGGGGATGAACACAGCCAGCACGTCGATCACCCCGAAATTGCGGTAGAAGCTCGCGATAGTGAGGTCTGTGAGCAGCTGCGATTTAGCGCTATAGGGATCGATGGCGATGTAGTAGTAGCGGATCGAGTTGCACACGGCGCCGATCACACCGCCGATGACCTGGCCGCAGATGATCATCATGATGCCGCTCATCTTGCCGTTGTTGGCCAGTCGCATCACCAGCAAGACGATGCCCACCACCAGCAGACAGCCCAAGAAGGACAGACCGGCAAGCGAGTAGCTCGCAAAGAAGTCCGCAGCCGATGTGATGCCCTCCTGGCTGCTGCCGGAGTTGCTCGAGCTCAGCAGCCAGCCCACGTTGGAGCCGTCATCGGCTACCAAGAACACCACCCACAGCATCATGCCGAAGGTCGCACCTGACATGACGCCCAAGGTCGAAGGCGAGACGAGCGCGTTCTTGAACGACCCTTGATACACGGCGCCGCACAGCGCCAGACCGGCACCGGACAGCGCGATGACCACATAGCGCAGCATCGTCGAGGCATAGCGCACAGACCCCGTGTCGTTGCCCGTGAGCACGGCCACGATGCCCGACACGTTCTCCTGCAGGCTCTCGATAAACCAGGAGAAGCTGTAGCCGGCGTTATAGCCGCTGTTGTGCAGCGCCTGGTTGAGCATGTCCTTGGGGATGACGAGCCCTATCGCATACAGCGCCACGAGGACCACGCACAAGACGAAGATGACCTGCGCGCGCGGGTCGATCTTGTGTCCCTTGTCCACGCCGGCAGCGTAGATGTTATCGTCATCGTCGCTATCGACGCGGATGTTGTCCGCTGTCGCAACAGCTGCCTCGATCTTGCGCTCGCCCTTTGCGCGCTTTATGCCGCGCCGCTCTTCGCGGCGACCGTTGTCCTTAGCCATGCGAGCCATCTAGAACCTGATGCTTTCCTCGCCGGTATCGGCGCTGTCGTCGAGTTCCTCGTCGAGGTCTTCCTCTTTGCGCTTTGCGGCAAAGAGGTACATGCGGCGCGCGAACGCAGCCGCGAGCAGCACAAGCGCTGCCAACACGATGTAAAACACTGCGGGGTTGCTCTCCTGGTCTTGGGTTTCTCCTTGCTCATCGACAGCCGCATTGTCTACGCTGCCGTTATCGGCATCCTCTTGGTCTGCAGGGACGTACTTGGTCGAAGTCGTCTTCTTGCCGTCCTTCTTGAGAGCGGCTTTCTTGGTCTTGACGGTGGGTTTCACTGCGATAGCGGGCTTGGTGCTAGCACCGCCCGGGCGCACGATGGGCTTGAAGCCGCTGATCGTGCTGCCGGTTGCCTTGGCCACGACCAGGTTCCCGTCGCCAGCGCCCCAATCGGCGAGCGCAAAGCTCACATAGCCGTCCTTGGCTGCTTTGGTCGCCGTCACGCCAGCCGTGCCGTTGCTGCGCAGCCAATAGACCTTCACCATCGTGCCGTTGGCCACAGGCAGCTGCATCGTGATCGTCCCAAAGCCGTTTGGAATATCCACCCGCGAGCCGTCCTTCTCATAGCCGAAACTCATGGTGTAGCTGGCCAGGACCTTGTTCTTGTCCTGAGCAACGCGCTTCCTGACGGCCGAGGCGCTCTTCTTGGAGCTCTTGATCTCGAAGCCCACATTGCTTGCGGTCTCCAAGCGCTTGGTAGTGATAGCCGCCTTGCCAAGACTCACCTTGACCTTGCTTGCTGCGGCTTTGGTCACCTCGAGCTTGCCGTAACTCGCCGTGAGGTCGATGTCGTTGTCGATGGACGTGCTCACGTCGAAGAGCTCGCCGTTGTAGGAAGTCCACCCCTTGAAGTAATAGCCGGCCTTGCGCGCAGGCGTGGGCTCGATGCCCGCATCGGCAACGCTTTGGCCGTACTTGACCGTCGTACTCCTAATGATGGATCCCGACTCGCTCTTAAAATTGACCTCCGGGGTATAGGAGTTGACGAAGACCGCGTGCAGGACGAGCGTGCCGTCCGTCGCCCCAGACTCGACATACGCCTGGGCCACCGTGGTCATCGACCCTTTGAGCGCGCTGCCATCTGCCGCAAGCGCCCAGCCGTCGAACTCCCAGCCGCTCGTAGTGGCGGCGGGCTTGTCCACACCCGTATCCCTAAAGGCGGCGTCAATGCTCGATGACGCCTTGACCTCGCTCAGAGATGCGAGCTCTGCGTCCCCGTTCATAAAGCGCACGTTGTACGTTTGCGACACCTGCGCGTACGTCGCGTAGATGATGTTCTTGTCTCCCCAAAGCCTAGCTTGCAAGGCGGGCAGCTCCGTCGTGTACAGAGGCTCGGTATCCGTCTTGCGCGGCGACCAGCCCGTCATCACATAGGTGGCGTCCTCCGCCTCGACGATGTCGCCGATCTGCGCGATCTTGTTGGCGTATGGGGTCAAATCCTCGCCGGTCTTGACCTCGACCACGGGGTTGACGCTGTAGCTATAGCTGCTCACGCCCTTGCGCCAAGAGTAGAAGTAGACGCTCTGCGTCGTGGGAGTGCAAGCGTAGCGTGCCGTATAGACCACATCGCCGTTTGCCACCGGCAGCTTAGTCGTGATGCTGCCGTCGCCCTCCTCGTAGGTCTCACTGGCATTCCAGCCGGTAAGCCAGCCCTTGAACTTCAAAGTGTACCCGGTCACAGAATCATGAGCGGGAATCTTGGCTGCGTCACCCGCGTTAGCCGCGCCATAGCTGGGACGCGCCCCCTTCTCTACGGCATAGGCAACGAGCTTGTTGCCGTTCTTGAAGGTCACCAGGCACTCGTCAGCTTCGACGCGCACGTACAGCGCCGTGAAGCTCACAGCACCCTTGACCGCGCCCTTGAGGTTGTCGTCGATTGCAAGCTGCGTCATGCACTGCGGGTCGTAAGTCAAAGCATCGCTCAAAGCCCAGCCCACAAAGCGATATGACGCGCCGTCCTCTGCCGTGTAATCGGGCTGGTCGGGCAGGTCGCTTTGGGCCAGGCATCCGCCATAGTCGACAACGGCTTGCACATCATCGACCTTGGCGCCGTTGGCATCTCTCAGATTGGTAAAGGTCACGGTAACCTTGCTCGCGCGCCCGTCGCCGGGCGTGGCAGCCTGCGCCTCTTGCGCTGCGGCGGGTGCAAGCTCGCGCCCGCTGGCATCGACCACCTTGGCGGTAGACGTGCTTGCGATCTGCTCGTTAACCGCCTGCACCTGCTCGACAACCTGCTGGGTGTTGCTCGAGCCGGAAGGATAGTGCACGACACTGCTTATGTTGCCCAGGTCAAAGTAGTCGCGCAGGTCGAGAGTCCGCGTTTTGAGCGCATACGACCCGCTGGCCCCGCTGGCGCTCGCCTGACCGGCAAGCGTCCACGTGCCCTTGCCCATGGCATTGACCGCGTAGGCACCGCTGCCGGTACTCGTCGCATTGATGCTGCCTTGCAAGCTGACGTTGCCGGCAAAGGTCGAGCTTCCCTCGACGCCCGTTGCCTCCGCTGCAACCTGGTACGTACTCTGCTCGAAGATGAGCGATGGCACGATGCTCTCCGGCTTGCCCAGATCGTTCGCGCTCACGGGCGCAGAGAACGCCCAGATATACGTCCCGTCGTCGAGCTGCATTGGCGCGGCGTAATAGATCTGAGCGTCATAAGACGCGTCGCTGGTCTCCGCGCTCGAGTCCAAGCTCGCGCTCTGGCGGAACTTCTCGACGATCTGCTTGTAGAGGTCGCTGTCCTCGCTAGGGTAGATGCGCGTGAGCGGCGCCACGCTGATGCCGATGTTGCCCAAGGCGGAGCTTTCCGGGTAATGAAGGCTTCCGCGCTCGATAGTGCTAGCCGTATTGCTCACGCTCACGCTCGAGCTCGAATCCACCTCGACGGAGTATGCACCGTCTGCCAGCGCAGTCGCCTGGCTCGCGTAGATACCCGTCGCATGCACGGGAGCGATCGCGCCGTCTTGCGCAGCGGCAGACACGACGTTGAGGGACGTGCCGTTAGCGAGTTTGACCGCACCGCGCACAACGCCGATGCCGCGCAGGCTCATCTCAACCTGCGAGCTGCCCTTGCCGGTATAGCTCAGGTTCACCTTGCAGCCGTCGATGGAAAGCCTTCCACCGCCTGTTACCGCAAAGCCCTGGTACACAGTCCCCAGCGTGGTGTCGACCTCCGCATCGCAGCCGGTGCTGATATCAATCGAGCCACTGCGTGCGGAGTCCTTGATGGTCACATCCCCAGAGGCGCTGTCGACGATCGCGGCGTTGCTCCCTGCAGCGCCGGCAGCCGCGCCCTTGCCCGCTTTCATCGTCAGGCAATGACCGGCCAAATCGATGGTGACCGTCTTGTCGATGGCAAGCGTCTGAAGCGTGGAGATATCCGCCGTCAAGGCGATGGTATCGCCCTCGCCTGCCTCGTCGATAGCATCGGCGAGCGTCTGATAGCTCGCCGAGGTACGCGTGTTGGTAACGCAGTCGCCCAAGTACCAGCGCAGCGATGCGTTGCCGTTGCAAGCCTCGGCGTGCCAATCTGCGTAGGCGCCCTGCGCGTAAGGCAAGAGCTTGGCGGCAAAGGCCGTGATGTCGCTCGAGCTATCTGCCGCCTGGGCCACCACGCACTTCTTGAGACCTAGGCTCTTGACGACGACATCGCCATCAAAGGAGGCACCTGCGTCCAAGAGCAGGGCTTGCTTGTACTGGGCGATATGCGTGTCGTTTGCGCTCTTGAGCGAGCATGTGCCCTTGAACGTCCAAGCGACCTCGTAGCTGGGATCGGCCGATCCTCCCTGCAGGCACCAGTACTCACCCGTCGACGCATCTGCATCGCTCGTCACGCTCACATCCGCATCGGATATCAGCGCGCTCGAGACCTGGCCGCTCACGCTCGTCATATTCACACCAAAGGCGCTGGTCGCCACCGCGCTCGTATGGACGAGCACCTTGGAGCGCGTCGAGCCGAGTGCCTCGATGCTCAGCGTGCCCTTGCCATCGAAACCGCCCGCAGTCCCGCGCACGGTGTCGATGTCGATCGTACTACCGCACAGGGAGGTAACGCTGCCCTGCATGCTCGTCTTTATGCCGTAGGCAGACGCCGTCGCGCCGTCACCGCGTGCGTTGAGCCTGCTGCTCTCCAAGCGCAGCTTGGTGTCGCTGCCTGCAACGTCAATGCACACGGCAGAGCCCTTGTTGGCACGCGCCGTCACCGTAGACTCCCTCAAAGTCACCTTGGCTGCATCCGCCACGCTCATCGTCACAACCGATGTACTCGCAGAGCGAGAGCTCAGCTTCACGCCGGCAAGCACGAGCTCTCCAGCACTAGTCACCGTCAAAGCCGCCTTGCTCTGCGCGGCGACCTTGCCCTTGCCGTTGCTCGAATCCTCGATGGTGAGCGCAGCCTTCGTGTTCACCGTCGCAGACTCGACGCTCTTTCCGTTGAGATCGACGGCAAAGGAGGTCTTGGCGTTGAGGGCGCGGGTGATGCTCAGGCTCTCGATGCTCTTAAGCAACGTGATGGTTTGCCCGCTTTTGACCTTGGACAGCGCCGATGCAAAGGACGCGTATTTCTTCGCCCCGATCTTTGCCGCGGCGTTGCTGCTCTTAAGCGCGTAGACCAGCTTGTCGCCCTTCTTCTCGAGCTTGCTGGCGATATCGCTTCTGGCGCTCGCGAACATGGCCGTGAGGTTCTTATTGCTAAAGCTCGCTTTGCTGTCTACAGTCGCGGCAACCGCTCCCTCGACGTTGGCGTCGTCATCGCTACCCGTCATCATGCCGAGGCCCTTGCCCTTGCAGTTCTTGCCGATAACAAAGCCGTTCTCCATCGAGCTGTACAGCGCGGCCTCGACATCGGACGCGAACGCCTTGGCATAGGAGACGTCAAGCAAGCAATCGACCAGGACGCCCTTCTTCTGCAGCGACTGGATGCCGACAGCGCGTCCACCCGCCTTAGCGGTAAGGCCTACGCCCTTCTTGCCGTTGTTCTCGAGCGCGAGATTCGAGCCGCGGATGGCAAAGGCATCGCCTTGAGCGCAGGTCGCGCTAAAGCTGCCGCCCTTGACGGTGACCTTCTTGCTCGTCAGGGCTTGGAGGCCGTATGCATAGCCGAGCGTATCGTCCGCATCGCTGCTGCGCACCGCCAAAGGCGAAGCGACAGACTTGACCTTGCAGTTGACGATCTTCGCAGCGCCCGCGCCGCTTGCGATATATATGCCGGAAGGCCCGCCCTTAAACGACCTGCTGCCGTCGTCGAGGGCCTCCGCCTGATTGGACATATCGACGCTGACGTCGCATTTCCTCATGGTCAGCGTGCCGCCGTTGACCATGACGCCGGCACCGTCGTGCTTGGCGAGGTTGATATGGTCGTCGTTGGTGCTGGCGCTCACGGCGAGGTTCTCAAGCGAGACGTCGCCTGCCTCTATCTTGACACCGCATGGCAAAGCGCCACCGCTGTAGATGATCTTCCCGCCGTCTCCTACCACGGTCACAGATTTGGCAGCAAGCACTCTGAAGGCTGCACCCATCGCCTTCTCCGTGCAGGTAAAGGTATGCCCCTGCAGCTGGATGACGACGTCTTCGCCCTCGGCATCGACGGCGAGCAGGCCCGATGCAGTGAGGTCGCCGCTCAGATAGTAGGTACCGCCTTTTTTGATGGTGTACTGGGAGGAGAAGGACGCGTCTTGCTTTGCCCACAGGGCGTTGATATCGCCTTGCGACGACTTGCTCATGAGGCTGATAGAAGAGCCGCCAGATGAGGACTGCTGCGTAGAAGCGCCTGCCTGCGCGAAGCAGGTCATAGGCAAAGTCAAAGACAGGCTCAGCGCCGAGCACAACACAGCACGGGCCGCTCTGCTCACTGTCCTTTTAGCCAAACCGCATCAATCCAATCTCAAAACGCGCAGCGACCCCTACGCGCTTAACCCAAGCACGCAAGAGCCTTCCTCTTCTTCAATTCCCAAAGGCAAAACTATAGTGTTTATAGCGTATTCGCTATATAGGAAAGGCCGAATAGAGACGAATAGCGATGAACGGCAACGAATTCCACCATCAGCCCTCTTGCCACCAATAAGAGAGCGCCCACCGAGCACAAACCCGACAGGCGCTCGCAGCTCTATGAGAACAGAGGCTAAAGACCCTTGAGCTCGCTTTCCTCACAGAAGGGGACGGCAACGGAGCTGATGATGCTCGCGATGACGTCCTTCTCGCTACGACCAGCGACCTTCGCCTCGTGAGACAGCGCAACGCGGTGGCTCAGGACATGGGGAGCCAAGCACTTGACGTCGTCGGGGAGCACGTAGTTACGGCCATGGGCAAGCGCATAGGCGCGCGACAAGGCTGTGAGCGCGATACCGCCGCGTGGGGAGGAGCCGATCTGCAGCTCAGGGTTGGAGCGCGTAGAGGTGACCAGCTCGACCACGTAGCGCAGCACCATGGGACTCGTGTAGACGGCAGCCGCGGCGTCGCGCACGCCCAGGATGTCTGCCGCAGTGGCTACGGGCTTGACGGCCTTCTTGGCGCTGTCGCCCAGCTCCAGCACGCGCACTTCCTGGTCGAAGTCCGGGTAGCCCATGGACAGGCGCACCAAGAAGCGGTCGAGCTGGGCCTCGGGCAGCGGATAGGTGCCGAACTGCTCGATGGGGTTCTGGGTTGCCAGCACCATGAAGGGCTCGGGCAAGGCGTGCGTCTCGCTGTCGAC
>CAVCDT010000004.1:0-39550 GCA_963600995.1 Akkermansia muciniphila | reverse complement strand
CTCCGCCATGAGGTTGGCGGTCGCCTTGCGGCCGACGTCGATCCTGCCGTCCGTGAGGCGCCTGCCACCCCCTCATCGCAGTCCGCTTGCGACCTCGCCCCGCTAGCCAGCGCGAAACGCATCGGCAACACGCCTCCTCAAGCCGGGCGCGTACAATTGCAGCCATCGCAAAACCTACGAGGAGGATCTCATGATCGAGATGCACGAGCAGGGCGTCTACCTTATCGACGGCGACACCGTCGTAGATGAAACCGAGGCCGCCCGCATCGAGCAGCTGTGCGGCAAGCCGGCTGACAAAGAGGCCGCAAGGAAGGGCACCATCGCCTACCAGATTCTCGAGTCGCACAACACGTCCGGCTCTATGGACGCCCTGAAAATCCGCTTCGACGCCATGGCAAGCCACGACATCACCTACGTAGGCATCGTGCAGACGGCACGCGCCAGCGGCATGGACAGGTTCCCCCTCCCCTATGCCCTCACCTGCTGCCACAACAGCCTGTGCGCCGTAGGCGGCACCATCAACGACGACGACCATCTCTTTGGGCTATCCGCCGCCAAGAAGTACGGCGGCATCTACGTCCCGCCCCATATGGCCGTTATCCACCAGTTCATGCGCGAGAAGTTCGCCGGCTGCGGCAAGATGATCTTGGGCAGCGACAGCCACACGCGCTACGGCGCCTTGGGCACCATGGCCATCGGCGAGGGCGGCGGCGAGCTGGTCAAGCAGCTCCTACGCGACACCTACGACATCGCCTACCCCAAGGTGATCGCCATCCACCTCAGCGGCAAACCCGCCCCCTGGGTGGGCCCGCAAGACGTCGCGCTGGCGATCATCGCCGCCGTCTTCAAGTGCGGCTACGTCAAAAACGCCGTCATGGAGTTCGTGGGCGCGGGCGTGTCGAGCATGGACGCGGAGTACCGCATGGGCGTCGACGTCATGACCACGGAGACTACCTGCCTGTCGAGCATCTGGGTCACCGACGACTCCGTGCGCGACTACCTGGCGCTGCACAACCGCGCTGACGATTACGAGCCGCTCAACCCCGCGAGCATTGCCTACTACGACGGCTGCGTCGAAGTCGACCTCGGCCAGATCAGGCCGATGATCGCGCTGCCCTTCCATCCCTCCAACGCCTACACCATCGATGAGCTCTACGACAACCTCGAAGACATCTGCCGCGAGACAGAGAAGGCGGCTGCCCAGATCGCCGACGGCCGAGCAAGCTTCACACTGCTCGACAAGATCACCCCCGAGGGCAAGCTGCAGTCGCAGCAGGGCATCATCGCCGGCTGCGCGGGCGGCATGTACGCCAACATCGTCGAAGCCTCCCATGCGCTGCGCGGCAAATCCACCGGCGACGACGAGTTCTACCTGTGCGTCTACCCCTCCAGCCAGCCCATCTTCATCGACCTCGACCGCAAGGGCGTGCTCGCCGACCTCATGGACGCCGGCGCTATCATCAAAGCGGCGTTCTGCGGCCCGTGCTTTGGCGCAGGCGACACCCCTGCCAACAACGCGCTCTCCATCCGCCACTGCACGCGCAACTTCCCCAACCGCGAGGGCTCCAAGCCCGGAAACGGCCAGCTTGCCGCCGTCGCCCTCATGGACTCGCGCTCGATCGCCGCATCCGCGGCAAACGGCGGTGTGATCACCAGCGCGGAAGAGCTCGACTGCTGGGGCGACGTACCGCAGTACTCCTACGACGACCGCTGCTACCAATCGCGCTTGTACCAGGGCTTTGGCAAGGCAGACGCCTCGCGCGAGCTGCGCTTTGGCCCCAACATCAAGGACTGGCCCGAGCAAGAGCCCTTAGCAGAGCATATCCTGCTCAAGGTGGCCTCCAAGATCGAGGACGAGGTGACCACCACCGACGAGCTCATCCCCAGCGGCGAGACCTCGAGCTACCGCTCGAACCCCCTGGGCCTGGCCGAGTTCACGCTCAGCCGCCGCGACCCGGAATACGTCGAGCGCGCCAAGCGCATCCAGAACATGGAGCACAAGCGCCTGGCCGGCGAGCCCTTGTGCGAGCCTGCGACCAAGGCAGTTGCCCTCATCGCGAGCATGGACGCCTACAAGGGTTTCGGCATCGCAGATATCGAGATAGGCAGCGTGCTCTACGCCAACAAGCCCGGCGACGGCTCCGCCCGCGAGCAGGCAGCGAGCTGCCAACGTGTGTTGGGCGGTCTGGCCAACATCACGCAAGAGTACGCAACCAAGCGCTACCGCTCCAACTGCATCAACTGGGGCATGCTCCCCTTCCAACTCAAAGGCAACTGCGATGTGTTCGAGGTTGGCGACTTCGTGTTCGTACCCGGCATCAGGGCGCTGCTCGAGGATGATGAGGCCGCACTCGACAGCATAGAGGCGCTCGTCATCGACACGCAGGGCCAGCTCAAGGCTACGATCGAGCTCTACATCGCCGCCCTCACATCCGCCGAGAAAGAGATCCTCAAGGCCGGATGCCTCATCAACTACAACAGGAACCGCAAGGCACAGCAGGATTAGAAGACGGGGCTTCCCTCAAAACGCAAATGGGGTGCGTGCAAGAAGCACGCACCCCATTTTCTGTTGCCTGCTGCCAGCGACTTTGCGCAAGCTTGCACGTCAGAGCAGATGCAGCACCGCGCAACATTGCCGACATCGGCGCGCAAAAGCCCGCTACAGCAGTTGCGCCAGGTCGTCGATAAGCGTATCGAAGAGCGCCAGAGCTTCCTTGATCGGCGTTGGAGAAGCCATGTCGACGCCTGCGATGCGCAGAAGCTCGATAGGGGTCTTGGAGCATCCGCCAGAGAGGAAGCACAGGTAATCGTCCACAGCGGGCTTGCCCTCCTCGAGAATGCGGCGCGACAAGGCGATGGCCGCAGCGTAGCCGGTGGCGTACTGGTAGACGTAGTAGCGGTAATAAAAGTGCGGGATACGGCTCCACTCGAGCGCGATCTTATCGTCGACCTCGACATCGTCGCCAAAATAGTCGCGGTTGAGCTGCGCGTAACGCTCGCACAGCTCATCGGCAGTCAGGCCACCGCCTGCAGCGTTCATCTTCTCGACCGCAAGCTCGAACTCCGCGAACATCGTCTGACGGTACAACGTCGAGCGGAACTGCTCGCAGAAGTGGTTGAGGAGATACGCCTTCTCGCTATCGGACTTAGCATGGCTGAGCAGGTAGCTCATGAGCAGAGCCTCGTTGCATGTGGAGGCGACCTCTGCCACGAAGATGACGTAGTCGCTGTAACACGACGGCTGGTTCTTACAGCTCAGGTACGTGTGGATGCTATGCCCCATCTCGTGGATGAGGGTGAACACATCGTCGAGCTCGCCCTGGAAGTTCATAAGAATGACCGGATGGGTGCCATAGCTGCCCGCGCTGTAGGCGCCGCTGCGCTTGCCGGGCGTCTCGAAGACGTCGACCCAGCGATTAGCGAGACCCTCGCGCACGATGGCGAGATACTCCTCGCCCATAGGTGCGAGCGCCGCGAGGATGGTCTCGCAGGCTTCCTCGTAGGTGAACTTCATCGTGAAGTCATCCACCAAGGGCACGTAGAGATCCCAGAAGCACAGCTTGTCGAGACCCATGACTTTACGACGCAGTGTCGTGTATTTATGAAGAGACAACATATTGTCGCGTACTGTGTCAATCAGATTGGTGTAGACCTCGACGGGAACCTCGTTGGCATCAAGCGCGGCCTGAAGCGGGCTTTGGTACTTGCGCGCATCCGCAAAGAACTTGAGCTGCTTTGCCTGACCGGCAAGGATGCTCGCAGAGGTGTTCTTGAACTGGCCGTACACCGCATAGAGGGAATCATATGCGTTCTTACGCAACACCCTGTCGTGAGACATGAGCAACGGGACATAGCTGCCGTGAGTCACAGGATGGGCCTCGCCTTGCGCATCGAGCGCTGCATCGAAGCACATATCCGCGTCGTTGAGCATGCTGAAGGTATTCTCCGGGTTACCCGCCATGTCCTGCGCTGCCGCCAAGAGCTTCTCTTGGTCGGGGGCGAGCACGTGCGGCGCTTTGCGGAACACGCGCTCCATCGACCTGCGGTACAGCTCGAGCGCGGGCTGGGAAGCATAATGCTCCTCCATCCTATCCGGCCCGATGGCGATGAGCTCACCGGATAGCCACGAGCTTGCCTGCATGAGCTCGACCAGAAGACTCTCGCACTGCGCCTGCATGCTCTGGTACTTGGAATCGCGTGTGTCTTGATCCGACTTGCGCGCAGCATAGTTGCAGAGCTTGCCTATCGCGATGTCGCACTCGTCGTCAAAGCGGAAGAACTCGAGCAGCCGACTGGCATTGTCGAGCGTCCCCTTATATTGCAGATAGCGCTCCGGGTAAACCTTGGCAGCCTCGAGCGCCGCCGCAAAGGACTCATCGCTTTCGAACATGCTGCTCAGGTCCCAGGTGTACTTCTCGTCTATATCGCTTCGCTGCATAGCCATATGCGTCCTTTCTCGAATCTTGGTGCCCATGTCCGATGCAAGCACGGGCACGTTGCTTTCCTCGTGCTACCTAGTCCCCAAAGCCCCACATGCGCACCTCGGGCTCGAGTCTCACGCCTTGATCCGCGTAGACCTTGTCTTGCACATCGCGGATGAGCTGGCGCATATCTGCTGCAGTAGCGTTATGGGCATTGACGACGAAGCCGCAATGCTTGCTCGACACCATCGCGCCGCCTACCTCGTAGCCCCGCAGGCCGCTGTCTTGGATGAGCTTGCCCGCAAAATAGCCCTCGGGACGCTTAAAAGTCGAGCCTGCAGAGGGTATCGCGAGCGGTTGCTTCTCACAGCGGCGTGCGTCGAGGTCGTCCATGCGCTCTTGGATAGCCGTCGTATCATCCCGGCGGAGCTTGAGCATTGCCCCCACGACGATGAGTCCAGCATCCATCATGGCCGAGTGACGATACGAGAAATCGAGCTCTCCTGGCCCGAGCTCGACGAGCTTGCCCTGCTGGTCGATGCAGGTGACAGATACCACCACATCTGCGAACTCTCCCCCGTACGCGCCGGCATTCATATAGGCGGCGCCGCCCACAGTGCCGGGTATCCCACAGGCGAACTCGTAACCCGCAAGGCCGGCGGCACATGCGGCAGCAGCGACCTGCTCGTTGGTAGCCCCGGCTTGGGCGACGAGATACTCCCCTTCGATATGGATGTCGCTAAAGGAATCGCCCAGGTGAAGTACAACGCAATCCAACCCGGCATCAGAGACGAGTATGTTGCTCCCGCACCCGATGACACGGCAGTCAACGCCTAACTCACGACAGACGGCGAGCGTGTTTACCACGTCTGCAAGCGAGGCAGCATCAACCACGATGCGCGCCGGCCCACCTATGCGAAAGGTCGTGAGAGTGGCCATGGGCACGTCCTCGAGCACTACGCCGTCTGCTACGGCAGCACGCAGCTTGCCCGTCAGCGCCTCCATATCGATATCGCTCATATAACAGCTCCTTTTGCTTGCTCGCGCTACTTTACTCGTACAGCAGCGCGCGTTTGCATCCCTGATGTATCCGATAAGCTCCTGTGGCTTCCTAGCAGATAGCCCCGCCGCCCAAGACGATGTCGCCATCGTAGAGCACAAGCGACTGCCCGGGACTCACAGCGCGCACGGGATCGTCGAAATCAACTACGATGCGGCCTCCGTCAACACGAGCTTCAGCAGGAGTAGCTTGCATGCGATAGCCAATCTTCGCCTGGACCCTCATGCTGCCGCTCCATGGCATACCGCTGATGATGTTGATGTCGTCTGCCTCCACATGCGTTGCATAGAGAGCAGCGGCCGGACCCACAACGAGGGTATTGGCGGCGGCGTGCTTGCCCACGACGTACAAAGGGTCGCAGCCGCCTCCCAGGTTGAGGCCCTTCCTCTGGCCTATGGTATATCTGATAAGGCCGCAATGTTGCCCGCGAAGGTTGCCATCAACGTCGAAAATATCCCCTTGGGTAGAGATTCCACGACGCTCTTCGATAAAGCGGGCATAATCACCATCAGGAACGAAGCAAATATCTTGGCTTTCGTCTTTTTGCGCATTGACCAGGCCGTTTTTAGTTGCCAACTCGCGTGTTTGGGCTTTTGTCATATCCCCTAGGGGAAACAGCATATGCCCTAGGGTAGATTGGTCGAGATGATAGAGGACGTAGCTTTGATCCTTGGCAGGATCGAGACCCTTCTTGAGGGCATAGCTGCCATCATCCAAGCGCACACGGCGGGCGTAATGCCCTGTTGCCACATAATCGCAACCAAGCTCGCGACGACGCTTCTGCAGCATGGCGAACTTGAGATAGCGATTGCAGTCGATGCACGGGTTGGGAGTGCGCCCCTGCTCGTAAGCATCGCAGAAGCGGTCGATGACCTCTTTCTCGAAGGCATCGGCAAAGTTGAGCACGTAGTGCTCGAAACCCAGCGAGCGAGCAACGCTCCTGGCGTCCTCGATGTCATCGAGCGAGCAGCAGGTGCCGCCCTTCACCTCGATATCCGGATCAGGGCAGAAAAGATGCATGGTGACGCCTACGAGGTCATAGCCTGCCTCCAAAAGCCTCACAGCGGCAGTCGAGCTATCCACTCCCCCGCTCATAGCCATGAGGACTCTTCCCTTTGATGCCATAGAAACCCCTAACACGTTGCCTGTTTTTGCTGGCAGGTGGCAACGATAGCAAATGCATGGCCTTGCTTGCATGACGGCATCGTATCGCCTGCTGCGTGCAACGCCGTTTACCGACCACGTACCCGCGGGCTCTTCCAGCAAAGCCCTTTATCAGATAAACTATCTTATATTCCATTCAACCAAATAAGGCATCGGGCGAGGCCGACGGCTTATCGCCTTTTGCGCTTTTTGCAACTCGTTAAAAAGGAGCTGATAGTCGCTTTGACTCAAATCGCACAAGACAACGCAACCTCTAACAACAACTCCAGCGAAGATACCGCGCAGAAATTCACCTACCTCGACTGCCTCAAGGGCACCTGCGCCGCCCCCGCGGCCGGCATGCCGGGAAAGCTCTTCTTCACCCTGCTCATGGTCACCTGCATGGCGACCTGCATGTGCACCTTCAACGGCTTGCGCCATCATGATTGGGATGCCGTGCTCTTCTTCACGACGTCTCACTGGATGTACCCCCTGGTTATCCCCATCGCGTTGCTCGTGCGATTGTTCATCGCAGACAAGATCACCGGCATCATCATCCCCAAGTACGTCAAGACGCACTTCACCGGCATCGCCTGCACCGCCGTCAGCACCGTGGTCAACGTCGGCTGCATGTGCCCCATCATGACCTTGGTGATGACCATCCTGCTCCAGGGCTTCACGGACTTGGGCGCCGCCTACATCGAGGCGCTCCCTTACTCGCTCCCCTTCGCGATGTGCCTCAACTTCTTTGCGGTGTCGCCCTTTGTGAAGATCATGCACCACAACGTGATCTCGTCCACCAAGGGCATGCACCTCATGTGGCTGTGGGCGCGCGTCATGCACCCCGTCACCGCCTTCTTCAACTAAAGGAGCACGAGGACACGGCAAGCATAGAATCCCTCACAGCAGAGAAGCATAAGAAAAGGGAGCCTGCGGATCTTTTCCGCGGGCTCCCTTTAGCATTGCCGGAAATAAAGGCGCTGTTACGTCGCTAAACGCTAGGCCCCGAAGGGCGTGCCGCACTCCGGGCAGAATTTGACGCTGGCCCCATCGGCAGGCTCCCAGCCGCATTTGGAACACTTTACGGCAGGCCTTGCCGCACCGCACTCGCTGCAGAACTTACCGCTGTTAAAGGCCCCGCAAGAACAGGTCCAGCTTCCTGCGGGAGCAGGTTTGGCCGCCCCGCACTCGCTGCAGAACTTGCCCGTATTGCCCGTATGCCCGCAGGAGCAGACCCATCCGCCTTGCGCGGCAGGTGCGGCAGCTTGGGACGCCTGCTGCGTCTGCGACGCATTGGCCGTCGTCTGGACCACGCCGCCGCCGAAGGCGTTGGCCATCCCCATGCCCATGAAGGCGTTCATAGCGCCGGACTCGTTGCCCGCCGCCGTGCGCATGGACTCGCCTGTAGCGGCAACGGAGTAGCCCATCGCCATGTTGCCCCCACCCAAGGTAGATGCCATCTGCATCTGCTTGAGGCGCTCTTCGTCTTCCTCATCAGCCTTGACGCTGCTGATACCGAAGGACACGATCTCGATGCCGCGCAGGTCGCGCCATTTGGACGAGAGCTCGTCGTTGAGGATATCCGCGAGCTCCGTAGTGTGCGCAGGGAGCTGGTCGTACTCGATGTGCCGGGCGGAGATCTTGGCAAACGCCGGCTGCAGCACGCTCAAGAGCTCGCTTTTGAGCTGGCCGTCCATGGACTCGCGCTTGTACTCGTCTGCCACGTTGCCGGCCACGGCCGTATAGAGCAGGACGGGGTCGATGACATGGTAGCTGTACTCGCCGAAGCACTTGATGTTCATCGTGAACTTGAAGCCCGTGTCCGGGTCTGCGATCTTGAAGGGCACGGTAGAGGCTGTACCGTACTTGTTGCCCAAGAGCTCCTTGGTGTTGACGTAGTAGACGCGCTGGTCCTTGGGCGGCTCGCCGCCAAAGGTGAAGCGCTTGCCCACGTTTTTGAGCGAGTCGACCAAGCTGCCCTTGAGGTCTCCCGCAAAGACCGTCGGCTCGGTGGATGAATCGAAGGTGAACTCACCCGGTTCCGCGCAGACCTCGACCACCTTGCCCTGCTCGACGATGAGCATGCACTGGCCGTCTGCCACGGCGATGACGCTTCCGGCGGATATGATGTTGTCGCTTGCCTTGGTGTTGGAGCTGCGAGAGCTCACGCGCTTGGATCCCTTGACGATGAGCGTGTCCGCATCCATCGACTCGCAGTAGAAGTAC
Source organism: Akkermansia muciniphila (assembly GCA_963600995.1). Classification (GTDB taxonomy): domain Bacteria; phylum Actinomycetota; class Coriobacteriia; order Coriobacteriales; family QAMH01; genus W2P13-069. The sequence goes on along the minus strand of CAVCDT010000004.1, from coordinate 30,700 downwards.
TCCTTCCACTGATCGGCAAGAACGCCGCCAACAGAGCCAACCGCTGCCTTGATAAGACCCATATGAGTTCCTTTCTGTGTCGCCTAGAACTTGCCACATCATACGCTGTGGCCGCGTCTGAAGCCCTTTATGCAATCCGCTTGTTGCCGTATATCCAAAAGCCTGTGACAAACCGCATCGCTAGAGCAGCCCGCCTAGAACTTGCCTCCGCTCGAACCCCCGAAGCCGCCGGAGTCGCTCCACGACCCGCCACCGGAGCTGTGGTTGTCGGATTTGGGGATGGGCGTCTTGGTGATGGTCGTGCCGCCAAAAACCTCGCCCGCATGGGTGATGTTGGCGTCCCCGTCCATGAACGCCCTGGCAGACGAGCCGGTGCTCACGCTCTTGAGCTGGGCCTTGAGGGCCAAGCGTACGCATATCATCACCACCAAGGCGATGGCGAACGCGATGAGCAGCGGGATGGCCAGATCGTCCAAGTCGATCACGCCGTCGTCGTAGCTCGGGCTGGCAGGGTCGTTGTCGTAGTCCATAGCCACCCCATGCGAGGCCTTGAAGCTGTATGTCTCCTGGCAATCGTCCAGATACGCTTGGCAGGCGTCCTCCCACTCGTTATCGGCTAGGTAATCCACGATATCGTCCTCCATCACGCCGATGCGGTAGTCCGTGAAGGTCTCGACACCCTCTCCATGCGTGATGGTGACGTAGTCGCGCGAGTCGACGGCGATCAAGAAAAGGATGCCGCTCTTATCCTGCCCTAACCCGAGGCCCTTCTTGTTGTAGTAGCCCTTGGCATACTCGCGTGCGCTCTTAGAGCCGATGTCATCCACGATGAGCAGGTAGGTGCCGATGTTGTTCTCACCTGACATGGCCTTGGCTTGGGACTCCATGGTCTTTTGCGTGGCAGAGCCGAGCAGGTCGTATTTATCGATGATATAGCGGTTCGATGCAGCGAAGGCGTTTGCGCACAGGCCCAAGGCAAGCGCAAAGGCCGCAAGCAGCGCCAAGGATACGCGAGCGCTCTTTGCAATAGCAGTCCTCATCCCCAATCCCTCCTAGCTCAGAAGAAAGTACGCCGCTGCCGCAAAGGTTACGACAAAAGTCGCGGCGAAGGTTATGGCCGATATGATGTTGAGCTTCTTTCTGTCCAAGGGAAGATCGCCCACGAGCTTTCCCGTCTGGCCGTTCATCGCGAAGAGGAAGTCCTCGTCCTCCCAGCGCGTATGCAGCATCCACACGGGCAGCAAGGCGTAGTCGACGCTGTCGATCTGCTCGTCGCATGAGGTGTACGTCGTCATCACGTTCTGGTGCCCCACGACGCTGTTGCGCAGCTCTACGTCGAGCGTCGACTCCATGCGCTTGGTAACGCGGCTCACGCATGAGTTCGCAGACTCGTCGTAGCGCTCGGCCGCGAACCCAGGCAAGTAGGCCATGCTGAAGGGCTCGAAGGCACTGTAGTCATAGGGCTCGATGGAGTCCATATGGGCGTTGGGCATGCGCTTGGAGGCATCTGCCGGCACCTTGGTAAAACTGCAATTGCCCTCGCGCGTCGCGTAGTAGGTGCTGGTCTCCGTGTAGTTGTAATCGCTGTCGGACCACATGCGCACGTCCGTGCACGTGTACTTGCCCTCGCCGCTCGCCGTGCCGCTGTAGAGCCAGAAGGGCACGTAGACCCCCTGAACCTCCTCGACGTGATTGGCGTTCTTGAAGGCATCCGGCAGGCAGATCTTGCCCGCATAATGGCGCTTGAGGGCCTCGACAGCGTCCGCCTTGACCGTCTTGAAGGGGATGATCAGATCGGGCTCGAGCGTACCGGCGAGCTTTCCGGGCACGATGGCGTTGTTGCCGCAGTACGGGCATTTGGTCACGGCAGAGACATCGCTGACGATCATGGTCGCTCCGCACGACGAGCACTCGACGGCAGATGCGTGCTCATCCGTCTCCTCGAGGGGCCTCTTGGAGTCGAGATAGGCCTGGATAGGGTCGCTATCCTGGGTAGTTTGCGCGCCGCCCTGGTCGGATGCCGCATCCGCATCGCTGCTTGCAGCGAACCAGTCGTGCTCTTGCCCGGGCCTTTGCTGGCCCTGGGCATCTGATGGGGCGTTGCCGGAAGCGGCAGCGTTTTGCCCCTGCCCTTGGGTTGCGGCCTTCTGTTCTGCCTTCGCCTGCTTCTGGGCGAAGTAAGCTTCGACCTCCTCGACGGTAAAGGAACTGTCGCAATAGTCGCAGGCGAGCTTTTGGAGCTCGACGTTGAAGGCAAGCGGGCCTCCGCATGCTGGGCACGAGTAGTTCACATTGCTTGCGGTCATGAAGACCAACTCCTCACAAAGAGCAGGCAGCTTGGTAATGATTGCCTAACCATTATGCCCTATCCCGATTATTCAAGGCGGCAACGCCTAAGCGACAGCACCCGATACGGTTCCTTGCCAAGAGCAGCACACAACGACTGCTATAGGCGCAAAAAGACGGCCCCACCCTCGCATCCTGCCGCCAAAGGACAGGAGGACATCGAGAGCGGGGCCGCAGCAAGGCTATAAAATCGCCGATAGCCTAGCTTTTAGCTGGGAAGAACAGCCCTAGCTCCTCTTCGGCAGCAGGTTTGGTCGCAAGCGAGACCACCACCATGAGGATGAGCGACACCGCGATGCCGATGGTGATCTGATGCAACCCGAAGAGCTTGAAGCCGGCTGCCATGCACGCGCAGTAGACGAAGGTGCCGCCCACCATCGATGCGATAGCGCCCTCCTTGGTAGCGCGGCGCCAGAAGAGCCCCATGACGAAAACCCAGCAGAATGCGGTCTCGAGGCCGCCGAAGGCGAACATGTTGATCTTCCAGATGACATCGAGCGGGACAAGCGCCAAGACGAACACGACGGCGCCCACGAAGAGCGTCACAGCCTGGCTGGCGGTCATGATGTGCCTCTCCTCGAGGCTTTTGCCCTTCGCCTGCGCGCGATGCATCCAGAGGTCCTTGACGATGGAGCTCGAAGCGGCGATGAGCAGGGAGGACACCGTGGAGATCGACGCTGCGATGGGCCCGATGATCGCCACGCCGGCGAGGACGGGGGAAAGCGAGGTGGCGATGGCCGTGGGGATGATATTGTCCACCGTGCCGTAGCTGTCCAGCGGATCGGTGAGCACGCCCGCCGCGAGCACGCCCATCGACGTGCCCACGATCATCATGAAGCCGATGACCACGGTGCCGATGACCATGGCGCTCTTCATCGACTTGACGTCGCGCGCGCCCACGCAGCGCACCACGCTCTGCGGCAGGCAGAAGGTGAACACGCCCACGATGAGCCACTGGGTGAAGTAGAGGCCGTAGGGCATGTTGCCGCCGGAGAGGGGCTCCATCATCTGCGGGTGGTTGGTGCGGATGGTGTCCATCATGTTCTCGAAACCGCCGCCCGCGCAGATCAAACCGCCGGCGAGGACAACCAGGCCGATTATCATCGCGATGCCGCACAGCGCATCCGTGAGCGCCACACCCTTGAAGCCGCCGATGGTGGTGAAGATGATGACGGTGATGCCGAAGAGCACGAGCCCCACCTCGTAGGAGTAGCCCGTGACGCTCTCGAAGAGCTTGGCCCCGCCCACGAACTGGGCGACCATCGTGGCGGCGAAGAAAATGACGATGATGAGCGCGCTTGCCACCGCCAGCGCGTTTGACTTATAGCGCTCGCGCAAGACATCGATGACCGTCACGGCTCCCATCTTGTGCGAGATAAGCATCATCTTCTTGCCGAGGATTCCATAGAGAAGAAACAGACAGGTCACCTGGATACCCGCCATGTAGACCCACCCGAAGCCGATGCTCCAGGCCTGACCGGGCCCGCCCACAAACGAGCTCACGGACCCATAGGTGGCAACCGTCGTCATCGCCAAGACGAACCCGCCCAGCGTGCGGTTGCCGATGTAGTACCTGCTTGCGAAATCGCCACCCTGGGCATTGCTCGAACGGCGAGCGAGGACGCTGATGACGACCGCTATCGCCAAGAAGACGACAACGGGAACGAGGCTTATGAGGTTGTGCATTATCGACCCGCCTCCTCGCTGCCTGAAGCAGCGTCATCATCGGCAGAGTCGAGGTCGAAGTCCGCGAAGAGGCAGCGAGCGAGCACAACGGACACGATAACGGCGAACACCCAAGTGCCCACCGTCCCCGTCACAGCCCAGAGGGGCATACCCGCGACGGTCACGTCCAGGCCAGCGAGCCCGAAACCGCAAACGGCCCAGACAACGACCGTTGCCGCGAGGGCGGCAAGCGTTATCAGGGCCTCCTTGTTGCATTGGCGCAGCTTAGCGCCGTACGCGCTTCCAAAATCAGTCTTCATTTTTTCTCCTTTTCGTTTCAGCTGCTCCCCTGCCCGGGAAGTCACCAGTGTCTAAAGGCTGACTGCGTCATAATACGGGCATCAAGGCCCCGGCGCAAGACGCGCCGCTGGGCAAAGGAAAACGCAAGGCAGCGCAAAAGGAGCACGCAGACATGACGCAGGAGATGATCGACATCTACGACGAGGACATGGGCTTCACCGGCAAGACCGTCCCCAGGAAAGGCGCGTTCATGCAGCCGGGCGAGTTCATGCTCTATGCCCTTGCGATAGTCCGCGACAGAAGCGGGCGCATACTCATCACCAAGCGCGCTATGGACAAGAAATGGGCCGCCGGGCAATGGGAGGTCCAAGGAGGGGGCGTCGACGCCGGAGAGACCCCCTTGCAAGGTGCCGTGCGCGAGGTGGGCGAGGAAGTGGGCCTGCAGGTAAGACCCGAGCAGGCGCGCTTCTGCTATCGCTACACCAACATCGACAACGAGCGAGGCGACAACTACATCAACAGCATCTACCTGTTCGAGCTCGACTTGCGCCTCGACGACGTCGTCTTGCAAGAGCGCGAGGCGACGGAGTGTAGGCTCGCCACCTGGGACGAGATAACGGAGCTCGAGGAGCAGGGGCTCTTCTTGCACTACGCGCGCATCGAAAAGGCACTCGAGATAACAAGGACATAAAGAGACAGCAGCGCCGCTCAGCCCAGCGCATCTCTCAACGCAAACCGGCACGCGATACATTCCCGTACAGCTCGACGCAACGCGATCTGTTGCTGCGGCACTCTTGTTTTAGTGACGCGATGTCGCTAATATGCAAAACAAACGCCTTATCGTTACGTATTTAGGAGAGACCGACCATGGAGCTTCACGCGAAACTCGACAAACTGCGCGCAATCATCCGCAACCTGGGATGCGCTGCCGTCAGCTTTTCTGGCGGTGTCGACTCGACGTTCCTTCTGGCCGTGGCGCATGAAGAGCTCGGCGACAACGTGATCGCCATCACAGAGTCGAACCCCCTCTACCCCGCCCGCGAGACAGCAGGCGCTACGGCGTTTTGCAAAGAGCGCGGCATACGGCAGTTCGTCGTCACCCACGACGTGGACGGCTGGGAAGCACTCAAGGACAACCCGCAGAACCGCTGCTATCTGTGCAAGGTCAACCTCTTCACGATCCTGCGCGAGATAGCAGACGCCCGCGCAGCAGAGCTGGGCATCATCGCGCCCGGACAGCGCATCCCCTATCTCGAGGGCTCCAACGCGAGCGACCTTTTAGACTACCGGCCCGGACACGCTGCCGTAGGCGAGCTGGGCTGTCTGAGCCCGCTCGAGGCTGCCAGCCTTGCCAAGGACGAGATCCGCGAGCTTTCGCGCGAGATGGGCCTTGCAACCGCCGACAAGCCGTCGTTTGCCTGCCTTGCGACGCGCTTTCCCTACGGCCAGCCCATCACCGCCCAGCTTCTCGAGCGCCTCGACGCAGCCGAGCAGCTGCTCATCGACGAGGGCCTGGGTCAGCTGAGGGTGCGCATGCACGAGAACGGGACCCTCGCACGCATCGAAGCAACGCCAGAGCGCATCGACGACCTGCTCGCCTACATGCGAGCACAGGGAAGCGAGCGCTTCCACGAGCTGGGATTTACCCACGTGAGCATCGATGTCGACGGCTACCGCACCGGGAGCATGAACGCCGGCATCGAAGCTTAGGACATCCACGCTCAAGCCCGTCCTCGGCCTCCCAATGCGCATGCGCTTCGATCTCCCGGCCGCACTAGAGGCGCATGCTACACTCCTTGGCGTACAGACCGCGAAGGGCACGGGAGCCGACATGGGATTTCTTAGCAAGATCAAAGCCAGCTGGGAGGACGGCCTTGCCGACGACGTGCCCATAGACAGCCGCCGTGTAAACGCCTTCACCAAGGTCTTCGGGATCTTGTGCATCATCGTGAGCGGCGCGATGATCGCCGCGCTGGTGCTGGGGCTTGTCGCCTTAGCCCACCAGATGGCAGCAGGCGTGGTCTTCTACGAGGGAAGCCTGGCCATGATGGCCTACGTCGCCCTCTACGTCATGCTCGTCCTACTCGCGAGCGTGCACCTGCTCCTGGGCCTCAACATCATCCGCAACCGCCGCAAGTACGCCGCACGCACCATACTCGTCCTCATGGCCGTCACGGGCGTCGCGCTCTTCTTGGACATCCTCGTCTTCGGGATAGACACCGCATCCCTCGTCTTGACCGCAACCCTGCTGGGGCAGTTCGCGATCTCGTCCTACCTCGACCCCTCGCTTGCCCAAGAGCGCCGCCTGGATGCGCAGCTGCGCACGATGGAGGACCGCAAGCAGCTGGAAGAGGGGACCTTGGGGCGCGACCCTTCTGGCAAGGGCTACATCACCCTGAACTTCTTCAACTGCTTTTGGATATTCTTGGTCTGCTGCATACTGGGCGACTTTCTCGAAGTGGCGTTCGTGCTTGTCAAAGACGGGCATTTCATGCACCGCAGCGGCATGCTCTTCGGGGCGTTCTCTCCTATCTACGGCATGGGCGCGCTGCTCATGACCATGGCGCTCAACCGCTTCTACAACAAGAACCTCGTGCCCATATTCCTCGTCAGCGCCGTGATAGGCGGGGCGTTCGAGTTCGCCGTGAGCTGGTTTTGGGAGACGGCCTTCGGGGTCGTGTGCTGGGATTACAGCGGAACCTTCCTCAACATCGGCGGGCGCACCAACCTCTTCTACATGTGCATGTGGGGCATGCTGGGCACCGTCTGGATCAAGCTCATGCTGCCGCGCCTGCTCGCGCTCATCAACTGCATCCCCTGGAAGTCGCGCTACACCATCACCGTCGTTGTAGCCGCGTTCATGCTCGTCAACGCCGTGATGACCGTGCAGGCCATCGACTGCTGGACCAAGCGCGCAGCGGGAAACGAGCCCCAGAGCGCCGTCGAGCTCTTCTACAACGAGAACTTCCCCGACCCGTTCATGCAGACACACTTCGAGACGATGACCGTCACGCAGCAACACGGATAGCCGGCACGCACCCTGCTTTTAAGCTACATGTTGTCGTATAATCAGCAGACGCAAAACCTGCGACACAATGTAGCGAAAACGTAGACAGGGGATCCCCGATGAAGCAAGCAGAGAGAACCGCCAGGACCAAGGCGGCACTGATCGACGCGTTCTGGAAGCTGTACAAGGCAAAGCCCATCGACCAGATCTCCGTGCGCGAGATCACCGATGCCGCAGGCGTCTACCGCTCTACGTTCTATCTGTACTTCCAAGACGCGAACACCGTCTTGTCGCTGCTCGAAGACGAGCTCATAGATCGCCTTACAGCCCAGCTCGAGGAGATGGCGGGCAAGAACGTGCTCGCAGACGTCCCCGTCATCGTCGCCGCCTTCTACAAGAAGGAGGGCAAGTGGCTCTGCCCGCTTCTCGCCGCCGATGGAGACCATGCCTTTGCCGAGCGCTTGCTCGACTTGGTCGCCCCCAACATCACCTGTGCAGGCGCCCTTGAAGGCGATGCGCTCGCCGATGCAGTTCGCTTTGGCTTCTACGGCAGCGTCGCAGTCATGAACGAAGCCGCCCGCAAGCGCCGCAAAGCCGCGTTCGACGATGCGGCACTCCACGCGACGTCGCTCATCACGGGCGCAAGCGCAGTGGCAGGCAGCTCTGCAGAGGCGAGCCAGCCGAGCGCCTCCCCTGCTGCAGGCACAGCGCTTGATGCAGGCAGCGCCGCAGTGGCTGACAACACATCGAGCAGCAGCACGGCTGACGACAGCACTGCAGCCAGCACCCCCGAGGCCGATGCCGCCGCCCAAAGCGAGGCAGACTCCAAGCAGCAAGGCAGCGAGGATAACGCCGCAAAAGAAGCAGAGGCAACAGAGGCAGCCCCAATCGAGCCTATGCAAGACGCCCAAGCAGATGAGCCGCAACCCGCCGCGAAACCCAAGAGAAAGCGCGCTGCGAAACCCAAAAGGCAGGCAGAGGAACCTGAAGAGGAGAAGCAGCCTCAACCTAGCCCGCAGGAAGACGAGGATATCCAGATGGCCCTCTTCTAAGCGAAGGCCCAAGGCGGGATATGCCAGCTTAGCTACAAGCTAAGGTTGTCTTAAGGCGGAGCGCGTATAATCGGCCCCATGCAAGAGATGACCGACATCAACGCATGCGTCGCAGAGGAGGACCAGGCCCTCTCTCCCCTCGTGAGCATCATCCTGCCCGTCTACAACTCCGCCAAGACCATCGCCTGCTGCATCGAGAGCATCAAGGCCCAGACGCTGCGCGACTTCGAGGTTATCTTGGTCGACGACGGCTCCACCGATGACAGCCTCGCGATCGCCGCCAAGAACATCCGCGCAGACGAGAGGTTCCGCATCGTCAGCCGCGAGAACCATGGCGTCTCCCTCACGCGCAACTTCGCCTTGGCCTTGGCCCGCGGCACTTGGATCGCCTTCATCGACTCGGACGACTGGTACGCCCCCTATGCGCTCGAGGCGCTCGTCGATGCCGCTCAGGGCAAGGCAGAGCTCGCCGTCGCGAGCTTCTACCGCGTAGGTGGCGACCGCTATGCCGTGAAACGCCCGGAGCCCAGCGGCGTCTACCCCTACGCAGACTACGTCAAGGCGATGTTCAAGGCGCCGGCCAACTACTTCTACGCCTGCCTGTGGAACAAGCTCTTCAAGAGGTCCATCATCGAGGAGGCGGGGCTTGAGTTCGACCACACCATGGATTTTGCGGAGGACCACGTCTTCGTCTTGCGCTACATGCTCAACACCACGCACGTGGCCATCGTCGACAGGCCCGTCTACTTCTACGTCGACACGCCGGGCAGCCTGGTGCACAGCGCGATGAACATCGCGGATATCTCGAAGAGCCGCTCGATTCTGGCCGACCACTACGAGGCTATCTGCAAGAGCGTCGGGATGTCGGATACCCTGAGCGCCGCCAACGTCGCGGGTTTCGTGATCTCTCCGGCAACCGACGGCATCGTCACAGCACTCGACGAGAAGCTCTGCGAGGGGCTCGTGCCCCCTGCCGCGGCAAAGCTCGACTCGCGCTTCAACTATCTCTTCTACTAGACGCCCGCCAAACCGCTGCAGAACCTTGCGCCGTAGCCAGTGCCTCAGTCGAGCTCGATGCGCTTTTGGCTTTTGCCGCCGCGCAAGGCACCGGTGGCCTTGCCCGTGAAGTTGATGCACACGGCGCCGATAGCGAAGGGAACCCAGAAGATGAGGCCGCGATAGGCCAGCGCCAAGGCCGCAGCGACCGAGGCGGACGCACCGTAGGCTGCCATCAGCAAGGCGATGAGCACCTCGACGGCGCCTATGGTCTGCAAGACGAAGGTGGCAATGATGAAGCCCGCCACATAGCCTGCGATGAGATAGGGCACGGCAGTGAACCCGAAGGCGAACCCGGTCGCGATGAAGCAGCAGCAGTCGAAGCTATGCGCGATGACGAAGCGCGCGAAGGTGGTCGCCGCCTGCACGGGACGGCTCGCCGCCATGACAGCGGCGCTATGGAAGGACTTGGTGACCTTGGCCTCGAAAGGACGCAGGGGCTTGCGCTTGAAGAAGGCGAGCACGGCGTTGAGCTTGCGGCGCAGCCAGCGCATGAGGGCCATGAGGCGGCGCTGGTCGCGGTAACCCAAGACGAGGACGAAGACCACGAACCCGATCATGAGCGCCATGGCCAAGACGCCCAAGAGCAGGTAGAGCTGCATCTGCCCGGTAAAGAGCAGGATGGCCAAACCGACGAGCATCACCACGGCGAAACCGCCAAAATAGCCGACTTTCTCCAAGAAGACGACGCTCACGGACTTACCGGCGGGCATGCCCTGCTTGTAGCACCAACTCGCGATGAGGACGGAGCCGGCAGTGCCAGCCGTAGGCGCGCAGTCGTTGGCGAAGGTCACGCTGAAGACCAAGGGCACGACATGCGTATAGGCGACCTCCTCGTCCACGAGCCTGAAAAGCCCCTTGTAGGCAAATGCATGCGTGAGATAGCGCCCAAAAAGGCAGGTCACGGCGATGCAGAAGGGAACGGTGCGCACGGCGCCGATGGTGGCGACGAACTCGCCCAGCTCCTCGCGTTTGAACGCGACGACGAAGACCACCAGCGCGATGACCACCAAGGGCAGTATGAGGTTCCAGCGCTTTGCCATGCAGTAGCTTCCCGGTTTACGAGCAATGCGCGCACAAGGTCGCGCGGACGTGTCTTTGCGCAAAAGTATAGGGAACAAGCAGCGCCTACGGCAGCGCGAAGGTAAAAGATGTGCAGAGCAGCCGGCAGAGCGCAGTGCGAGGGTGCCTGCAGGCTGGCGGTGCACGGCAAGTCGCTGGATGTGGAGTGTACAATTATCGGCATAATCGAGGGTCAAGCCAGGGGGCGGATATGACAGAAGTGGCCATAGAGCGGCAGTTCAACGGGACCATGAGGCTCATCGAAGTACAGCTGCGCCGCGCCGGGCTCACCTACGACATAGAGCAAAACCTCGCCAACTGCATCGAAAAGGGCATGCTCAGCCAAGATGATGCGGCTTTCATACGCTCGACCTTCGCACTCAAAGCGCGCGTCGACGCCGGCGAGCCGCTCGACAGCGCCCAAGCAACAAGTGTGATAAAGCACTTGCACAAGCTCGTATCGATGAATCTCAACATGGGTGACTGCGCATGACGGCGGCAAGGGACAGCCAGACAAGAAGGGGCATCTACGCGCTCTTCGCCGTGCTCGTCATCATCTGCGCGCTGGGCAACTTCTCGCAGACGGCCGTCAACGGCATGATGCTCGCCATGGGCGCAGAGCTCGGCTTCGAGGCGAACGTCGGGCAGTGGCTCACCACCTCCTATATGCTCGTCATGGGCATCACCGTCGTCGGGGCCGCCTTCCTCGCCAAGAGCTTCAGCACGAGGTCGATCGTCTGCGCAAGCATCGGCGTCTTCTTTGCCGGCTGCGCGCTGGGGGCTTTGGGGACAAGCTTCTGGGTGCAGCTCGCGGGGCGCATCCTGCAGGCTGTCTCGACCGGCATCACGCTGCCCCTGGTCCAGACCTTCCCCGCCATGCGCTTTCCTGCCGGACAGAAGGCGACAGCTCTGGGTATCGCGGGCATAGCCATGGGATTCGCCCCCAACGTGGGGCCCATCCTAGGAGGCGCCGCGGCAGAGGGCCCCGGATGGCGCGTAGTCTTCATCGGCATGGCCGTCATATGCATCGCCTTGCTCGTATGCCTGCTCGCAGCAACACCCAAAGAAGACGCTCCCCACGGCAACGCCACCCTCGACGGCCCTTCGCTCGCGCTATCCGCCCTGGGGTTCGGGCTTATGCTCTTGGGAATCTCCAACGCGTCGAGCCTGGGCGTCGGCAATGCGACCGTATGGCTGTGCATAGCCTTGGGCGCCGTGTTCGTGACCTTGTTCCTCGTACGCCAGAAGCGCTTGCGCGACCCGCTCATCGACCTGCAGATCTTCAAATCGAAGCGCTTCTCCTGGGTGCTCGCCCTGCAGTGCGCGATGCTCGTCTCCTACATGGGCATCACGCTCATCGCCCCGCTGTACTGGCAAAACGCCTGCGGCGGAACGGCCACGCAGGCAGGCCTCATCTTCCTGCCCGCAACCATCCTCGCGCTCATCCTCAACCCGCTTTCCGGCTTTGCCACCGATAAGCTGGGTGCACGCCCGGTTGCCCTCACCGGCGGGCTCCTCATGACGGCAGGTGCCATAGCGATGTGCTTCGTAAGCGAGTCGAGCCCCTTGGCTTGGGTCATGTTCGCCCAGACCCTGCGCGGTGCGGGTATGTCGTGTCTGATGGGCCCCACCATGGCCTACGGCCTGTCCCAGCTGGGTGCGCTCACCCCGGACGGGAGCAGCTTCCTCGCCTTGCTGCGCCAGGTTTGCGCCTCGGTGGGCACCGCGATCATGATGCTCATCGTAAGCTGCGCAGCACAGATGGGCGGGCAGGCGGCACTCCCCTACCAGGCCGCCTTCGTCTTCTCTGCTGCCTTCGCACTGCTGATGCTCCTCTGCATCGCGATGGGGATCAAAACGACCGAGGGCGAAGACGCCTAGACCCGACTGCTCGAGTTGCTGCCAGGCGTCTCACAGCATGCAAGGCGCAAGAAGGCTCCGGCCATGCCCTTGTAGGGCTCTGACCAGGGCCTCGTTCTCATTGCAGGCGCAGTAAGCGCCACGACCCCGACAGCTGCCTAGAGCAGATCGGCAATCTCGTAAATGAGGCGCTCGGACTTCTCCCAGCCCAGGCAGGCGTCTGTGATCGACTTGCCGTAGACGCCCTCGCCCACCTTCTGATTGCCGTCCTCGATATAGCTTTCGACCATGAAGCCCTTGATGAGGCCCTTGAGCTCGCTGTTGTAGGAGCAGTAGTTGAGCACCTCTTTGATGATGCGCGGCTGCTCGAAGGGATTCTTGCGCGAGTTGGAATGGTTGGCGTCGATGATCACCGCAGGATGCTGCAAGCTGGGCTTGGCAGCGTAGAGCTCGTGCACGCGCACGAGGTTCTCATAGTGGTAGTTGGGATAGACCCCGCCTTGCTCGTCCGTGTAACCGCGCATGATCACATGGGCGAGCGGGTTGCCAGCTGACTTGACAGACCAGCCGCGGTAGATGAAGTCATGCTCGCTTTGCGCGGCGACGACGGAGTTCATCATCACAGACAGATCGCCCGAGGTGGGGTTCTTCATGCCCACGGGAACCTCGATTCCGCTTGCGACCAGGCGATGCTCCTGGTTTTCCACCGACCTCGCACCCACAGCGACATATCCCAAGATGTCGTCAAGGTACTTGTAGTTCTGCGGATAGAGCATCTCGTCTGCGCAGGTGAAGCCGGCCTCCTCGATGGCGCGCATATGCAGCTCGCGCGTGGCGATGATGCCGTTGAAGGCATCGGGAGCCGCCGTCGGGTCCGGCTGATGGACCAGGCCCTTGTAACCTTGGCCGGTGGTGCGCGGCTTGTTGGTGTAGATACGCGGGATGATGCAGATCTTGTCCTTGACCTTGGGCTGCACCTGCGCCAAGCGCAAGATGTAGTCCATAACGGAGTCCTCGTTATCGGCCGAGCAAGGGCCGATGATCAAGACGATGCGGTCGTCTTCGCCCTTGAAGATGCGCTCGACCTCTGCGCGGCGCCTCTCCACCAGCTCGCGCATCGCATCGGACAAAGGGTACATCTCCTTGACGGCCATGGGGATGGGCAGCTTGCGCTCGAAGGTCATGTTCATCGCTGGTCTCTCTTTCGACTAAATCACATTATGTGAGAAGGTTATGCCAAATTGTTAAAGCGTATTCTAAACCTAGTCGATTGGTTTCGAGCGAGAGAATTCTCTTTGGGCCCTGAAAACCCGTAAACGTCAGTCTGCGCGCCCTATCACATGGCGGATGAGATAACCCTCGCGGGGATTGGCATCGCTGGCTATAAAGCAGGACGGTTTGAACACCTCGAAGAGGCCCTGGAATATCAAGGCACCGGCCGCCATGGTATCGAGCCTTTCCGGGCAAGAGCGCTCGACTTGTTCGCGCAGCCCCGCGCTAAATAGCACCTTGTTGCCCGTAGCGATCCCCTGCAGGGCGCGCGCCGTCCCCCCGATCCCAAAGAGCACGGGCGCCTGGGGAAGCTCCAAGCCGCTGCAGAAAGCAAGCTCGCTAGCGATGCAGCCGCGCATGGCCTCTATCTCCTCCGGCGCGGGCCAGGCATCGCGCACAAAGCGCGCGGTGAGGGCACGTGAGCCCAAGGGCAGGCTCCTGATGAGGACGGGCTTTCCATCGCAGGCGACGACGAGCTCCGTCGAGCCGCCTCCCACATCTGCCATAACCGCGCAAGGCGCCTTAAAGCGCCCAGCCAGGCTCGCAAAACCGCAGGCGGCCTCCTCCTCACCGCTGATGATCTCCACGTCGAGGCCGCAGGCACCCTCGACAGCCCGGATAACCTCTTGGGCGTTGGACCTTCCGCGCAGGGAGGCAGTGGCGAAGACATAGATGCTCTCGATATCCGCGCTTTGCCGAGCATGGGCGGCAAGCGCGCTCACAGAGCTGGTCGCCAACTCGATGCCGCGTTCGTTCACCCTGTTGCCCGCCTCGACGCAGCTGGCAAGGCCCGTGGGGATCCGCTCGAAGGCGAGGTCCTCGAAAGCCCCCTCGCTATCGAGGGCATAGACGTTGAGCCGCGAGCTGTTCGACCCGATGTCGATCACGGCGATGTTTTTGGGCATGGATGCCTCCCCTGTCTCCTTTAGCGGCGGTATGCGGTCTCGTGCTCAGCCACGAGCCAAATCCAAGATCTTCATAGCGCAGTAGACCGACACATATGCGGCCGATACGCGGTACCCGCTGTCAACAACATCGTCGACGATGCCCTTGAGCTCCGCAAAGCGGCGTTCGGGCTCGCAGCGGGCAAAGACCTGCCCTGTTATCTGCTCGAGCTCATCATGCTCCCCTTGCACAAGCTCACGGTCGACTTGGTCGACGAGCAGCGAGAAAATCGCATCGTTATGAAGCGACTCGAGCTGGCTGGGATAGCGATGCATGAATGCGGTGCCCCAGAGCATATGCCGTTGCAGATGCGCAGTCTCGTCTTGCGAATGCGAGGCCAGGAGCACGTCGAGATGCTGCGAGTCGCGAAAGTCCCGATAGAGGACCACTGCGCTCTTGAGGGTGGCCGTGGTGCGACGCAGGTTTCCCTTGACGGGGATGCTGTGCTTGGAGCGGGCATCGCGGCGCTCGTCATCGGTGGTATAGGTAAGGCGCGCCAACAGCGCTCCGAGGCGGTCTTGGGCATAGAAGGCGTCGAGGTCGCCCTCGTAGCGCTCGACCTTGGCGCAGTTGCTCACGCGCGACAGGCAAGTCGCGCGCTTAAGGCCCTTGCTCGACAAAAGCCATCTCAAGTACCCGTCTGCGTCCATACTACCTCCCGCTCTCATTAACATGCAACGCCCTGGCGCATTCGCTCCCACCAAAAGCCCTACGGTAATTGCAAACAATCTAACACGTTTGCAAAACCAGAAGGGCGGCAGCTCCACTGTAGAGCGCCGCCCTCCCCTGCAAGCCCGCAAGCGGGCTTATCTGCATAGTGATATGAAACCTAGAAGATCACGACCTTGGTGCCGGTGGTCAGATTATCGTAGAGCCATTTGGCGTTGGCGAGCTTGAGGCGCACGCAGCCGTGAGAGGCCCAGGAGCCCAGGTTGGAAAAGATGATGTCCTTGTCTTTCTGGCTGCCGTTGTTCTTGTAGCCAACGCTATGGAACATCAGCTCGCGGCCGCTGTCGAACACGACGCCGTAATAGCAGCTGTAGGAGTTCTCCTCGCCATGGAACACGTACTCCTTGCCTTCGACGGTATAAGAGCCCGTGGGTGTGGGCGTGCCGGATGCGCCCACGCAGCACTGCCAGAACTTCACGCGCTTCCAATGGCCCTTGCTGCCCGTGTAGACGGCTGTATAGCACGTGGAGCGGTCACACAGGAGCAGATAACCCGTGGCAGAGCTCGTCTTCTTGGCCTTGGCGTCGAGCCTTGCCTTGGCCTTGGCGAGGGCGAGCTTTTCCGAGGACTTCTTGAGGACGCCGTTGGAATCAGAGTAGTAGTTGCTGGTGCTGCCCGGGGCGACGCCGCCCTTGTAGACGAGGGCGACCTGGTAGGCGCTCACGTTGAAGCCATCGAACACCTTGCTGCCGGCGAGCTGGCCGTTCTTCGCCCAGCCCATCCAACCGTAGTTCTTGACGTAGACGCGGTAGTAGACGTCGTAGTAGCTCTTGAGCTTGCCGGCGCGGTTGATCGAGATAGCCGTGACGGGGTAGCTCTTGTTCTTGACGCCTGCGCGCTTGCCGGATTTGGCGACTGCGGACAGCCCCTTTGTCTTTTGGTAGACCTTGTAGGTGAAGTAACCGGAGACCACCTTGGAGCTGTTCTTAACGGCGATGCCGATGCCATCAGAGGCGTTCTTAGAGGCCTTGCCCGCGCTATCGCCGAGCTTGGACGCCTTGGCAGTCGAGCCGTTAGCGGTATAGAGCGAGTAAGTCGCCTTGTCGCTGTCGCTGGTGATGAAGGCGGCCTCGGACGACCCGGGTGCGGCCTTGGCCTTCTTCTTAATCACGACCTGCAGATCGGATACATCGCGCAGGATACCGCTCGTACCCGCCTTGGCCCCGTTGCTGGCCCATCCGAGCCACGAGGTGCCGCGCGTCTTCACGCGGTAGTGGACGGAGTAGTACTTGGCAGCCGTGCCCGTGAGCTTGATCTGGATAGCCTGGAGCTTGGTGCCGTCGGTGCCGACGCTCTCGCCGTTTTTGGCCCAGGCGCTCCATTTGCTGCCGGAGAGCACCTTGTACTTTATGCCCATCTTGTAGGTCTTCTTGATGGCGTCATCGAGCTTCTGGCCCGCAAGCCCTACCTCGAGGCGCACGCATTCGATGCGCTTGGTGGTCGAGGTCGTGGTAACGGTTGCCTTGGTACCCGGCACGATGGTCTTCGCCCCGTCGACCTTGACTGTGCTCCACTTCTGGCTCGCGTTGCTGGCATGGCTGTAGGCGTAAGACAAGGTGAGGTAGGGCTTCACCTTGGAGTTGAGCTTGTTGGTATCCGGCGCCGGGGTCGGGTCGGGCGTAGGAGTCGGATCGGGTGTGGGCTCAGGGTCTGTATCCGTACCGTCCCCGTCCGATGCGGCGCCGCCATCGGCGCTACCGGAGCCGTCTGAAGCACCGGAACCGCTCGTGCTATCGGCATTGTTGCCGCTATCCGCTGCCTCACCTGCAGCAGTTCCTGCGCCCGCATCCGACCCGCTGCCTGCAGTCTCGCCTTGCGCTGCGCCCTGCGACGCGTCCGCCTCTTGCGCATAGGCGCTCACAGCAGCCACGGGCATCATGCTCAGCGTCAAAGCACCGCATGCAACAGCCGAGCAGATCTTTCTCAGTGTGCTTTTGCTTCGTTTCATCTGCATATACCTTCTCATGCCTCCATATGCTCTTAAGGGAGTCTTAAACGCTCCGATTTAGCCCAGATAGTCTAGCCCCATCTAGCCTTTGTCGATGTGGAATTTCACTGTAATCGTGTCCTTTCCCACAGACACCTTGGGGTCTCCCTTGAGCTTGAGATAGTAGCGCTCGGCAAGGGCGTTGAAGGTCCTCGACGATGCATCGCTAAAAGCCACGAGGTCCTCCTTGGAGATCTTGAGCCCGCGGTTGTCACGGTACAAGTCGACCTTCTTGTCCTTGGGTTTCTGCGGCACGATGCGCGAGAGCGGGCAATCCGCAGGGGCGATCTGCCCGGCGATGATGCGATGCGCAGTGCGCTCGGATATCGGCAAGGCGATCGAACGGCACGCGGCGACAAGCTCGAGGGCGTCGGCACAGGCCGCGGGACGCAAGGCCACGGGCAGGTCATCGACGTCGTCGCAGAAGAACATCTGGTCGTCGGAAAGGCGCTTGCGGCCGTCTGCGTAGAGGCGCGCGACGATATCGGTGAAGGAGCCGTAGTAGACATTGACCTTGTCGCGATGCTCGAGGCAGAACTCGACGATATTGCGGATGATGTTATGCGGCCCCGACGACACGACGAGCGACTCGTCGTCACCGCGCACGAGCTTGGGGTAGGTCGACTGGTCCGCCTTCTCGGAAAGCTCGTTCAAGTCGATCTCGACCTTGAAGCTCGAGCCCAGGCCCGCGTCCCCGGCTACCACGGCTGCCTGGGTCGTGTTGCTCTTGATAGAGTAGAGGGCCATGCCGCGCCCGTGCACTCCCCACTTGTCGACGACCATGGTGTCAAGCTTGGAGGTGACGCGCGGTTCGAAGATGCGCTCCTGCAACGCGACGGGCACACCGTCACCGTCGTCGATGAAGACGAGCGTCTTGAGGTTTCCCTCGCGCGCAGTGGCCAGGTAGATGTTACGCGCATGGGCATCGCGGCTGTTGCGGAGCATCTCGACCACGATGTCCTCGACAGCGCGAATATCGTGCTTTGCCTGGCGACGCTCCGCCTCGGCCGTCTTGAGGCGGACGAAGCCCTCGCCGAGGTTCTCCTCGACGGTGAGATGCTCGTCACCTGAAACCGCATGAACGAAATCTGCAAGGCTCTGGGCCATATGCTGCCTTCCTTTGCGCGCTTGTCTGTGTACGGGAGATGCGGACGGGCCCTTTGCGGGCGCTCGCGCTCTATGAGCCATTATAGGTTGAGGCTTGCGGCCAAAGGCAGCTCGCAGGGTTACCAATGGGTGCAAGGGCGCAGGCAAAGCGCACGAAAAAGGCGATCAACCCGATACCCGTATAGCAAAAGGCGGCGGCCCTTTCAGACCGCCGCCTCTCGAAGCAGCTCTATGCCATGCGTCGCCGCCAGCACCTGCCCGGCGCCTCGCTACTTTGCGAGGCCCTCGGCGCGCGACTCGCGGATGACGACGACGTGGATTTGGCCGGGATACTCCATCTCATCCTCGATCTGCTTGGCGATATCATGCGCAAGCACCGTCGCCTTGGCATCGTCGATCTTATCGGGCTGAACCATGACGCGAACCTCGCGACCCGCCTGCATGGCGTAGGTCTTCTCGACGCCGTCATGCGAGTTGGCGATGGCCTCGAGCTTCTCGAGGCGCTTGATGTAGTTCTCGTAGCTCTCGCGGCGAGCACCGGGGCGTGCAGCGCTCACAGCGTCTGCCGCCTGGATGAGCACGGCGAGCACGGTAGAGGGCTCGACATCGGCATGATGCGCCTCGATGGCATGGACGATGGCCGCGCTCTCCTTGTAGCGGCGAGCGAGGTCTGCGCCGATAACCGCATGGGAGCCCTCGACCTCATGGTCGACGGCCTTGCCCAAGTCGTGCAGGAGTCCTGCGCGCTTGGCGCTTACCGGATCGAGTCCGAGCTCGGACGCCATGGCACCGGCGAGCGTCGCAACCTCGAGGGAGTGCTGCAAGACGTTTTGCCCGTAAGAGGTGCGGTACTTGAGGCGGCCGAGGGTCTTGACGAGCTCCGGATGGAGATCATGGATGCCCATGTCGAAGGTGGCCTGCTCGCCTGCCTCCTGCACCTGCTGCTCGACGAAGGCAGCGGCCTTCTTGAACATCTCCTCGATGCGGGCCGGATGGATGCGGCCGTCGGCGATGAGGTTCTCGAGCGCGATGCGCGCGGTCTCGCGGCGGACGGGGTCGAAGCACGAGAGGGTCACGGTCTCGGGGGTGTCATCGATGATGAGGTTGACGCCGGTGATCTGCTCGAAGGAGCGGATGTTGCGACCCTCGCGGCCGATGATGCGGCCCTTGACGTCGTCGGACGGGATGGTGACGGAGGTCACCGTGCGCTCTGCGGTGTAATCGGCGGCCATGCGCTGGATGGCAACGGAGAGGATCTCGCGCGACTTGCGGTCGCACTCGGCCCTTACCTGCGACTCTGCGTCGCGTATGATCTGGGCGGACTCGCGCGTAACGTCCTCTTTGACAGAGGCGAGAAGCTCGTCGCGCGCCTCCTCGCGGCTCATGGCTGCGACGGTGCTCAGGCGCTGGTCGACCTCGTCGAGCATACTGTCGAGGCGGTCGCGGTCTGCCTCCATCTGGGAAGCCTCGCTGTTGAGCTGCTGCTCGCGCGCATCGAGGGACTCGACGCGGCGGTCGCAGGACTCCTCGCGGCTGATCAGACGGTCCTCGCGGGCCTTGATGGTGCGATTCTGCTCGCGGGCCTCCTCCTCTGCGCGGTGCTTAATCTCGAGTGCCTCGTCCTTGGCGACGAGTGCTGCAGAGCGTTTGATGTTGTCTGCCTCGCTGTTGGCGTCGGCGATCTTGCGATCTGCCTCGCTTGCGGCATCGGCCACTTTGCGCTCGGCCTCGGCTATCTTCTTGTTTGCTTCCGCGATCTTGCCATTTGCCTCGTTGGCGACGCGGGAGTTGTTAACGGCGTAGCCGATGCCGAGGCATACGACTGCGACAACGACGCAGATGACGATAACCGGAACTATCCCTAGTGTCATATCCTGCTACCTCCCCCTTCTTTCTTGGTCTGTTGCTTGTCTTGTTTTTTTGTTGGCTAGTCAAAGATGTCCAGACAGTAAAAATGCCGGACTGGACATCCGGCATCATCTACACCAAGCTACAAGCCAAGCACGGTCTTGGTAGAGGTGGTTGGCACTATGCAATTACGTCGTCAGGCAGGACACCATCAGCCCTTTTCAAACAAAGCCTTGAAACAGTAAATAAAAACACGCATGAGCGTGGAACAGATGAAACCGCCCACTATGGTATCACATCGAAAGATAATTACTGTACAGCCTGAGAGATAAATTCATCCACCGCTCGCAGGGCCATGTCCTGGGAGTAACCCTTCTGCAGCAGGCGCCGTACCAAAGTCGCACGGGGGTTCTTCGACCTCACGCTCTTCTTTCCCAGCTCCAAGAGCGCCTGCTCGTATTCCTCTTGCTCGCTGGCAAAGCAGTCGCTGCACGCATCGATCGCCTGGGCGCTCACACCGTCTTGGGCAAGGCGCATGAGGATCTTGCGCCTGCCCCAGCCTTGATGGACCTTGCCCTTGATGAGGGCGGCCGCATAGCGCGACTCGTCAACAAGTCCGCACTCGACCGCCCGGCTCACAGCATGCTCGGCCACCTCTTGCTCGAAACCCGCTGCAAGCAAACGCTCGAGGCACTCCTTGGGCGTGCGCTCTCGAACCCTTGCAAGCGCGGCGATCTTGTCCATTGCCTTGCAATGCTGCTCGTCTGAGAACAAAGGCCCCGTGGGCGGCTCTGCATGGGCAAAGAGCTCACTTATGTCTACGCTGCAGCTGCCCTGTGTCAGGTTGAGCTTCATGCAGGCTATTCTGCGACCTCGAAGGAGATGGGCAGGTCGTCGTCGACAGCGGATTGTGCATCGTCCGGAGCTGAGGCACCGATGACGGCAGCGGCCTCCTCCTCGCTGATAAGCCCGATAGCCAAGCGTACCTTGGTCTCGATCTCCTCGCGCAAGGCGGGATTGGTCCTCATGGTCTCCTTTGCGGCCTCCCTGCCCTGGCCGAGGCGCTCCTGGCCGTAGGTATACCAGGCGCCGCTCTTGGTGACGATACCCTCGTCGACGGCCATATCCAAGATATTGCCCTCACGCGAGATGCCCTCTCCGTACATGAGGTCGAACTCCGCCTGCCTAAACGGCGCGGCGCATTTGTTCTTGACAACCTTGACGCGCACGCGGTTGCCGATGGCCTCGTTTTTCTCCTTGATGGTGTCGATGCGGCGAATGTCCATGCGCACGGAGGAGTAGAACTTGAGCGCTCGGCCGCCGGTCGTGGTCTCCGGGTTGCCGAACATCACGCCGATCTTCTCGCGCAGCTGGTTGATGAAGATGCAGGTGGTCTTGGATTTGGAGAGCGAACCTGCGAGCTTGCGCATAGCCTGGCTCATCAGACGCGCTTGCAGGCCGACGCTCGTATCACCGATCTCTCCCTCTATCTCTGCCCTAGGGACAAGCGCTGCGACAGAGTCGACGATGACGCAGTCAATGGCATTGGAGCGCACGAGCATGTCGCAGATCTCCAAGCCCTCCTCACCGGTGTCCGGCTGGGAGATGAGCAGCTCGTCGATGTCGACGCCGAGCTTTGCCGCATACACGGGATCGAGGGCATGCTCCGCATCGATGAACGCTACCTTGCCGCCCTGCGCCTGGGACTCTGCCAATATCTGCAGTGCGAGCGTGGTCTTGCCGCTGGATTCCGGGCCGTAGATCTCGATGATGCGCCCCTTGGGAACGCCTCCGATACCCAAAGCGGCATCGAGCGCAAGCGAACCTGTGGGGATGACCTCGACGTCGAGGGCGGATCCGCTCTCTCCCAGCTTCATGATCGAGCCTTTGCCGAACTTCTTCTCGATCGCTGCGGTCGTCAGCTTGAGGGCCTCGTCAACGCTGCCTTCGAGTTCGTAGTCAAGCTTCTTGTTGTTAGTGCTGCGGGCCATTCTTGCTCCATTCCTCAAACTTAGAAACCGCGTCCTTGTGCGTACACACAATAGACGAACACCTGTTCGCAGTCAAGCGGACTTGCGACATCAAAAAAGATACTGCGCGAAAAGGCCTGCAAACCACCCCCAACTCCCTTTCGCGTTTTGGTCGCCTATCAGGAAAAACCAAGAACGGTTTCAAGCAACTGGGCGATTTACTTCAGCAGCATATGCAGACCCAAAAGCGCAGGCAGATAGCATGAACACATCTTCCTCGCGAGCCTTGGAACAGCAAGACGTCGCCTGATGCGACAAAAGAGGCGCCCAATCTGCATCAAAGAGAAGAAACCCTAGGGTATATCCTGCCGTTAAAGCTCAAAAAGGGAGACGGGATCAAAAAAACCCGTCTCTCCTGTTCGAACCGGCGATTCACGCCCGGCATTGCAGCAAAGTGCTTGGCTCCCCCAACGCGCAGGTTACTGCTCGTAGCCGAAAACAGCCTTCGACTTGATGAAGTAGTCGATCATCGACATGATGGTCATGACGACGGCAAAGAGCATCGCCACCCAGGCGAAGATCGAGAAGCCGGCTGCAAAGGCCTCGCCAACAGCCGCAAGCTGCACTGTGTCCTTGATGATGAAGGCGATGATGGCCACGATCTGCGAGACCGTCTTGACCTTGCCGTACCACGACGCAGCAATGACCACACCCTGGCTTGCAGCGAGCATGCGCAGCCCAGATACGATGAACTCGCGCGCCAGGATGATGAGCGCGATCCACGAGGGCAGAAGCTGCATCTCGACCAAGCCAAGCAGGGCCGCAGCTACCAGGATCTTATCTGCCAGCGGGTCGAGGAACTTCCCGAAGTCCGTCACCTGGTTGCGCGAGCGAGCCAGATAGCCATCCAACGCATCCGTAGCCGATATCGCGATGAAGACAGCCGCTGCGATCCAAGGCTGAAGCGAGGACCACAGGGGCAAATCGTAAGTAAGCGACGGCCAAGGCGACACGAGCACGGCAACGAAGACCGGTATCAAGATGATGCGCACCAATGTGACGATGTTGGCAGGCGTCAAGACGTTGTCCTTGGTATGCTGCTGCATGGCTTAGGCCAGCTCCTCATGGGCGTCGATGTCCTCGCCCACCAGCTCGTAGCAAAACGAGTCGACAAAGCGCACGGTGACGTCGCTGCCCAGCTCGTAGACGGCATCATCTGGCATGGGGATATGCACGGTGCCGTCGACATCGGGGGCCTGCCCCTGCCAACGGGCGATGGCCTCGAAGCCCTTGTCCGTCTCCTCGTAGCCGACCACGATGCAGCGGGCAACCTCTCCTATATGGGACGCCGTGCGCGCGAAGCCGTTCGCCTCGCAGATGTCGAGCAGCTGCTGGGCACGCTCGAGGCGGACATCCTCGTCTACTTGGTCTTCGAACTCCGCGGCTTTGGAGCCTTCCTCGCGCGAGTAAGCGAACACGCCCGCATAGTCGAAGCAGGCGTCCTGCGCGAAGTTGGCAAGGGTCTCGAACTGCTCCGGCGTCTCTCCCGGGAATCCCGCCATGAGCGTCGTGCGCACCATGATGCCCGGCACAACGGCGCGGACATGCTCGATAAGCTCCATGAGCTGGGAGGGGCTGCCGCTGCGGTTCATGCGCTCGAGGACCTGCTCATCGACATGCTGCAAGGGAATGTCGATGTACTTGCAGACATTGGGTGTGTCGCGCATGACGCCGAGCAAGGTGTCGTTGACGCCCTCCGGCTGGATATAGAGAATCCTGAACCACGTGGTCTTGAACTCTGCGGCGAGCTTGGAGAGCAGCTCGGCGATGGAGCTGGGCTCGCTGAAGTCGTGGCCCCAGATACCCGTGTCCTGGCCGATGAGGTTGATCTCGCGCACGCCGGATGCGACGAGCTCGTTTACCTCCTTGCGGATCTGGTCATAGCTGAAGCTGTGATAACGGCCGCGGATATAGGGGATCATGCAATAGGAGCAGAAGCGGTCGCAGCCGTCGGAGACTTTGACATAGGCGCTCGGACCGGCGTTATCGCGCAGAGCCCCACCGCAAACCACGAGGTCAAGCCCCAAGATCTGGTTGACCTTGTCGACGATCTGATCCTCTTTGTCTGCAGGGAGAAACCCCGCGACCTCGGACAGCTCGCCTTCGAGATCCTCCCCGTAACGCGAGGGCATGCAACCGGCGACGAGCACCTTGTGCGGCTCGACATCGGGTGCGTCGCTCATACCCAAGGCGGCGAATATCGTGTCGAGGCCCTCCTCGACGGCACTCGCCAGAAACGAGCAGGTGTTGACAACAGTGAGATCTGCAGACTCAGGGTCGTCGACTATCTGATAACCGGCCGCGCGCAGCAGGGCGCGCATCTTATCCGAGTCGACCTCGTTTTTAGCGCAGCCCAAGGTGATGAATGCAATGTCTTTTCCAGATGGCATGAAAGCGCCGTCTCCTCTTATCGGTAGTTGGTGTATTGCAGGGGCACGCCGTAGTCCTGGCTGCGCAGGTAGGCGATCACAGCCTGCAGGTCATCGCGCTTGGGAGCGCTCACGCGCAGCTTATCGCCCTCGATCTGGGTCTTGACCTTGAGCTTTTGGTCTTTAATGTCCTTGTTGATCTTCTTGGCGGTGTCTTGATCGAGCCCTTGGGCGATCGTGCCCACGCAGCGGATGGTGTTTCCGGAGGCCTCGATGTCCTTGCCCCATTTGACGAACTTCATGCCGTCTTCGCCCAGGCGGCGGATCAGGTGGGTGTTGAGGATGTCGATCACCTGGTTTTTGATGAACTCGCTGGGGGCATGGACGGTGAAGGTCTTGTTGGACTTGTCGAAGTCGATCTTGGACCCGGAGTCCTTGAGGTCATAGCGCTGCGTAAGCGCCTTGCTCGCCTGCTGGTAGGCGTTGTCGACCTCTTGCATGTCGCATTCCGACACGACGTCGAAGCTGCTGTCCTTAGCCATTGCGGCTCTCCTTTCTGTCTGGCGGATATGCCTTTAGTTCTTTGACGCCAAGCCGCTGGCTTGGACGTTGATCTCGAGCTTTCCCGATCCATCGTCTGCGGCGGGAATCTCTATGGGGGTGCCGTTTTCCGTCACAGTGACGGCAGACGGCGTCCCGAAAGTCGCGCTAAACGACTTGGTCACCTGGAACTCACGGTGCCAAGGCCCCACAGCCGTGCCGTCGAAGGCCTTGTCGTCGTCATAGGTGACGCTCACGAGCGAGGTATTGCCCTGGGCCACATCGACAGTGACCACGACGGGGTTGCCGTTTGCCGTGGTGACGGTTGCGACGGCCGCTCCCGTCTTCTCGTCCGTGCTCGTCTGCGTGGTCGAGCCCTCTTGGTTGGTGCCGGTCACATCCAAGATGCCGGCGTCCTTGTTGCCCGCAGAGCTCAAAAGCAAGCTCGCGACGATGACGAGCGCCAAGACGA
Organism: Akkermansia muciniphila; assembly: GCA_963600995.1. GTDB lineage: Bacteria > Actinomycetota > Coriobacteriia > Coriobacteriales > QAMH01 > W2P13-069. Next base: position 5,053 of record CAVCDT010000004.1, on the reverse strand, counting down.
TGAGGCAGGCGGCGATGACGATCATACGCGCGCGCTTGTCTGCGAAGGCGGACCTGACAACCGAGCCGATGCGCTTTGGCAGAGACTGCGGCTCTTGCGTAACGCTGCGATGCCTCTTGGAGCGCGAGCCCCTCGATGTGGGCCTCCTCTTTCCACCGCGGCGCTGCTCGTAATCATCCCCTAGGGAATCCGCGGCCTCATCGGGACCGATCACGGGCAAGGCGCCCGTAGACGAGGCCAGCTTGCTCAAGCGGCCAGTCGAGGAGAGGTCCCTGCCGCGGCCGATCGAGCCAGTGGTCCCAAGCGACCCCGTTGCCGATGCATCGCGCTGCTCGAGCTCGCGCTTGTATGCGGCGAGCCTGCCCGTCGAGCCCGTGGCGGCACCTTGTGCAGCGTACGCGGAAGAGCCGCGTCGGTTGCGCGAGCCCCTATGGCTTTTGCCCACGACCTTGATAGCGCTTGTGGCGCGGGCGATATCGCCGGCGGTGTCCTCGGCACCGGGGACAGCCTCCATAGAACCCGTGGAAGACCTCACGTCGCGACTGGACGAAGCGCGCCGTGCCGAGGGGTTGCTCCCCCGCTTGAACCCGAAGCGGTCGCGGCCCTCGAGGGCGTTTCTCGCGCCGGACTCGATCTGGAGCCGCTGCTCGTAATTGGCGAGCTCCAAATTGAAGCCGGAGAGAATGGGCCTAGGATCGAGCCCCAAGGCGCGCGCATACGACGAGAGCATCCCGCTGGCGTAGCCCTTGGGCGGGAACTTGTCGTATTCGCTGGCCTCGAAGGTCTCGAGCAAGCGCGGGCGTATGTTGGTGACATGCGCCATATGGTCGATGGAAAGGCCCAGCGACTCGCGACGTGCGCGAAGCGTCGAGCCCACAAGCTCGTCTGCCATCTAGAACCCCTCGCTGTCTGCCATCTCGAACGCCTTGATAGCCTCGAGGTCCTCGACGGAGTCGATCAGGACCTCGCGGGCACGCGACCCGTCGGGCGGGCCCACTATGCCCTTGTTCTCGAGCATGTCCATGATGCGCCCGGCACGCGCATAACCCACCTTGAGCCTGCGCTGCAGCATCGACGTCGACCCGAGCCCGGCCATGACCACAGCGTCTGCGGCCTCCCAGATAAGCGGATCGTCCTCATCGAGGTCGTCGATCGTCGAAGCAGAAGAGCTGCCACCATCGACTTTGACCTGTAGGATCTCCGGATGGTACTCCGGTGTGCCCTGCTCTTTGAGATGGGCGACGACGTCGTTGATCTCTTCGTCCGACACATAGCAGCCCTGGATGCGCTTGGGCTTGCCCCATTCCGGCTTGGAAAAGAGCATGTCGCCATGACCGACGAGCTTCTCTGCGCCGGTTTGATCCAAGATAACGCGCGAGTCGACACCCGTTGCGACGGTGAGTGCGATGCGGTTGGTGATATTGGCCTTGATCATACCGGTGACCACGTTGGAGGACGGGCGCTGGGTGGCGACGATGAGGTGTATGCCGGCCGCACGCGCGAGCTGCGATATGCGCACGATCGAATCCTCGACGTCCTTGCCCGCAGCCATCATGAGGTCTGACAGCTCGTCGATGACGATGACGATGTAGGGCATCTCCTTGGGAGCCTCTCCGTCCTCGTTTGCGAGCTGGCCGCTTTGGATCTTCTGGTTGTAGAAGCCTATGTTGCGCGCGCCGACGGTCTCGAACACCTTGAGGCGACGCTCCATCTCGACCACACCCCAACGAAGTGCGGCAGCTGCCTCCTTGGGTTCTGTCACGACGGGGACATACAAGTGCGGGATGCCGTTGTACTGCGAGAACTCGATGCGCTTGGGGTCGATGAGCACCATGCGGACCTCTGCCGGCGTGGCGTGGGTGATTATCGACATGATCATCGAGTTGATGCAAACGGACTTACCGGAGCCCGTGGTGCCGCCGATAAGCAAGTGGGGCATCTTGGCGAGGTTCACGCAGATCTTGTTGCCGTCGATGTCCTCGCCGATGGCCATATCGAGCGGGTTGGCACCGCAGCCGGTGATGATATCGCCCAACAAGACGTTGTCGCGGGTCTTGTTGGGAATCTCAACGCCCACAAGCGAGGTGTTGGGGATCTGGGCGATGCGCACAGACGACGCTGCGAGCGCCAAGGCGATGTCATCGGCCAAACCCGTGAGCTTGGAGAGCTTGACGCCGCTGGGAAGCTCGACCTTGAAGAGCGCGACCGTGGGGCCTGCAAGCCAGCCGACGACGCGCGCAGGGAGGCTGAACTCCTCGAGCGTGCGCTGCAACGTGGCGGCGGTATCCGCGAACTCTGTGTTAGCGGCGTTGCGGTCCTTCTTGCCGGCGCGCTTGAGCTTGCCTAGATCCGGTAGGACGAAGCCCTCCGTCGCAGCCGGTCGAAGCGCCTGCGGCTCGTCGTCTTTGGGCTCCTGCTTGGAACCCAAAACCACGGTGGGGTTGGAGGCAGCACCTGCGTCTTCGCCTGCGTCTGCGAGCGCATCGCCCGCGTCGAGGGCAGGCTCTGCAACAGAGGCAGCGGCTTTGCGGGAGAGCTTGGAGGTCTTAGCGCCCTTGCGCTTGCGTGCGGGCAGGGCAACGGTCTTGGCCGTCGCGTTGTCGTCCTCGAACATCTCCTCTTGCTGGGCATCCTCGTAATCTGCCATATCGAAGCTCGAAGAGCTGAAGCGCGGTGCTGTGGCTTCCTTCTTCTTGCGACCGCGCTTGCTGCCCAAAACGAGCGTCTCGTCCGCACGGGGCAGCTCGAGCGCGGCCTCCTCGTCCGTATAGCTCTCCTGCGCGCCCAAGCGGACCTCGGGTTCGAAGTCGTGCTTGCTCTGGGTACGGCTGCGGCGGTCTGCCGCGCGCTCTGCCGCGAAGTTCTTGGCAAACAGGAAGACGGTGCCTACGGATACGCCAACGAGCACCAAGCCCACGACGATAAGCGCGATGAGGATGATGACCCCTGCGACAAGGCCCACAGAGCTGATGAGAGCCCAGCCCAGGGCGCTGCCAACATAGCCGCCGCCGTTGACAAGAACGGTATCGTTGTTGAAGAACGCCATGGTATCGCCCATGCTCACCGCCTCGAAGGCCACAGTGGCAAAGACGCCCATAAGGGCGACCAAGATGACCACGACGCCAGCTGCAAAACGGCCGATGCGCGCATCCTGCGGCTTGGTGAAGCAGGAGATGCCGCCCGCGACCACGGCGAAGGGCACGACGAAGGCGCCGAGGCCGAACGCATGCCTCAACGCACCCGATACCGCCGCGGAGACGACTGCCTGGCTGGGGATCACCACCATGACAAAGAGCACGATGCCCAGGGCAACGAGAGCGATGACGATCAGGTCATCGCGCATGGCGCTGCCGGGCGCCTCCTGCGCCACCGCATCGCGCTTGTACTCCGCCTTTGCGCCCCTCTTTTTGGAGCTAGGCTTTGAGCTGTTGTTTTTAGCTGTGTTTCTAGCGCTCAAGGCCACCTCCATGCCCGTACGGGCATGATCGTCTATCAAATCGTGCAAACATACATTCTAGCAGCATCGAAGCTTGGTGCTTAAATCTCCACAACGACGGGCATGATCACCGGGCGGCGATGGCAGCGCTCCCAAACGAACTTGCCCATGGCATCGCGAACGGACTTCTTGATGCGGTTGTTCTCACCCTTGTGCGCCTGGGCCGCATCGGCAAAGGTCTTGAGGATGCGGGTACGGCAGTCGCGCAGGAACTTGTCGTCGTCGAAGCCCGGGATGCCGCGCATCATGATCACGGGCTCGCCCACCGGCTTGCCGGTCTTGCCGTCGTAGGTGACGCACACGGTGACTGCGCCCTCGCTCTGCATGAGCTGGCGATCGCGCAAGACGTCCTTGCCGATGTCTCCCACACTGCCGCCGTCCACGTAGACGATGCCGCTTTCAACCGGGTCGCTGCGCTTGACCTTGTGGTCCTGCATCACGAGCGTGTCACCGTTGTCGATGATGAAGATCCTCTTGGGGTCGACACCGCATTTCTCGGCTAGCTTGGCATGGGCCATCAGATGGATGGTCTCACCGTGGACGGGCATGAAGTGCTTGGGCTGCGCCATGCGCAAGATGAGCTTGAGCTCCTGCGCACCAGCGTGGCCGGAGACGTGCACGAGCCCGCGGCTCTTGTCGTAAACGTCCGCGCCGATCTTGGAGAGCTGGTTGATGACGCGCGTGACGGACTTCTCGTTACCGGGAACGGGCGTGGCAGAGATGATGACCGTATCGCCGCGCTCGATGAAGACGGTCCTGTGCTCGCCCACCGACATGCGCGCCAGGGCGCTCAAGGGCTCGCCCTGGGAGCCCGTGCACAAGATGACGAGCTTGTGCGGCGGGATGTCGTTGACCTCGAAGGCGTCGATGATGAGCCCCTCGGAGACGTTGAGGTAGCCGAGCTCCTGCGCTATGCGCGTATTGGTGAGCATCGAGCGCCCGGTGACGGCCACCTGTCGCTTGGCCTCGACTGCGGCATCGCAAACCTGCTGGATGCGGTGGATATGGCTTGAGAAGGCAGCCACGACGACCTTGCGGCGCGCCTGCTTCATGATCTGGCGCAGGGACTCTCCCACCTCGGACTCGGAGCGCGTGAAGTTGGGGTTGTTGGCGTTGGTGGAATCGGACAGCATCAGGTCGACGCCCTCGCTCGCAAAGCGCGTGATGGCGCCGAAGTCCATGACCTCGCCGTCGATCGGGGTGGTGTCGATCTTGAAGTCTCCCGTATGCAGCACCGTGCCCGCCGGGCTCTTGATGAAGATGCCCATAGCACCGGGAATGGAGTGGTTGACGGTGAAGAACTCGAGCTCGAAGCAGCCGAGCTTGGCCTTGCCGGGACGGCTCACCTCGCGCAGCTCGGGCTGCTTGGAGAGCCTATGCTCGGAGAGCTTGCCCTCGATGAGGCCCAAGGTCATCCTCGTGGCGAGGATGGGCACCTTGCGATCGAGGTCCTTGAGCAGGTACGGCAAAGCACCCGTATGGTCCTCGTGACCATGGGTGACGATGATGCCGCGCAGCTTATGCGCGTTTTCCAGGATATAGGTGTAGTCCGGGAAG
>CAVCDT010000003.1:24295-44133 GCA_963600995.1 Akkermansia muciniphila | reverse complement strand
CCTCTAACGACACTTTCGCGTTGTTAGAGGGGCTCGCTTTGCTTTAACGACACTTTAAGGCCTAAAAGTGTCGTTAGGTTCCGGAGAAGGGCTCTAACGACACTTTCTTGTCTTTAAGTTGAGCATGCCTTACTCGATGATCCACTCGTTGATCGTCTGCTCGTCGGCGGAGAAGTTCACGCCCACCTTCACCACGTCGCGCCCGCCGGCGGCAAAGGGCAACGCGTAGTCTTTGGCGTTGATCTGCTCCAATGCGGCGCGGGCGGATTTCCCGTATTTGAACTCCATGACGTAGATGGTCTGCGGCGTCTCGACTACGGCGTCCACGCGTCCCGTCGCGGTTTTGAACTCCGTTTTGATCTGTACGCCGAGCAAATCGAAGATGAGGTAGAGCTTTGTTTGGAAGCCCTTCTCGTCGCGGCTGCCCAGGTCGTAGGGAATGCTTTTGAGATAGGATCGCATCGCTTGCAGCGCGCGCTCCATATCGCCGGAGCGCACGTCGTCGGCGAAGCGGTCGAGGAAGGCGTAGTGGCTCTCGAGCGCCTCGGGCGCGGCGTGCTCCACCAGACTCTCGGAAAGCCCGCGGCTCACCTCCTCGTTGGGGATGCCCAGCGTGTAGGCCTGACGCACGGGGTCGTAGGACTTGATGGTGAGGTAGCCTCCCTGGTAGAGCATGGGCAGCGGCGTGCGCATGCGCTCCGTAGGCACATCGAACGAGGACTCGCGCGCAATGCAGCTCTCCAGGTTGGAGATATCCCAGCTGTTCTCGCGCAGCAGCTCGATGAGGAAGCTCGGCGTGCCCGAGCCAAACCAGAACGGCCGGATGCGGCCTATCGCCAGAGCGCTGAGCAGACTGAAGGGGTTGTAGATGTCGGGCGAGGGCTCGGCGAAGTGGTAGCCGTCGTAGTTGGCCTTGAGGGCGGCGAGCGCCTCCTCGCGCGTCATCCCCGCCATGACGGCGAAGGTATCCATGTCTCCCGCGTACTGGGATTCGAGCTCCTCTTGCGTGATGCCGCAGATGGCCGCATAGGCCGGGTCCATGCTGATATTGCGCAGGTTGTTGAGCTCGCTGAAGATCGAGAGCTGGCTGAATTTGGTAATGCCCGTGAGGAACACGAAGCGCAGGTGCTCGCCGCATGCTTTGAGCGGGGCATAGAACTCGCGCATGACCACTCGGAACTCCTGGAGCACGTCGGGGTCGTGCGCTACGTTGAGGAGCGGGGCATCGTATTCATCGACGAGGACGACAGCGCGCTTGCCGCTTTGGGCGTGGGCACGCGTGATGAGGCCCATGAGTCGCGAGCCTGGGGTCTGTGCGTCGGGGTCGCAGCCGAACTCGCCTTCGAGTTCGCGCAGTACCGCGTCGAGAAGGCTGCGGAGCGTTTCCGGGTCTTGCGTCTTCACGGTGGAGAGATCGATGCGGATAACCGGGCGCGCTTCCCACTCAGTCTCCAGCTTGTCCAGGGCCAGTCCCTCGAAAAGCTCGCGCCTGCCCTCGAAGTACGCCTTGAGAGTGGAGACGAGCAGCGACTTGCCAAAGCGTCGCGGCCGCGTAAGGACGAAATAGGATCCGCTGGTGTGGGTCAGCTCCCAAACGTAGGATGTCTTGTCGATATAGCCCTCGAAATCGTGAATGACCTGCTCGAATGTCTGCACCCCGATGGGGAACCTGCGGGGATGCGGCACCTGCTTGGTCACGGCGACTTCCTTTCACCTTGCTCCGTTTGAAGGAGCCCTCCTGCGCGAACCTGCTTGTTCCGCCCATTCTAGCATGGTGAATACTCGCCTAAATCATCTGGGGCTAACTCACGTAACCGACAATAAGAATCTGTAACCGTCAACATACTCGAAAGTTAATCCGACTTATCCGGTAAGCGTCAATATGGGCCTATTCCCGCGGAAAAATTATCCTTTGCAGGCTATATTCGCCATCGCACGGAAGCAAGGGCGGCCGTCGAGGGAGGGCAGCCCGGGTTCCGTCAGTTGACCCGATGGCGCGCAAGCGCCGGAAAGGAGGTTCTCCAAGATGAGGACCCAGTACAGGATGCGCAACAGGGTTGTCGCATCGGTCGCGGCTGCTGCAATGGCCGCTTCCATGGCGGTCGCCGTTCCCGGCGCCGCGTTCGCTACCTACGGCACGGGCGAGATCCACGCCAAGAGCGATGAGGTCGTCAGTGCCACCGTGGGCGCTCAGGTGAACATGGCCGACTACTTCTCCTACTCCGCCAGCGGCGGGGACGGCAAATGGCATGTCGACTACAAGGTGACAGACGGTACCGGTGCCACGGTCAACAAGCATTCCGGCGTTCTGACCCCGACCGCAGAGGGCGACGTCACGGTGACGGCCTACCTCACCGGTGTCGAGACGCAGACTGGCACCAAGAACAACCCCTGCGAGGATACCGATGTTTCCGCGACCGTGACCGTCCGTGTTGCCAAGGCTAGCTCCTACGGCTACCAGGGCAACAAGCTGGGCATCAAGATGACCGACCCTATCGTGAGTGATTACACCGGCAGCAATGAGGAGGGTTGGACAAACGTCGCCAAGGGCGCAATCGCAACTAGCGGCTATTACAACTACACGATCCAACTCAACAATGGCTTCAAGGATCTCAGCACTGCCGAGGGGTTTGCCGCTGTTAATGCCAAGAACATTGAGTTAAGAGATGCTTCGGGGAACACCCTCACCTTCCTCAAGAAAAACAACAACGGCGACGTGAAGATTGTATCCGTCGATGTTGACAGCAAGACGATTGTCGTTTCGGTTGCCGCTACAGCTACGGATGCCTGCCAGCTTGTGTTCAAGGACGGCTTCCGTGCCAATAACCCAGATAACACCTTGGGCACGACAGTGACCTTCGTCATTAAATAGCCATGGACACGCTTGTGAAAACTGTGATAGCTCGCGCTGTATCGGCAATTGTTTTCTGCATGACATTTGCTCTTTTGTGGTGCGGGCCAGCACACGCAGACATAGTATATGATTACAGCCCTAGCGAGACCTTGGGTCCTGATGTCGTTAAGGCCAACGCGGAGGGTGTTTGGACAGCGTCTTGGCAGGGCGACGTTCAAACTCAAATTAAATGGAGCATGGACGCCAATGGGTGCCTAACGGTTGAATCTGGCGAAGATTATCAAGACGATGCATTCGTTGATTTCGAAGCATTCGCTGTGAACGAGAATGTAAAGTCAATCTGCTTCAAGCCAGCTGAAGACCAGGATAGTTTTCCACAGATTAATGTGCTTGGTACCCAGTACAGTCTTACGACTGAGCGTTTCCCAAATCTGGAATCCATCAAGATTGACAGCAAAGAAGTAAAAAAGCTCTCTCCTTTCTGCTTTGCATATTGCGGCAAACTCAAGTCCGTTGACTTCAGTGGAAGCGGCATTACCTCGCTTGCCTCCAGCGTATTTATGGAGTGCAAGAGCTTTACTGAACTTGATCTTACCAAGACGCCCATAACGTCATTGGGTGCGAATGGTTGCGCTTTTGCAGGTTCATGTCTGACGAAGATTGTTTTACCTGAGGGTATGACGCAATTGAGTAGCAATGCCCTTAGTGATGGCGGTCAGGCCCAGGGCAAGGGAACCTACGGCAGCGCCGAGGGGGGGATCTCGGAGATCGTGGTCCCCTCTACTGTGACGAGCATCGGGCAGGGCTGCTTCAAGTACCTCAAGGGCCTTGAGACCGTCTACGTCCCGAGTGGTCTCAAGAGCTTCAACAGCTCGCAGGAAGAGATGGGCTACGGCACGGGCTCGACCTCCCAGACCGAGATCGTGGTCTACGGGCAGGACACCCTCGACGACCCTGAGTGGGTCACCGCCCTCAAGGAGAGCTGGCGCGGCACGCGCACCGGCATGCAGAACGTGCAGTTCGCCTACCCCGGCAGCGTCATCAAGAAGGCCGCCGAGCTGAAGGCGGCCCTCGATGCCGACCCCACGGGCGCCGGCATCTCCGCGAGCGACGTGCTCGACCTCGACGCGGCCTACGGGCTGCTCACCTGCGAGCAGGTGCAGAAGGCCGGCTACAGCGTCACCGCAGCCGACTGGAGCGGCATCAAGGACACGATCGACGCAGCCTGGCAGGCGGTGCTGGGCTCCGCCGACGCGAGCTCGATGTCGGCCTCAGAGAAGCTCGCGCAGGTCTCCGAGTACCTCGCCAAGAGACAGGAGGCGTACGACGAGCTGAAGGGCGAGTACGAGAAGGCCAAGGCCGACCTCAGCGAGGCCCAGAGGAAGTACATCGCCGCGAGTGAGGCGGCCTCAGGCGTGAACTCCATGAAGGCCAACTACGAGCGCCAGCTTGAGGAGGCCCAGGCAAAGGTTGACGAGGCCGCAGCCAAGGTCGCCGAGCTCGAGAAGCAGCTCGACTCCGACCAGTCCGCGGCCGAGGCGGCCGCCGCCAAGGCCGAGGTCGTAAGACTGCAGGACGAGCTCGCCGTGAGGTCCTACGCCGCGAGCACCAAGACCGTGAAGCTCAACAAGAAGGGCAGGACCAAGGCCAAGTCCGTCGTCAGGCTCAAGCTCGTCAAGAGCGCGTCCGGCGCCGCGGTGTCGTGCGCCAAGGCCAAGGGCACCAGCAAGAAGGTCACCGTGTCCGACACGGGCGTCGTCACCCTCAAGAAGGGCGTCAAGAAGGGCGCCTACAAGGCGGTGGTCACCTTCACCTGCGGCAAGGCCACCAATACCGTGACCGTCACCTTCAAGGCCGCGTAGGGCCTGCAAGGCCGCTAAACCCCGGACGGGAGCCCAACCCGGCCGGAGGCGTTAAGCCCCGCAGCAGGGCGCCGGGACCACCTCTCTTCCCCGCGCCCCTCGCGGGCGGTTAAGAGCGTGAGCTAGCATTCGTCTAGAGACAGAAAGAAGAATTGGAGGAGAACATGGAGAAGAGAGCGCAACACATCGCACGCCCTACGATGGCGGCGTTGGCTTTCCTCTGCGTGCTCTTTGCCTTTGACCTTGCGTTGTTGGCAACGGCGACTCCCGCGCATGCTGAAGGCGTGAGCTGCGAGGGCGTCTCGTATGCCTACGACGATGACGGCGTGCGCTGTGAGCCAAGCAATGCTTGGAACATCGCTGTCGGCTTCTCTACGAACGTCGCCGTTGCAGACGGCGGCGATGATGGCTTTATCCAACGCAACCTGGATCGTGTGCATCTGCTCAAAGCCGATGGCAGCGAGGCACCCAATTGGCACGCGAGCGTTCAGGGTGGCGGCAGGCGCGTCATCTATATCGAGCTCGAGGATTGGCTGGAGCCGCTGACGGAGTACCAGGTCGTTGTCGATGCGGGTTTGGAAGCCGCGGATGGCACAAGCGCTACAACTAGCGAGTACCGCGAGACCTTCAAGACCAGCTCGGCAACCAAGAACGGGCTTTCTGTCTATCAGAACATTGCTATCGTTGCTGTGCCCGTGTTTTTGGTGCTGGGCATCATCGTCCAAGTTGTTCGCACGCGGAGGCAGAGATGATGAAGCATCTCAAACCCCTCATCTCGCTAGCGCTGGCCTTCGTGCTCGTCATGGCGCTGCCCTTATCCGCAAGCGCAGCTGTGAGCGCGAGTTTGCTCGACGCAGACCATAAGCCCTTGGGTGCCTCCGTCAACATCAACGACCTCGAGGACACGAACCTTATCCTGTGCCTCAAGGGCGGCGTTAAGTTCCAAGGCGCCAACATCAACCTCTTTGATGCCGATGGTAAGCGCATCGAGAAAGCGATTTCTTTCTGGGGTGGCTCTACAAGTGAAGACGGGCATTTCGATATACCCATAACCATCAAGAGGGGCACCTTCGAGACTAACAAGAAGTACAGCTTCAAGGTCGACTGCGTGCTCAAAAACGACAGCAGTAATGTGATCGACACCTGCGAGTACTCCTTCACGGTTGGCGAGTCGTCCAAAGACGATGAGAGCAAAGATGACGATAAGAAGGATGACGACAGCAAGAAAGACGACGATACCAAGAAGGATGACGACAACAAGAAGGACGACAAGAAAGACGATAACAAGGGAAACAACGGCAAGGGCGACCAAGGCGGCTCTGGTAGCGGCAAGACCAAGGGAGACTCCGGCAAGAGCAGCAAGGGCTCTGCCAGCGGCAAGGATACCGGCAAAGCGGACAGCGACAATTCGTCGGATGCGGAGACCGATGATGACAGCAAGGCCAGTGTTCCTGCTGCGACAGAGCAGCCCAAGACCCCCAAAGGCAGCGCCAAGCCCAAAGGCGACGCCAAGGCGCAAGAGCAGATCGACAGCGGATCGGTGCTTGGCGCAATGGGTGCCGTCTACTCCCTAAGCGACGGTTCCCAGGCAACGCAGGGCAACGCAGGTGGCGGTGTAGTGCCGCTCTATATCGATGTCACGGGTATCCCCTGGCTGTTCTCTCTGCTGGTGGTCGTACTCGCGCTGGCGCTGCCTGCTGGCGTGGTGAAGCGTCTTGCTTGCACGCAAGTTGGCTTACGGCAGCGCTCTAGGCTGCGGGTAGGTCTTTCGACTCCGCGGGCTAGCGCCCGCTTTGCTCAGGATGACGGAGGGGTACAAGCCCCTGACGATACGACCTCGATTGACGCAGATGACGACGAAAGGCTCGGTTAGGACATGGAACTTCTGCAATCGCTTTATCTGACCCAGATGATGCACACCATCAGCTCGGCGATGACCGTCCCGGTTGTCGTAGCCCTGCTCTTGTTCATCGTCTACGCCATCTACACCATCGGGTCGCTGGTGGTGGAGGCTGCGGTCGAACGTCGCCGCTATTGCGCCAAGGTGCCGGCTTTGGTGGCGCAGCTCGAGGAGTGCGATCCTGCCAAGATTGAGGACGTCATCGCCAGGAGTGGCCTGCTCGTGAACCAGCAGGACGATCTGCGCGAGCTCGCCAGCTATCTCTACCTGCCCGAGGACGGCCGTACGGAGGTCGCCAAGCGCCTGCTTGCCAACGAGCGCGCTGCGTTCAAGAAGACGGTGAGCATCAGCGATGCCCTGGCTAAGATCGCCCCCATGGTCGGCTTGATGGGTACGCTCATCCCGTTGGGCCCGGGCTTGGTGGCGCTGGGTGCGGGCGAGGTGAGCACGCTGTCGAGTGCGATGCAGTTTGCCTTCGATACCACCGTGGCCGGCCTGCTCGCCGCCATCGTCTTCTTTGTCGCCACCAAGCTGCGCCGCTCTTGGTACAGCGACTATCTGGTGAGCATGGAGGCCTGCTTCAACGCGCTGCTCGAGAAGGGCGAGCTCATGCACCAGAGCGGCTATGCCTTTGACCGCGCGGTATGGCGCTACGACAAATCCGGCCGCCATGCGGTGAGCGAGGCTTTGGACGACCCGGCTGGCGAGCCTGCGGCTGCAAGCGCCGGCAATGCTCCCGCTGGGGAGGCTGAGTAGCCATGGCCATCGGCAAGGGCAAGAGCCTGCTGCCCATGGGGCTCGACGGAGACCCCTTAGGCGACGACCAAGGCGGCAGCCCCACGGATTCTCTCGCCAACCTCATGGACGTGATGCTGGTCTTCGCGTGCGGGCTCATCGTCGCGCTGGTGGCGCATTACGGCGTGCAGCTGGGCGCGGTGCAGCCCGACGGCATGCAGGAGATCGACTCCTCGCAGGTCGAGCAGGCAAGCCAAAGCGATTCGCAGAAGAGCGGCATCTACGACGAGGTGGGCACGGTATACAAGGACGAGGCGACGGGCAAGCTCTACGTGGTGACGCCCGACGGGGAAGACCTGGTGAGCGAGTGATGGCGATTATGAGAAAAACCGGCGAGGGCAAGGTGCCGTTCTCGCGATGGTTGCTTGTGGGCTTTGCTGCGGTAGCTGTCGCCGCGGTGACGACGTTGTCCGTCTGCGTGTTCGCCTTCGAGGGCAATGCGTTTGCGGATGGATTGAGCGTCACGGCATCGGCACCGGAGGAGGGCTCTTCCGATGCGCCCGTCAAGGGTGAGTTCTGGGTCGAGTTCGACCATAACGTCGCTGCCGTCGCGCAGAACAAGAGCTGTGTGGAGCTGCAGACAGCAGCGGGTAAGAAGGTCCCAAGCTCCAAATGGAGCGTCGAGCTGCCTGACGAGCAGATCGAGTTCGGCCTGCGCAAGCATGTGATCGTCAAGGTCAAGGGGCTTGATGCCGGCAAGGAGTACCGCATCCATCTGGACGCTGGCCTGGCGTCCAAGAACGGTGCGACGCTCGGCACGTCTATGGACATCAGCTTCACGACGGCTGCCAAGGGCGCCAAAGCTGCAACTTTGGCCGAGCCCGCCCAGGCGGCGGCTGGCAGCGGCAACGGAGACGGCACGGGCGGCGGCACAGCCGGCAGCGCTGCAACTAGCAGTGATGCGGATGGTGGCGTGGCTGCCAACAGCACCGAGGTTACAGACAGCGATGCGAGTGCCGATGGCAGCGGTAGCAGCGCAGCCAGTGGCAAGGCAGACGATGCCGACGCCGCAAACGATAGCGAGGATGCTTCTGCGCAGGACGAGCCGGATAAATCCCAGCAGGTACCCGCGGGGACTGTGGCGATGCTCTTCGTCATCGCCATCGTGCTTGTGGCGGCGTGGGTGCTGCGCTGGCGCAAGGCGCAGGGCAACGCGCCCAAGCGCCAGTAGAGGCGACGCCCTAGGCGCGTATGCGGTGCTGCAACATCGCATGCACGTGGGCTGCAAGCATTGAGAGAGGCTTTAGGGGAGGAGTGGCAGGTGACTGCCGTAATCGACAACGAGGAGCTCAGCCGCTTGGTGGTCTGCATCGACGACACCGACGACTTAAGCAAAGAGGTGAGCACGGGCGCGGTGGCCGAGGCCTTGGCCAACAACGTGGCTCTGTTTGGCGGCAAGGTCGAGCTGGATGTGACGCGCCATCAGCTGTTGCTCGACCCGCGCGTGCCCTATACGTCCCATAACTCCGCCATGGCGTTCGTGGCGCAGTTCCCGCCGAGCAAGGTGGATGACTATCGGCGTGAAGCGCGGGTGATCGTGCAGGTCATGCGCGCAAAGAGCAGCGACCCCGGCTTGTGCATGGGCGTTGTCCCCACTGCGGATGATCCGTGGCTGCCGGAGTTGTACGCCTACGGGCGCAAAGCGCAATGCGACTACATCCCACAGGAGGAGGCCTTCGCACTCGCGGATAGAATCCCCTGGCTCGAGCTCGAGGGCTTGGGCGGTACCAATGACGGCGTCGTAGGTGCCTTGGCCGGTGCGGCTTTGCGCCTTGAGGGCGAGGATGGGCGTTTTCGCGGCAGGTGGGTTGTCGATGCCGGCGGCGTGAGGCTCGCCAACCGCTCCGGCCGTGGCAACGGCAGCGGAGGCGGCAACGGGAAAGGCAAGGGTGACGGCTCTGGCAAAGGCAAGCGCAAGGCAGCTGCGCGCAAGGGCGCTGCTGCTCAAGAACCCTTGCCGTTGCGTGCGCTCAAGGAGCAGCTTGCTGCCTATCTTGGGTGCGAGGCACATGTCGAGGGGCTTTACGGCGCGTGCTTCGATGACGACGACGAGCTAGTGCTCCCCTCTGCCGAGGCAAAGCCCGTCCTGCGGCATGGCGTGCTCACCATGCTCGCTGCCCGCGAGGATGGCTACCTGCGCTTGCTCACCAAGGCGGATTTGGATGCGCATGACGATGCGGCAAAGCAGGCGCTGTCTTGCGATGGCTTTGCCTTCGACAACGATATCGAGGAGTACATAGCCAGCGAGCTTGTGAGGTCGTGCGCGAACTGCCTGTACCGCCGTGTGCTCGCAAGCGGCTTTGCCTGCATGCGAGAGGGGGCGGCATCTTAGATGGATACACATGTTGTCGACGTCGCCGTCATCGGCGCGGGCGTGCTGGGATGCATGTGCGCACGCGAGCTCTCGCGCTACAAGCTCGACGTACTGGTTGTGGAGCGCGCACAGGATGTGGGCGAGGGCTCGAGCAAGGCCAACTGCGGCATCATCCACACGGGGTTCCATGCACGCGGTGGCACGCTCAAGGGCACCAGCTGCGTGCAGGGCAACCAGCTCTACACGCAGCTTGCACAAGAGCTCGAGGTCCCGCTTGAGCGCATTGGGGCGCTTTATTGTGCTTACGGCCCCAACGGACTGGAGAAGCTGGCGCAAAAGCGCGGGCGTGCCTTCCAAAACGGCGCCGGGCGCCTGCCTCTTTTGTCTGGCGATGAGGCGCGCGCCATGGAGCCGCGCCTCTCTGGCGATGTGGTCGCCGCCTTCTATGCCCAGACGACGGGCATCATATCCCCCTTCGCACTGGTCATCGCCACGGCAGAGAACGCTGCGCAAAACGGCGTCGCCTTCGAGTTCGGCCGCACGGTCGAGCGTATCGAGCGAGACGGCGGGGTATGGGTGCTGCATTTGATTGACGGCGACGCAGTGCGTGCGCGCTATGTTCTCAACACGGCGGGTGATCAAGCTGCCATCCTCGATGCGCAGGTGCACGAAGCGGATCTCGTGGTGCGTCCGCGTCGCGGGCAGTTCTACGTGTTCGACAAGCAGGGCGGCCCCGATGCCCCGGCGCCGTTGCAGCATGTGCTCTTCCAGGCGCAGGAAAGCGACGAGGGCGGCACGTTGGTGGCCCCTACCATCGACGGCAATGTGCTGGCAGGTCCTACTGCCGAGCAAGTGCGCTACTTCCATCAGAATGCGACGACCGACGACGGCTTGGCCCATGTGCGCCGCGTGGCGCGCAAGCTGGTGCCCAGCCTGGATATGAGCCGGGTGATCACACAGTTCGCGGGCGTGCGCGCCAATATCGCCAACCTCGACAAAGAGCACAAGGATTTCGTGGTGCGTCTCTCTGCACCGGGCTTTGTGAGCACGCTGGGTATCAAGAACCCGGGTATGACGAGCTCGCCCGTCCTGGCAAAGCGGGCAGTCGAGCTTCTGGCTCAGGATGGCTTGCGCTTGGAGCCCGATCCCGGCTTCGACGCGCATAGGCGCGCGCGTATCCCGTTCTTGCAATGCGACGCGGCGCAGCAGGCGCGCCTGCTAGAGCAGGACCCCAGCTTTGGGCACGTGCTCTGCCGCTGCGAGCAGATAACGGAGGGCGACGTACGGCGCGAGCTCGCCGGCGTGCTGCCGCCGCATGACTTCGAGGGTCTCAAGCACCGCCTGCGCGTGTCGATGGGGCGCTGCCAGGGTGGCTTCTGCAAGCCACGCGTGAACGAGCTGCTCCGGCAGGTGCAGGGCGAGGACGCGGCCGCAAGCGGTGCGGATGCGGATGGGGCTGTTGGCGGCGATGTTGCGAGCAGCCAGCATCTTGCGACTGGCCTGTTGGCTGCCGGTCCGGATGCCCCCATCGAGCTCGACGTGCTGGTGGTGGGCGGTGGCGCAGCTGGTATCGCTGCTGCTGCGGCCGCAAGCGAATGCGGCGCATCGACGTTGCTGGTCGAGCGCGAGAAGTACCTGGGCGGCGTGCTCCCCCAGTGCATCCATGATGGTTTTGGCATGTACCTCTACAAGGAAAGTCTCACCGGCCCCCAGTACAACGAGCGCTGGCTTGGTCGCCTGGCGCAAAGCGGTGCCTCGTGGGCTTGCGAGACGAGCGTTACGCAGCTCGAATCTTCTGGCGACGGGGGTTTAAAGGCCCAGGTTGTGGGCTGCGTGCTGGGTGGCCCGCGCGTGGTGCTTGCAAAGAGCGTCGTCATCGCGAGCGGCTGCCGTGAGGTGACGCGCGGCCAGCTGCGCATCCCCGGCACGCGCCCGGAGGGCGTCTATACAGCGGGCACGGCGCAGTTCATGGTCAACATCCAGCACAAGCTTCCTGGCGATAAGGTCGTTATCTTGGGCGGCGGCGACATCGGCCTCATCATGGCGCGCCGCATGACGCTTTCCGGAGCGGACGTGCGCATGGTCGTCGCCAAGGAGGCGACGGGTCTGGTGCGCAACCACCGCCGCTGCATTGATCCATATGGCATCGAGACGCGCTACGGCTGGGGCGTGGCGTCCATCCATGGCTACGGGCGCCTCAAAGGTGTGATGGTCGCGCCCTTTGGCGAGGACGGCCAGCTCGATATGACGCGCAAGGAGTATGTGCGCTGCAACACGCTGCTCATCAGCTGTGGCCTTGTGCCGGAGCGCGAGCTGTTCGATCCGGTCAAGGGCGAGCCCGGGCTCTTCGTCTGCGGTAACGCGGATAGCGTCCACGACCTTGTGGACCGTGTGAGCGTCGAAGCGATCGGGATAGGCCAACAGGCAGCGGCCTTTGCAGGTTGCGATAAGCCCTTGCCGCAGGACCTTGCGCAGCTCGCCAAGCTCGTTATTCCCGAGCTCCCCGTAGGCGAGCGTGTAGGATGAGCAACATGAGAAGGATATGGACACGCAGGGAGTTCGTTGCAGCGGCAGCGCTGTCGCTGGCCGCGTGCGGGCTGGGTGGATGTACCGGCAGCGATGGGGGTTCTGGCGGTGTCGATGCCTCTACCGGTACTGGCGGCTCCGATAGTGCCAGCAGCTCCAAAAACGCTGGCAATGCCGCAGGCCAGGACGCTGGGGCCCAGGGCGGCGCTGCGACTATCACCGACGGGGTCGGCCGTACGGTGACGATCGAGCAGTCGCCCGATCGTGTTGCCGTGCTCGACTCGTTCTCTGGCGAGCTGGCAGTGATGGTGGGGGCCGGCTCCAAGATGGTGGCTGTGCCTAGCGGCGTTAAAAGCGACGTGCTCCTGCAGGGGCTCTACAGCGACCTGGTGGACCTTCCTGCGCCCATGTCCAACGGCGCCATCAACATGGAAGAGCTCATGAAGTGCAGCCCCCAGGCGGTCATCGTCAAGCAGGAGGTGTACGAGGCTGCCGGCCAGAAGGACCTGCTCGACAAATCCGGCTTGCCGTACGTGGTGATCGGCTATACCTCTATCGACGAGCAGATCGAGGCGATAGGCCAGGTCGCCGCTGTCTTTGGCGGCGAGGCGCAAGAGCGTGCCGGCCGCATAGCGCAGTACTACCGCGATGTGGTCGAGGACTGCCGAAATCGAGCATCGCAGCTTCGGGATGAGGAACGCGTGCGCGTCTATCATGCCGTTAACGCGCTCGTCGCCACCGACGGGGCGGATTCCCTGGGGCGCGATTGGATCGAGAGCGTGGGCTGCGTGGACGTGAGCTCGTATGATGACGCGCCTGCTGCGGATTACAACACGACGCTCGAGCAGATCTACGTGTGGGACCCCGATGTCATCATCGCCAACAGCGCCGACACCACCAAGTACCTGATGAGCCGCGACAACTGCTCGGGGCTCAAGGCCGTGCGCAAGAAGAGCTGCCACACCATCCCCGTGGGGGCGGCGCGCTGGGGGCAGCGCGGCAGCGTCGAGACGTATCTGGGGATGTTATGGCTGGGATGCACGGTGTACCCGCAGCTCTATGCCGATGTCGATCTCCAGCAGCGCATCACGGACTACTATCGCGACTATCTGGGAATCGAGGTTACCAACAAGCTGTATAAGCAGATCTTGAGCGGCGAGGGTCTGCGCCAGCAATCCAAGCAAGCGGGGTAGAGGGAGCCTGCGCATTGCATTGAGAGAGGGAGGAAAAGATGGGACAAGAGGATGCAAGCAGCGATGATAACGCGTCTATTGGGAAGAAAGGTTTGTCGCGCCGGACGCTCTTGAAGAGCGGAGGCCTTTTGGGCCTAGGTGCTCTGTTTGCGGGTATATCGGCATTTAAGTGCTCGACTGGCAACGAGGATGCAGTTGGACACGGCAACGAGACTTCTGCAAGCAACGAGGAGGCAAGAATTGAGAGGAAGGGTTCCTCTGCTGCTTCTACTGTCACAACGCAGGTTGACGGTTTGATCATCCCAGGTGATGAGCTGGCTCAAGATTTGCTGTTGGTTTTGTGCCCCGAGCGCTTGGCGTGCTTGGTCTATGAGCCGTCAAAGTACTTAGTCGATGAAGACGTGGTAAGCAAGCTGCCTGTTTACAGCGAGCTTGCCTGGTACTTGCGGGACGATTTGCAAAAGACGCGTTTTGATTTGTTGGGGAAAGAGGTGCTTGCAAAGTCGAATGCTGTGCTTACGGTTAATGCACTTGATATGGGCGTTGATCATGCGGTTGCAAAGAAATTCAGCGAGTGCACTGGTTTGATTTGTCTTGATTTTTCGCTGGAGGTTGGCGGGTGGAGCGCGCTGCTCAACTGGCTTTCTAAAGCTGTAAATATAGACATTTCCGATGAGATGAGGTCTTGCTTTGCCTCGCTTGATGACGTGCAGGCTGATTTTGAGGACAGCGTGCGAGACAGATTCTCCGTTCTTTTTTGCAAAGGGGTTCGTGGGGATGTCGCTTATGGTAACTGCACTTCCCTTGCAGTGTGTCTTGCGTTTGCTCAGTGTGATTACCCGGAGCTGAGCAGGATAAGGGAGACTTGTTTTTATTTGGAAGATTCGGATATGTACGGCGCGTGCCCATCAGACCTTGTCTTCTTTGGCGATAAGAAATCGTATAGGTCTTATTTGAGCACTAGGGATAATGAGAAATGGACTAATTTTTCTGCTTGGGTTAATACATCTGTGGATGCTACGGGAGATGTCTTGCCTGGAGCTGTGTTTGGCTGCGATTGGATAGACGGACTGCCTGTTTTGCTCCAGCTTACACTTGCAAGTGAATGGCTTGCCGGTTATTTGTACCCCTTTGTTTCTCAAACGGATGCGTCTGCAGTTGTCAAGATGTTCAATGCTTGGCTATATCAACCTCTAAAGCAGAGGCCGGGGCTCGAGCCAGCCAAAGAGGCGCTTGATAAACGTTCCTCAAAAACCGTGGATGAGACGCGTAGCGCTCGCAGGCAATATAAGGAAAACATGCAGAAAGAGATGGATGAGCTGTGGGATGAGACTGTCAAGGCAAATCAGGTGACGCCTGAGAAGCTTAAGGAAATAGAGGAGTGGGCCGATAAGGAAAAGAAAAGGATAGAGCGCGAACGTAGCAGAAACAAAAAACTGCTTGGGTCGGAGTAGTGATGTCGCGTGTCTGTTTATGAAGTGAAAGCCGGGACTCGAATCTATGCCGATGTCAGCCGCTTTTTCAAAGTGGCGCTAGGCAAAACTGCAGAACCTTCCTGCACGCTATATTTGGACTAAGTACTGTGTTGGGGGAATCTCGTGACAAAAACTTGGTTTGGGCCAAACCCGGATTTCATATCGTTTCTGCTGTTCTGTCTCTGATAATCATCGATTTGTACGTAAAGTACGAGACTTTACTTACCCTAGATAAGGACAATCCTCTGGCAACCTCTTTCCATCTAACAACGCTCCCTTTTGATTCCACGTTAGTGCTGCTCCCTGCTTTTGTGTTTCTGTTTAATTTGCTCAGTATGCCGGTCTGTCTTTATCGGAATTCTGATTTTGAAGAACCAGGAGGCGGAGCAAAGGCAGTGCAGAATCTCTGGTTTGGAGCAGGAAGGGAGTTTGCGTTCTTGTGCAGAGACGCCTTGCTTGCGGTGGCATGGCTCGCAATTACAGCTGTGCTGTTTTGGCACGGGCGTTATACGGGAGTGTTGGCAATGGCTCTGGGCATCTTTGCGCTACTTTTGGACGACTCCTTTAGATGCGATGGTGGATATCTGTCTCGCAAGCACTTTGCGAGAGCTGATGCGTTCCCGACTGTGCGATGCTTCTTCCTCTACGTTGCGCTTGCTTTTGTCACGATTGCATTTCTTGGCGGATATATTGATCTTTGTCTGTCGAACGCTGTTACTTTTGCTTTGGAGTGGCTTGAGTAGAGCTTGCGCGGTCCTGGGCGATCGCGATACGCAACATGATCGGAAGAGTTAATAAGTAAGGGCGAGAATGGAAGTTGAGCAAGTCAAGGAGTTTCGTTGAACCAGTTGAGTGACGACAACAGGCAGCATAAGGCCAGCGGCAAGCGCGTGCTGGCATCGGCCGAGCTTGGACAGCTTGCAGCGGCAGAACGCAGCGCGGGGCATGTCGGGGTGCTGCTTACCATGATGGGCATTGCGGTTATTGCGCTGGCCCTCGCTTCGTTTTGCGTGGGGCGCTACGGCATCCCGCTCTCAGAGGTGCTTGCCGCTTTTGGCGATCTGGCTAGCAATATCGCCTCCGGCAAGGGGCTTCGATTTGATAACGCCCAGACGACGGTGGTGATCAACTACCGTTTGCCGCGCGTGCTGGCGGCCTTGCTCGTGGGTGCGGCGCTCGCCGTTGCGGGCGCGAGCTACCAGGGCGTGTTCCGCAATCCGATGGTCTCGAGCGATATCTTGGGTGCGAGTGCAGGCGCAGGCTTCGGCGCGTCTATCGCTATCTTGCTGGGCGCCCCCGGCGTGGTCGTGCAGCTTTCCGCCTTTGCGTTTGGCATGCTCGCCGTAGGAGTGACCTATGCCATAGGCAGCGCCGTGGGGCGTGGCAGCTCCGCGACGCTTGCCTTGGTGCTTGCAGGCATCGTGGTCCAAGCACTCTTCCAGGCCTTCGTCGGCTGTGTCAAGTACATGGCAGACCCTTACTCCCAGTTGCCAGAGATCACCTATTGGCTCATGGGCTCTCTGGCAACGGTTGGCTTCGACGATATCGCGCTGATGATAGCGCCGCTGCTTATCGGCTGCGCCGTGCTCATGGCGCTGCGCTGGCGTGTGAATCTGCTTTCCTTTGGCGATGAGGAGGCAGCCGCCATGGGCGTGAACACACGCCGCCTGCGTTTTGCGATCATCGTCTGCGCCACGCTCGTGACCGGCTCCGCCGTCTCCGTCGCAGGGCAGGTTGGCTGGGTGGGGCTCGTCATCCCGCATCTTGCACGCATGGTCGTGGGACCCAACTACCGCGTTCTCGTGCCGGCATCGTTTGTCATGGGCGCAGGGTTCTTGCTGGTCGTCGATGATGTCGCGCGCAATGTGATGCAGATGGAGATCCCGTTGGGAATCCTGACGGCTATCATCGGCGCGCCCGTGTTCGTCTTCTTGCTCCTCAAGGGAAAGAAGGGGTGGTCGTGATGGCAAAGCTGACCAAAATTGCGAGCGCTGTAGCTGCTGCAAGCTCCGTAGCCTCTCCTGCTCGCCTCGAGCTTGCAGATGTGAGCTGCGGATACAAGGGCGTGCCAGTGCTCGAGCATGTGAGCATGAGCCTCGCTGCGGGTGAGGTCTGCTGCGTGCTCGGCCCCAACGGCGTTGGCAAGACCACGTTGTTTCGCAGCGTGCTGGGCAGCTTGCCGCTGATCGGCGGGCGCGTGCTGCTCGACGGGCAGGACGCCGCGGGTTTCACGGCAGGGCAGCTTGCGCGCAAGGTCGCCTATGTACCTCAGGCGCATACGCCGCCGTTCCCTTTCACGGTGCTCGACGTGGTCGAGATGGGACGCACGGCCCACCTTGGTTTGCTTGCGGCGCCTTCTCATGCGGACCGCGAGCTTGCGCTCGAGGCGCTCAACACCTTAGGTATCGCGCAGCTACGCAGCAAGCTCTACACGCAGATTTCCGGTGGCGAGCGCCAGATGGTGCTCATCGCTCGCGCCTTGGTGCAGCAGGCGGGTGTGCTTGTGATGGACGAGCCCGCCGCAAGTCTCGACTTCGGGAACCAAGTTGAGCTGCTGGCATATGTGCGCCAGCTGGCCGATGCGGGCTATTCCGTCCTCATGACCACGCATTCGCCCGACCACGTGTTCAGGTGCGCCGATACGGTGCTTGCTGTGCGCGGAGGCGGTAGCTACGAGTTCGGCCTGGTGGATGATGTGATGACGGAGTCCTGTCTAAGCGAGCTCTACAACGTCGAGCTCGAGATCATGGGCGATGGTGCGCGGCGCGTTGTGATCCCCAAGGAAGAGGTATCAGGAGATGCTCGCCGCATTGCTGTCTCGAGTTTCTTGGCTCGCAGCGACATGGCTCATGACCTGCATGTTTAGTGATATACGCTCTGTCACTTTCGGGTTTGGCGCGGTTTCATTTTCGGGTTTGGCTCGTTTTTGTTTTCGAGTTTGGCGATTTTGGTACTGCGATGCCGTGCTGGCTGATTAAGGGGAGCTAGTGCCCAAGGCAGCCGATTGGCACGACGTGGACACCGTCGGGCCTTGTGTAGGCGTACTGCCCGCCGGTAACAACCATGAGGAACCTAGGCGGGCTCATTTTCTTGCAGTCGACGCGCTCTGCGAGCGCGAGAAGGTTTGCTGCGCCCTCGTCGATTCGCTTCTGTCCGCCAAGCTTCACTTCGACTCCAGCCCATTCTCCGTTGTTCTTGCGGAGGATGGCATCGGCTTCGAGCCCTGTTTTGTCCCGGTAATGGTAGACATTCCCGTCTAGGCTCCTCATATAGATGCGAAGGTCGCGAACACAGAGCGATTCGAAGAGATAGCCCATGGTATTCAGGTCGGAGAGAAGCGCCTCCTCGTCCGCCTCGAGCGCGGCGGCGCTAAGCGACGGGTCGCATAGATGCCAGACCGCGGAGTTGCGGAGCGGTGTTTTCGAGCGCAACGTAGGAGCCCATGCCTTTGCATCCTCGATGACGAAAAGCCTGCGCAGCGCGTTGAGATAAGTGCGCAGCGTTGGCTCGCTCATGCCGATGCCGACGTTTTTCACATCGGACAGAAGCGTCGCGTTGGAGGCCTCCTGCGCCGTGTTTCTCGCAATCGATCGCAGGAGAGCCCTAGCGCGATCTGGGTCGATCGCGCTGCCTGATGCCTCGGAGATGTCTGATTCGCAAAGCGAGTTGAGGTAATCTCGAGATACTTGAGGGTCAAGCGATGACCGGGCGATTGGCGCCGGCCATCCTCCCGCGCAGATGAGATGCGCGTAATCTTCCACTGTGAGGCTGGAGGACCCTTCGCACGAAGAGACACCTTCGAACAGCGAGGAAAGACTGATGTCTGCTGATGAGTGCCCTGATTCCTCTAGGGACATCGGGTCCATATCGACGCGGGCGATGCGGCCGGTGCCTGTATGCTTGGGCGCATCTGCCGCGTCGAAGTCATGCGGAGTAGCAGAGCCCGTGAGGAGAAACTGGCCTGGCTCGCCTCCATTTTGGTCGATGTCGAATATGACCGCATCCCACAACACGGGAGCGATCTGCCATTCGTCTATAAGGCGAGGCCTCTCACCGCGGAGCAACAGCGTGGGTTTGACAGCCGCGGCTTCCATGTTCGCGGTGTACGTATCGGGGTCGCGCATCTTGAGGGTGCTTGCGGCGAATTGCTCACAAGTGGAGGTTTTCCCGCACCACTTAGGACCGCGTACAAGCACCGCACCTGACTGCGCAAGCTTGTGCTTGATTTGTTGGTCAACGATTCGAGAAATATACTTCATGAGCGGCCCCTTTCGTGCACCTGATTTTAGCACTTTCGGGTTTGGCGCGGTTTCATTTTCGGGTTTGGCGCGGTTTCATTTTCGAGTTTGGCGCGGTTTCATTTTCGGGTTTGGCTCGGTTTTGTTTTCGGGTTTGGTGATTTTGGCGACAGCTGCCGCCCTGCCGTTTCGAGCTTTTGGCTCGTTTCCGCCCTTCGCAGGTTTAACGTTCCGTTTACCTGCGCACCGCTTGTGCGCACGGGGATTGCGCATAAAATCTGGGCATCTGTACTAGTGGTAGAGGCGCGGTTCTCATGAGTATCCTCGGTAAACGCTCGGGATAGCGCGAGGCAAAAGGGAAAACCGCCGAAGCCCGCACTGCGCATCCTAGAGCGCGTGCAGGCTGGGACGCAGGATAAGATCTTGCGGACTGTCGCTTAAGCGGAGAGCTGCCACGACCCTCGCCGGGCTTCTCGCCTGTGCCTGCGGCCGTGAGGGGCCGCCCGCATAGGGAGGAGAATCATGGAGTTCACCAACACCGCCTTCTCGTTGCTGCCGCCCATAGTGGCGATCGTCTTGGCGCTCATCACCAAGGAGACCTACACCTCCTTGTTCGTGGGTATCGTCGTGGGCGGCCTGCTCGTTGCCGGGTTCATGCCCATCGGCACTGTCAACCACATC
>CAVCDT010000003.1:0-24285 GCA_963600995.1 Akkermansia muciniphila | reverse complement strand
ACCACATCGTCAACGACGGCTTGGTTCCTGAGGTATCCGATAACGCGGGCATCTTCATCTTCCTGGTGATGCTGGGCATCATGGTCGCGCTGGTTAATGTCGCAGGCGGTGCCGCGGCGTTCGGCAGGTTCGCGGCTAAGCACATCAAGAGCCGCGTGGGCGTCCAGATCTGCACCTTCATCTTGGGCGTGCTCATCTTCATCGACGACTACTTCAACTGCCTCACCGTCGGCTCCGTCATGAGCCCCGTGACCGATAGCAAGAACGTCTCGCGTGCCAAGCTTGCCTTCATCATCGACGCGACTGCCGCACCCATCTGCATGATCGCGCCGGTCTCGAGCTGGGCTGCCGCCGTCTCCGGCGTCGCACAGGACCTGGGCGTTAACGGCATCGAGCTCTTCATCAGCGCTATCCCCTTCAACTTCTACTCGCTGCTCATCATCATCTTCGTGTTGGGCCTGATCTTCCTCAACTTCGACTACGGCCCCATGGCCGCATCCGAGCTCAAGGCCTATCGCGACGGTGATTTGGGCGCCCTCGATGGCGAAGAGACCGCCGGCAGCAGCCACGCGAGCCTGTGGGATATGCTCATCCCCGTCATCGTGCTCATCATCTGCTGCATCGTGGGTATGCTCTACGTGGGCGGTTTCTGGAACGAGAAGACCAACGCCGGCGACGTCATCGCCTCCTTCGCCGATACGGATGCATTCGCAGCCCTGCCCTGGGGCTCGCTCATCGCCCTGTTCTTCACCTTCATCTACCTGCTTGCCCGCCGCGTCGTGAGCTTTAAGGACGCGACCTCCTGCTTTGTCAACGGCTTCAACGCCATGGTTCCCGCGATCTTGGTTCTGACCTTTGCCGTCACGCTCAAGAACATGACCTCGCTTCTGGGCGCCGCCACCTTCGTCGCCGGTCTCATGGAAGGCGCCGCTGCCGGCTTGTTCATGCTGCTGCCGGCCATCATCTTCCTCGTTGCGCTGGGCTTGGCCTTTGCCACCGGTACCAGCTGGGGCACCTTCGGCATCCTGATCCCCATCGTCTTGCCCATCTTCGCCAACGAGCCCACCCTGCTCACCATCGGCATCTCCGCCTGCCTGGCGGGCGCTGTCGCCGGCGACCACTGCAGCCCCATATCGGACACTACGGTCATGGCGTCGGCCGGTGCGAACGTCAATCACATCGAGCACGTCAACACGCAGCTTCCCTACGTCCTCACGATGGCTGTGATCTGCTTCATCTGCTACGTCATCGCCGGCGTCGTCCAAAACGCCCCTATCTGCCTGGCTATCGGCGCGGTCTTGGTCATCGTCGCGCTGCTCGTTCTCAAGAAGACCGTAGGCAAGTCCGTCAAGGACGTCGAGCCCGCTGCCGCTGCCTCTGCCGAGTAAGAGCCTGTTGCTTCTTGCCTAAGGGGCTGTCTCCTGCTGAGTAAGAGCCCATTGCTTGTCGCAACCTGAGTTTGCTGTTCGCAGAGAACCGCGACAGATAATGTCGCCTACTGTATACGCCGCATGTGCGCAGAGTCGCCCATGCGGCGTTTGCTTTGTGGGTTCGTGGCCCACTGCTATGCAGCGGTGCGTGTGAGGGCAAAGCCTTAAGATTGCGCAGAGGCGGCTGCGAGCACCCGTTTTGCACTGCTCCTCAAGTAAACTGTCCCAAGTTTGTTTAGAGAAAGGGAACCTTATGGGAAACGAATCTGCCTCTAAGACCGTCAAGGGCTTGGGCATCGCAACGCTGGTGATCTCCATACTGAGCATCATCGCCTTGGTGGCATCTATGGCGTTTGTCGGCGTTATCACTAACTATATTGCCGAGGAGCTCACCGGCGACGAGGTCGCACAAGACGTTGTCGATACAAGCGAGAGCCTCGACAGCGAGTTCAAGCAGCTCAACCAGCTGCTCGACTTGGGCGGCTCTGTCGACTATGACGACATGGGCGTTTTGTTTGGCAACGCCAGCGTCAAAGAGATCCACGCACTTGGCAAGGCGCTCGAGTCCGGCAAGGATGCCAAGGTCAAAAAGCAGCTCAAGGCCATCAATGACGAGTACGGGCTGGGTATCGACGTCGCCGCTTTGACGGATGCCCTGGACAGCCTCTCCACGGGCGCTAAGAAGACGCTCGGCGCTTGTCTGGTCGATATGGACGCCGACGACCTATCCGAGGCCTCTTCTGCGTTCATCGAGTGGAGCGGCAGCGAGCTCTCCCAGGACATGGCGGATATCAGCAACATGTTCAACACCAAAGAGGGCCGCTCGGAGCTCACCAAGAGCATCGGCGGTGTCATCGTGGTCTTTATCGGCATCGCGCTGGTCTTTAGCATCATCACGCTGATCGCCTCTGCCATGGCCATCAGCAACTGCCGCAAGCCCCAGAAGCTCACCGCGACGTTCGTGATGAGCATCATCTCTGCGGTCCTGTCACTTCTGACCTGCTCGCTCATCTCCATGGTGCTCTACATCATCATGGCCGTCTACATCTCCAAGGTACGCAAAGCAGGCAACAGCCCCATGGGCGGTGCCTACAACGCAGCGCCCGAGTCTCCCGTGCAGGGTCAGTAAGGGGTAAGCACAACGCGTAGCTACCTGCTAGAGCAAGAAGAAGGGGAGAGCCTTTGCTCTCCCCTTCGTGTTTCCTGATATGTTTGGGCTGGCTCGGTTTCAAGCCGCTTGTGCGCTCTGAGGCTTGGGCCTGCAGACGTTTGCCCGCTTTGCCTCCTGTTGAGCTTTGCCCCCTGCCCTGCAGCCTGCGCCTTGCGATGCGGTGCAGCCAAGTGGGTAGCGTGACCCTAGGCTCTCTTCTGTTTTGCGGCTTCGATCTGCTCGCTCAGCCAGGAAGTCCAGCTGGCAGTGCCGTCCTCCTTGGTCGCTGCGATCTTGAACAGCGGTGCCTGCGGGTTGAGGTTGGAGATATGCTCCTCGAAGAGAGGCATGTCGAAGTCGAACACGGGCAGGGTGTCGACCTTGTTGAGGATGATGGCGCGGCTTGCCTGGAAGATGCCCGGGTACTTGAGGGGCTTGTCATCGCCCTCCGGCACCGAGAGGATCATGACCTTGACGTCCTCGCCCAGGTAGAAGTCCGTCGTGCACACCAGGTTGCCCACGTTCTCGATGATGACGAGGTCCGTGTTGGCTAAGTCGAGCACCTTGAGGGCCTTGTTGACCATGTCGCCTTCCAAATGGCAGCTGCCGCCGGTGTTGATCTGCACGGCGGGGATGCCCATCTCCTTGATGCGCACGGCGTCGACGTTGCTCGCGATGTCGCCCTCGATGATGGCGATGGAGTATTTGTCGCGCAGCGCGTTGATGGTTGCCTTGATGGTCGAGGTCTTGCCCGCGCCGGGGCTTGCCAGCAGGTCGATCATGAAGACGCCGTTGACGTCGAGCAGCTCGCGGTTCTCCTGCGCATAGCGCTCGCTTTTGTCCAGGATCTTCTTGTCTAGGTCGATGTGCGCCATATCTGCCTCCAGCTCTCGCGTTTTACTCGCTAAGGATAGTCCTTCTGCATCTGGGCGCTGCTGTCTTTGGGGTTAGTCCTCGTCGTCGGGGGTTTCGACCTCGATGGAGGCGATGTCCATCTCCTTGCCGCTTTGGACAACGGTGCGCCCGCTGCCGCAGTGCGGGCAGCGCATATGGAACCGGTCATGCTTGAACTGCGCGCCGCACTCGAAGCACAGCGAGCTCGCCTCGATATGGTTGACGATGAGCTGGGCTCCTTGGTAGAAGGGGTCGTCCTCCGTCAGGACGCTCCAGCCAAAGTCCATGGCCTCATCCACTACCTGCGTCATCTCGCCGATGTTGAGCGTGATGGAGGTCACCCTGGTCGCGCCTGCGTTCTTGGCGACCGGGGTGACGGAGTCGAGCACGCCTTGGAGCAAGCTGAGCTCGTGCATGAGGGCTTAGGCTTCCTCGGCTGCTTCGCGCTCGCGCTGGCGCTTGATCTTGCGCTGCAGGGCGACGCGTGCGCACAGGAGGCTTATCTCGTAGAGCGCGACCAGCGCCGCGAACATGATGAACATCGTCACCGGGCTTGCATCCGGGGTGACCACGGCGGACAAGACGAGCAGCGTGATGTAGGCGATGCGCCAGTTCTCACGCAGCTTCTTGTAGGGGATGATGTCGAACAAGATGAGGTAGAAGACCACTAGCGGGAGCTCGAACGCCACGCCGAAGGCGATCAGGAACAAGATGAGGAACTTGATGTAGTCGCTTGCAGCGGGAAGGACCGTGGCGATTGAGTCCGACTCGCCGGTGAGCCACTGGAACGCGGCGCCCAGGCAGAAGTTGTAGCAGAACACGACGCCGAAGATGAACAGCACCACGGCGACGGCGAAGGTGGGCAGCACCCACTTGCGCTCGTTGGGTTTGAGCGCGGGCAAAAAGAACGCCAGCACCTCCCAGATGATGATGGGGCTGCAAACCACGACGGCGCCAAACAGCGACACCATGACCTTGACGGTGAAGCCCTCGAACGCCTTGGTGGTGTAGAGCTCTCCATCGGAGGGCAGGTAAGGTGCGATGGGCTGCTTGAGGAAGGCCACCAGCTGCGGAGAAATCATATAGAGGACGCACAGCGAGATGAGCACGCAGACGACGATGATGACGGTGCGGCGGCGCAGCTCGCCCAGATGGTCGAGCAACGGCATGCGGGCCGGTCCGATTGGCATGCTTACTCACCGTCCTCGGTGTCGAAATCGTACAGGGAGGCCAAGTCGTCGCTTGCGCTTGCGGGTGCCTGGCTGGACTCGCTGGCAAAGGGATCGTCGACGTTGGTGTCGGCGGAGGGCTTGGCGGATGTCGCTGCAGCGGCGGTAGTTGCGGCGCTTGCAGCGGTTGCAGCCTTGGCGGGTTTGCTTCCGGCGCTGTTGTCGCTGTCTTTATCCTCGTCAGCCTTGGGCTTGAGGCTGAAGCTGTCCTTGATCTTGCGCTCGCGATCGCGCATCTCCTGCTTCTTGCCCTTGAGGTCCAGCGGGTCGGTCAAGGCGTCCTTGGTGTCCCTAAAGGACGAGTTGATCGCGTCGATGTCCTCTTTGATAGGGGCGACGGTCTTGTCGATCTCATCCTTGTAAGGGTCGATAGCCTCTTGGAATGGGTCGTAGACCTCTTCTTTGAATTTGGTGTTGACCTCGTCAGATGCAGCGCGGAACTGCCTGATCGCGCGGCCGACGGTTCGCCCCATCTCCGGGAGCTTCTCCGGACCAAAGATAAGGAATCCGAAGAACAATATGAGCACAAGCTCAGTAGAGCCAATACCTAGCATTAGCATCCTTCGTTCGATATTCGGTTCCCTGCAAGGTCGATACTTTACCACACGCGTGCGTAGGTAGCGACAAATACTCTGGCTGCACCGGCCTCTTTGAGTATCCCAGCGGCAGCGTTGCAGGTGGCACCGGTTGTGAGCACGTCGTCGAGCAACACTATAGTGGGGTGCTGCGACATGAGCGTCTCGAACTGCGGCAAAAGGGCGAACGAGCCCTTGCGGTTGGCGGCGCGCGTGGCGCGGTCGAGTTTGCGCTGGTCTGCCGCTTGGCTGCTGGCAAGCGCGCAGGCAAGCGGCAGCCTTGACTCTGTGGACACCAGCTTGGCGACCTCCCCCAGCGGGTCCCATCCGCGCTTTGCCACATGCGAGGGCGTGGGCGGGATGGGGACGATCATATCCGCTGTGTCATGCCAGCTGGGCTCATGGGCGATCACACGGGCAAGCTCTGCGGCGATATGCGCGGCAAGGCGCTGCTCGCAGCCGTCCTTGTACGCCGTGACGATCATCTTGCCCAGGTCCTCATAGCCCACGCAGCTGCGTGCGGCATCGAAGTTGAACGCGTCTGGCACCAGGCGCCCCTGGGAGTCCATGGCACCCGGCGGTGGACATTCTGTGCACATCATGGCTCCCCATGGTGCGCTGCAGCGCGGACATGCTAATTTCAAATCGATGCGGTTGAGCTTGTTTTCGCAGGTAGGACACAGCAAAGTGCCCGTATCGTCGCAGCCTATGCAGCGCGTTGGGTACAAAGTCTCGGCGATTGCGTCGCGTGTCGCTGTTATTATCTTGCGAATGTCGAGCATGAGGGGTCCTTAGCGCCCTCTGCTGCAAACGGGTATCTCACGCCTATCTTATATGACGCGAGGCACCCCGTTGCACTACATCTTCAACAGGAAGCGATGCCTTTCGATGGAACTGATAATCACAGAGAAGAACGACGCTGCTAACAACATCGCAAAGTTGCTGGCAGAGGGCACGGTCAAGGCGGACAAGGTCTACGACACGCCGGTCTACCGCTTTAGGCGCAACGGCGATGACTGCGTCACCATCGGCTTGCGCGGCCATATCCTCGAGGTCGAGTTTCCCGATGAGCTCGTATGGAGCAAGCGCAACGGCTGGGTGGGCCTTACGGCCGAGGGAGAGGTCCTCGATGCCCCGCAGGTGCCCTCCAGCCTGCCCACTCCTCCCTGGGAGAAGAAGCGCAAGCCCTTCACGGCCGAGGGCATCGACCTTAAGGGCTGGAAAATCCAGGCGCTGCCCTACCTCACCTATGCGCCACTGCTCAAGACCCCTAAGGAGAAGGGCATCATCCGCTCGCTGCGCAATCTGGCCAAGAAGGCCACGGCCATCGTCATCGCGACGGACTTCGACCGCGAGGGAGAGCTTATCGGCCTCGACGCGCTGGGTATCGTCAAGGCGGAAAACCCCACTGCCCCCATCACCCGCGCCCGCTACAGCGCCTTCATCAAAAAGGAGATCCAAGAGGCGTTCTCTGCCGATAAACTCGTAGAGCTCGACTTCGACCTGGCCCATGCGGGCGAGTCGCGCCAGCACATCGACCTCATCTGGGGCGCCGTGCTCACGCGCTACCTCACCACCGTCAAGTACAGCGGCATCGGCAACGTGCGCAGCGCCGGCCGCGTTCAGACCCCCACGCTTGCTTTGGTCGTTGCCAAGGAGAAGGAGCGCCAAGCTTTCGTGCCGGAGGATTATTGGGTTATCAGCGGCAAGTTCGCCTTGCGGGGCAAGGCTGACGAGTCCTTCCCCGGCGGCCATGCCGATAACAACTTCAAGGACGAGGCGGCAGCCAACCGCGCCTTTGCGCAGGTAGAGGGCCAGACAAGCGCCACCGTTACCTCTGTCGCCAAGAAGCTGCGCCGCGCCCCTGTCCCTGCGCCCTTCAACACGACGAGCCTCCAGGCCGCCGCATCGGGCGTGGGCTTGCGTCCCAGCCGCACCATGCGCATCGCAGAAAGCCTCTATATGAGCGGCTATATCACCTACCCCCGCGTGGACAACACGGTGTACCCGGACGGCTTGGACTACACGGCCACCCTCAAGATGCTCTCCGGCAATCCCGCGTATGCCCCGCATGCCGCCACCATCATGGCCGCGGCCAAAAACGGCGGCTACCACCCCACGCGCGGCAAGCAGTTCTCGACCGACCATCCGCCCATCTACCCCACGGGCCTGGGAGACCCGGACAAGCTGCGTCCGGAGGAGTGGAAGCTCTACAACCTCATTGCGCGCCGCTTCATGGCGACGCTCATGGACCCGGCCCAGATCGAGGGCACCACGGTGATGCTCGACGTCAACGGCGAGCCTTTCAAGGCCAAAGGCGATATCCTCGTCGTCCCCGGTTGGCGCGCCGTCTACCCCTACGGTCTCAAGAAGGACGAGCAGATGCCAGCCCTCAACCAGGGAGACGTGCTCGACTTTGGGGACCCCGCCTGCGACAAGAAGCAGACCCAGCCGCCCGCGCGCTACAGCACGGGCAAGCTCGTCCAAGAGATGGAGAAGTGCGGGCTGGGCACCAAGGCCACGCGCGCGGATATGATCGAGAAGCTCTACGGGCGCAAGTACATCGTCAACGACCCGATCGAGCCCACGCAGCTGGGCTTTGCCGTGATCGACGCCCTGCAGCGCTTCGCCCCTGCCATCACCACGCCGGATATGACGGCGGAGCTCGAGGGCGAGATGACCAATATCGCCAACGGCAAGGACGAGCGCGACAACGTCGTCAACCACTCCCGCCGCCTGCTGGGCCAGATCATGGACGACCTCATCCCCCGCAAGGACGAGATGGCAGAGGCCATTACAGAGGCCGTTATCGCAGATAGTCGCGTGGGGACCTGCCCCAAATGCGGCGGCGACCTGTGCGTCAAGACCAGCGCCAAGACGCGCGGTAGCTTTGTGGGCTGCAACAGCTGGCCGGACTGCGACGTCACCTACCCACTGCCCCAGGGCCGCTACGACGTGGTCGAGGAGCCCTGCCCCGTATGCGGCGGCGCGCAGATCAAGGTCACGCCCTTTAGGAGCAAGGGCTACAACCACTGCCTCGATCCGGAGTGCCCGAGCAACAAGGAACCCAGCGTCGACGTGGGCGAGTGCCCGGTGTGTAAGGAGGCGGGCCGCGAGGGGCGCCTCATCGCGCAGAAGAACCCGCGCACGCTCAAGCGCTTCATCCGCTGCAGCAACCATCCGGATTGCGAGAACAGCTATCCGCTGCCGCAGCGCGGCAAGCTGCAGGCAACAGGCGAGGTCTGCGATGCCTGCGGTGCGCCGGAGGTCATCATCGACAACGGCCGCGGCCCGTGGCGCATCTGTGTCAACATGAGTTGTCCCAAGCGCGAGGAGGAGGCTGCCAAGAAGAAGGCTGCTCCCAAGAAGAAGGCTTCGGCCAAGAGCACCAAGACCGCCAAAAAGAAGCCCGCCGCAAAGAAGTCGGCAGCCAAGAAGAGCTAGCGTCGCCGGTTGCTCGATATGCTGCCTGTTGCAGCGCTGCCTAGCTCGGCAGACCCAGAGCCTGAGGTTTTCGATGAGTTAGCGCGCCAAGCGCCCTGGCATAAGCTTGCTAGGGCGCTTGGCTGATGCTCTTGTTTTCAATAAGGTAACAGTCTGGTATAGTTCGACCGTTAATCTCCAAACGGAGACCATTGATTGTCAAATGAACTTGGACGCCTGCATGCCCAAACGCTACATGACGCTCATAATCGCATCCTTGCTGACGCTTGCGCTCTTTGTCGCAGGCTGCAGCGCTGTTTCCTCTTCCGGTACGTCTGCCGAGTCTTCCACGCCGAGCAACTCAGCCAAGATTCTCACGCTGGGAAGCGACACGTACCCGCCTTTCGTGTACGTGGACGAGAACGGCAAGGACACGGGCATCGACGTCGATATCCTGACCGAGGCCTGCAACCGCCTTGGTTACAAGCTCGAGGTCAAGTACATCAACTGGGAGGAGAAGACCAACCTCCTGGCCGATGGGGAGATCGACTGCGTCATGGGGTGCTTCTCGATGACGGGCCGCGAGTCCGATTACCAATGGGCAGGCCCCTATCTGAGGAGCCGCCAGGTTGTCGCCGTGACACCAAGCAGCGATATCGACTCCCTTGCAGATCTCGAGGGCAAGGTCGTTGCCGTGCAGGCCACCACCAAGCCCGAGGGCATCCTCCTCGACAACACCAACGAGGATGCCGGCGAGGTCGCCAACGTCTTCAGCTTCTCAGACCGCTCCTATCTCATCCCCGCCCTGCTCAAGGGCTACGTCGATGCGATCGGTGCGCATGAGACCTCTATCACGCAGTACGAGAAGGACTACTCCGTCGAGCTCAAGATCCTGCAGGACTCCCTGCTCGACGTCGGGCTGGGCGTTGCCTTCGACCTCAACGACGACCGCGGGTTCGCTCAGAAGTTCAACGAGGTTTTCAACGAGATGCACGAGGACGGGACGATGAGGCAGATCCTGTCCAAGTACGTCGATAACCCCGATACCTACCTTGATCTGGCGGGTCTGTAATGGCACGTCTGCAATCGACATTCACCAAGCGCGTCTGGCTCGTCGTGGTCTTGATCGGTCTCGCCATCGTGACGGCTGTGGGTGTGCTGAGCTACAGCTCGCAGTTCGACCAAGTGCGAACCCGCTCACAGAACACGCTCGACTACATCAAGACCCAGAGCTTCATCTACGAGTTCTACAACGACTCCTCCACTACCAAGAGCCTCTTGCGCTCGTTGGAGAACGCCCAGCAGCTGTCGCGCTACTTCGAGATCTACGACGGCGACGTGAGCCAGAAACGCCTCGAGAACTACATCTCCGGCCTGCGCCTCACGGGTGTTTACGTGCTCTCTCCCAAGGGCAAGCTGCTGGCGAGCTACTCTAGCGATGATATCGGCTATAGCGATCTGTCTGATGCGTTGCTCAGCCAATCGCTGCTCGACGTGGCCAACTACCCCAAGAAGGCCTATACGACGCGCCTCAAGCTGCCCGACGGCTCCTATGTGGACATCGGCGCGGCGGGAAGGACGGACACCAAGGGTGTGGTCGTCACGACATACCATACGAGCAGCGAGTTCGCGGAGCGCTACAAGCTCACGCTCCAGAGCCTGCTCAACGGCTACGACATCGTGGACGACGGTGCTATCGTCATCGAAAGCGACAACAAGGTCGTTGCCTCCAATACGGTTGACGATGTGAGCACCGACACCGTGCTCCTCGCCCAACTGGACAACGATGTCGTTACAGCGCTCAAGAGCAACCTCGCCCTGGGCGAGTCCAACTTGGTTAACGTAGACGGTTCCTACTACTTTGGCATGTACAGCAAGGTCCGCGACTATTATGTCTACTCCTACACCAAGGCGAGCGCGTTCACCCAAAGCGTGCTCTCCAACGCGCTCATCGCCTTCGCCTTGTACGTGGTGGTCATCTGCACGATCCTCATCATCCGCAGGAAGTCCGACCATACCCATCTGGCAGAGCTCGTCGACCAAGAGCATCGATACTCTGCTCAGCTCGAGGCGTCTGCGCTCGAGGCCCAACGCGCCAACAGGGCCAAGACAGAGTTCCTCCAGCGCATGAGCCACGACATCCGCACGCCCATCAACGGCATCCGCGGCATGGTCGAGGTAGGCAGCGCCTACGCGGACGACCTCGACAAGCAGAAGGAGTGCCGTGAGAAGATCTGGACGGCGTCTGGCCTGCTGCTCGACCTGGTCAACGAGGTCCTCGATATGAGCAAGCTCGAGAACAACGAGGTCGTGCTCGATATCCAGCCGATGAACATCCGCAAGCTCAGCGACGACGTGTGCGAGATGCTCGAGCGTCAGGCGCGGGAGCGAAACATCACGATCGCGCGCGAGCTCGACAACCTGCCCCATCCCTGCATCATGGCCAGCAACCTGCACCTCAAGCGCCTGGTTATGAATATGGCGAGCAACGCGGTCAAGTACAACAAGCAAGACGGCACAGTGCGCGTCTCCTGCAAGGAGCTGTCTTGCACCGACGAGGGCCGCGCCACGTACGAGATCGTGGTCGCAGATACAGGCATCGGCATGAGCGAGGAGTTCCAGAAGCATCTCTACGAGCCTTTTGCGCGCGAGATGCAGGATACCAGCTATCGCCCATCCGGCACCGGTCTGGGCATGGTCATCACCAAGCAGCTGGTCGATGTCATGGGCGGCACCATCGAGGTGGACAGCACCCTTGGCGAGGGCACTACCTACACTGTCACGCTCAGCTTCGACATCGTGCCCAAAGAGCGCCTGGAAGAATGCGATGCCTTCGCCCCGAAGGGCTCGAATTCCGCTTCCCTTGCCGGGCTCACCATCTTGCTGGTCGAGGACAACGACCTCAACCGCGAGATCGCGGAGTTCGTGATCGAGAGGGCCAAGGGCAGGTGCGTCTCTGCTATCGATGGCAAGCAGGGTGTCGAGATGTTCGAGCAGAGCAAACCAGGTGAGTTCGACGTCATCTTGATGGATATCATGATGCCCGTCATGGACGGCTACGAGGCTACGCGCGCTATTAGGCAGCTCGACCGCGCAGACGCCAAGACAGTGCCCATCATCGCGATGAGCGCCAACGCCTTTTCTGACGATAAGATCTGCTCGCGCCAGGCGGGCATGAACGACCATCTGGCCAAGCCGCTTGATTCCGTCGAGCTCGTGCGGGCCATCAACAGTGCTCTCCGTCGTGGGGGGGGAAGACTGAGGAGCCCTCTTAACGAGTAACTGTTGGTCTACCCGGTTATCAAATCACGATTTGTCAAATCACGATTTGACAAATCGTGATTTGATATTTACATTCACCCTAGTCCGACATGAGACCGGGGTGATTTTCCATGGAGTTTATAGGCCGCAAACGCGAGATTGCGTTTCTTGAGGACTGCTACACAAGCAGTGATGCCCAGCTCGTCGTTTTGTATGGCCGGCGTCGCGTGGGCAAGACGGAGCTTCTGCGCAAGTTCTGCGAGGGAAAGCAGCATCTTTTCACCTCTGCCAAGGAGGCGCCCGCCCAAGCGCAGTTGGAGTCGTTCTCGCAGCAGATGTTTGCCGCGGGCGCTCCCGCGGGGCGCTACATCGACGCCTACCAGTCTTGGGAGGCAGCTCTTATGGATGTGGCCGATCTTCCCTTTGCTGGCAAGAAGCTCTTGATCATCGACGAGTTCCCGTACTTGGTCAAAGCGGATAGCTCCCTGCCCTCGGTCTTGCAGAACCTCTGGGATTCGACGCTCAAGGACGCCAATGTGATGATCGTCTTGTGCGGAAGCGCCATGAGCTTTATCGAGAAGGAGATTCTCTCGGAGAAAAACCCCTTGTACGGCCGTGCGACAGGAATCCTCAAGTTGGAGCCGCTCTCTTTCTGGGAGGCAGGGGAGTTCTTCCCCAAGTACTCGCTCGAGGATAAAGTTATCGCTTTCTGCATCTTGGGGGGCATCCCTCACTACCTGCTTCAGTTCGACCCAGGGCTTTCCATCGAGGACAACGTCAAACGCTATATCCTGCGCCGGGGTTGCGCTTTGTACAGCGAGGTCGAGTTCCTGATGCGCCAGGAGTTTAGGGAGACCGCTACGTACAACAGCATCGTGCAGGCGGTGGCGTTGGGCGCAACGCAGCTCAACGAGATAGCGCAGAAGTCGATGATCCCTGCCCAAAAAGCAAGCGTGTATATCAAGAACCTCATAGAGACGGGGATACTCAAGCGCGAGTTCTGCGCCGGGGCCGGCATGCAAGAGCGCTCAAAGGGGCATCGCGGGCTTTACCGGGTATGCGACAGCTTCTTCAGGTTCTGGTACTCGTATGTCTTCACCAACCTCTCGATGCTCGAGATGTCCGATGTCGACGGCGTGTGGGAGCACGACATAGCCCCTACGCTCAATGACTTTTGTGCCGTGCCCTTCGAGGACATGTGCCGCGCTTGGATGCTCAGGGCTAATGTCGATGGCGAGCTTCCGTTTAGGGCGGTCGAAGTTGGTCGCTGGTGGAGTAGTGACAAGGAGATAGACGTGCTTGCCTTGGATAAAGGGGACAAGCATGCCCTTATCGGGGAGTGCAAGTTTAGAAACAAGCAAACGGGAATCGCCGTCTACGAGGGCCTCAATGCCAAGGCAAGCAAGTTCACACCTCAAATCGACGCTTGTTATCTTTTCTCTAAGGCAGGCTTTGACAAAGCCCTTTCCAATAGGGCGGCTGGCAGCGACGACCCCAAGATCGAGCTCGTTGGTCTCGAGGAACTCTACTCTGCATAAGGGATAGGGCACACACGGCGCTCGGGCCGAGTTCGGTCTCAAAGGACCATGGGATTTTGGCTGCGTCGCGCATGTCCCTTTGGGCAGTCAGGTGTGCTAGCCCGCTGCTTTGGGGCCCGCGTCCACCGCAGCCATGCACGTCCCTTTGAGCTGCCTGGGTGTGCAAGCTGAGTCCGCCCCGCAGCTAGCAAGCTACGCGTCCGCTTGCGGCTGCTCTCTCAGGCTGCGGGCATAGTTTCCTGTGGCGCGCGCCAGGACTGTAGGCTCGATGCGCGTAATCGCCGCGCCGTAGCTGGCGAGCTGCTTGGGCAGCCACGGCGTGCCGAGCCAAGGCAGGCAGAGCGTGGTGGTCCCGTCCACTGCGGGCTTCTTTGCCTTGGACAGCTTGGGCCAAGACGGAGTGGGGACGCCCGCCGCGAGAGATACGATCGCCTTGGCGGTTTTGGTTGCCGCGCTTTGGGTCTCACCTGCAGCTTGGGTGCTGGCGCTTGCAGCCGCAGCCAGCGCCTGCGATGCGCTTGCGGCGTCTTCTGCATGCAGGATGCTTGCCGATATGATGCGGTCCAGCCTGAAGAGCCTCTCGTCTTGCGCTTTGCGGCACCAAGCTTGCAGGTAGGTGTGTCCGTCGCGCACGACCATGGCCTGCGGGTCCACCACGCGCAACCGCGGGAGCTGGTCCCCCTCTTTCCAGTAGCCGATCAAGAGGCTCGCTGCGTTGTCTTGTGCGCATGCCGCGGTCACGGTGCTGATGATGCCGCCGGATGTGAAGGCGATGGCGGCGTTTGCCAAGCTGCTCGCCTCTGCGTGGGTGAGGGATTGCTCGATCCCCACGGGGTGCTTGAGCACTGCAAACGAGCAGCCGGGCTCTCCCAGCTCAAGGCAGGTTCCGGCTGCGGCGTCATAGCAAAAGGCCAGGGATTCGAGGAGGCGATAGGCTTTGGCCTCGCTTATGTCCAAGAGCCTCGCTGCTTGGGGGATCGAGACGGCGCCTGCCTGCTCGACAAGGGAGAGCATCGCGAAGAGGAGCTCGTCGTCTGTGAGCGCTTGCCTTCCCAATGGCGCCGGGGTTTCCTTCGAGGCATAGCTTGCCGCCAGGGTGTCCGCAAAGAAGGCAAGCTCCAGGGCAAAGGGCTCGTCGCTGGCGTTGTCTGCGCTGCTTGCCAAGGACTCCGCAGCGTCTTGCTCTGCATCGTTGCTATTGGCGCCTGTGGCATGATCGGGTTGCTGCGCACATCCTGCAACCTGCACTGCACCCAGCGCATCTTTTCCAGTTGCCGCTTCTTCCTCTGCCTGTGCTTTGCGCCCTGCCGTAGACTCCTCGCCGCCACCCCAACGCGACGCCTCGTCGATGAGGCGCCAGTAGACGTCGACGGCTTCCTGCGGGCTTGCGGGGACGAGTCCCGGCCCGTTGGCGATGCACCACATGGCGAGCGCGGTGGTATCTGCGCAGGTCACATGCCAGGAGCTGGTGCCGATGGGCTCTTTGACTACGCTGCCGTGGGCGCTGCAGAGATTAATCGCCTGCCATTGCGCGCACGGCGATATGCGAACGACAGCGTCTGCCGCAGCGCTGCCCATTTGGAAGGGGAGGAGCTGCCAGCGCGCGGGGTCGAAGGCGCGTGCCTCGAAATCCGGGTTGCCGCGGCCGCTCTCGTTGACTTTGACATGGCTCATCCTGTCGAGCCTGAAGGCACGCTCGCCTGTGCGTAGGCGGTCCCAAGCGGCTAGGTACTCGTGCCCGTTGGCGGCATACAGGCCTATGGGCTCGACTTCGCGTTGCGTTGTCTTGCCGGCGGTGTCTGCGTACTCGAAGCTCAGGAGCTTGCGGGCTTTGAGGGCGCTGCGCGCTTTGCGCAGCGTGCCTTCCGATGAGTCCTGAACCGGGCGCAGTGCCTGCAGGGCCTCCTGTTTTGCCCAGAAGAGCGTATCGGGGACCTCGAGCATGGTGCTGAGCTTGGCAAGCGCCATGCGAAGGTTTCCTGCGTGCTCGAATGCAGGGTCTTGGAGCAGGGCTGCGCTCGACACGCGCAGCAAAGCTGCCTGCGTGCTGCCCTGCTCTATGTGCGCGAACGCGCCGTTGTCTGCCGGCAGGACGCTGTAGAGGTCATCGTGCGTGGAGCCGATCCTGATGCCCTGTTCTGCCAACGCTGCCTTGTCACGCTCGAAGCGCCTGCGTGCCGATGCCTCGCTGCGCTTGCGCGCCGCCAGGTCCTTTTTTGGAGCGGGCGCGTACTCTGCGAGGTGCTCTTGGATCTGCGCGCGCGAGACGGGACCTGCTGCCCGCACGTAAAGTGCGAGTTTGATCTGGCGTTCTGCCGCGGTTGCTTTGCGTGAGGGCTTGGTCATCTGCGCTCCATATCTCCAAAAGCGGGTCTTGCATGATACAGAACATATGTTCTTATTGCAAGCCTTATTTTGGAGCTTTATCGGCATCTTGTTGAACCCGTCTGCCCTAAGCGTCCAGGTGCGTGTGGCCTTTGGCAGGTTGAGCGTGGTATCCTTAACGCTTGTCTTTTAACGAGAATCCAAAAATTGTAGACGGCTAAGGATAAAGGGAATGATTCAGGAGAATATTCGCAACATCGCAATCATCGCTCACGTTGACCACGGCAAGACGACCATGGTCGACCAGCTGCTCAAGCAGGCGGGCGTGTTCCGTGAGAACCAGCAGGTGGAGGAGCGCGTGCTCGACTCCAACGACCAAGAGCGCGAGCGTGGCATCACCATTCTCTCCAAGAACATCTCCATTCGCTACAAGGGCGTCAAGATCAACGTTATCGACACCCCGGGCCATGCCGATTTCGGCGGCGAGGTCGAGCGCGTCTTGAAGATGGCCGACGGCGCCTTGCTGTTGGTCGACGCCTTCGAGGGCGCCATGCCCCAGACGCGTTTCGTCCTCAAGCATGCGCTGGCCTGCGGTTTGAGCCCCTTGGTCGTCGTCAACAAGATCGACCGTCCCGGTGCCCGCCCGGACGAGGTCGTCGACGAGGTCTTCGAGCTGATGATGGACCTCGGCGCTACCGATGAGCAGCTCGACTTCCCCGTTATCTACGCGTCTGCCGTCAACGGCTACGCACGCACGGAGGCAGACGATAGCAACATGGACATGCTGCCCTTGCTCGACGCCATCCTCGACCATATCCCCGCTCCGGACGTCGATCCCGACGGCCCCGTCGCCATGCAGATCTGCACGGTCGATCACAGCGAGTACGTGGGCCGCATCGGCACCGGTCGTCTTTACAGCGGCAAGATCGCCACGGGCGACAAGGTGCTCGTCATCAAGAACAACGGCGAGGAGCGCTACGAGACCACCGTCAAGCAGCTCTATACCTTCGAGGCTTTGGGCCGTCAGGAGGCCACCGAGGCCTTCGCGGGTGACATCATCGCCGTCACCGGCGTCGACGACGCAGACATCGGAGACGTCGTGACCGATATCGAGAACCCTGTCGAGATGGAGCCCATCGAGGTCGAGGAGCCCACGCTCTCCGTCGTGTTCGAGGCCTCTACCTCCCCGCTCGTGGGCCGCGAGGGCGATATCGTCGGCGCTCGCCAGCTCAAGGAGCGCTTGCTCAAAGAGGGCGAGTCCAACATCTCCATGCGCATCCAGGAGCTCGAGGACAAATCCGGCGTCGAGGTCGCCGGCCGCGGCATCCTGCATCTCTCCGTCTTGATGGAGACCATGCGCCGAGAGGGCTTCGAGTTCCAGGTGGGCACCCCCAAGGTGCTCTTCAAGACCGTCAACGGCACTAAGATGGAGCCCATCGAGGATGCAGCCGTCGAGACCCCCAGCGAGTACGCCGGCAAGGTCATCGAGGTGTTCGGCTTCAACGGCGGCACTATGGTCGATATGTCCACCTTCGGCGACCGCACCACGTTGCGTTTCAAGATCCCCACGCGCGGCGTCATGGGTCTGCGCACCAAGGTCCTCAACGTCAGCCACGGTGAGGCCATCTTCAGCCATCGCTTTGCCGAGTACGGGCCCGTCTCCGGCCAGGTGACCGGCCGCAAGAACGGTGTCATGGTTGCCATGGCAACCGATAAGGCCGTCGCCTACGCCCTCGACACCCTCCAGCAGCGCGGCACCATGTTCGTCGCCCCCGGCGACGAGTGCTACGAGGGTATGATCGTCGGCGAATGCGCTAAAGAAGGCGATATGGACGTCAACGTCTCCAAGACCAAGCAGCTTGGCAACCAGCGCTCCTCCACTGCCGATAAAGCCATCCTCCTCACCCCGCCCGTCGTCTTTACCCTCGAAGAAGCCCTCGAGTACATCCAAGAAGACGAGCTCGTCGAGATCACGCCCAAATCCATCCGTCTCCGCAAGCGCACACTCGATAAGATTGGCCGTAAAAAAGAGCGTGCCCGCGCTCTGGGGAAGTAGGGCACGCACGCTGACCCCTCACGCGGGACCTCGCGTAACTCAAGTACGCGTCGGTCCCGCCTTCGGGGCCATCTCGCGCACCCTACTTCCCCAGAGAAGCAACTGGGGGAGGGGAGCGTGTTGTCGAGGCTTCAAGGTCGCGGCGTATCGGCCGCTCCATCGCCTGCGGGCTTGAGCATCTCGCGCGCCCTGCTCTCCCAGAGGGGTGGTGGGTGCAAGCGAGGGATATGGTGGTGGGTGCAAGCGAGGGATATGAGAGTTCTCGAAGGGCCGGGCAAACCGGCCCTTGTTTGTTCGAAGAAGGAGCAGATCCAATGGCTCAAGAGCTTTTGAGATTGCATAACGCGCAGGTCAGGCGCGATGGGAACATCATCCTCGACGTGGACGACTTCGTCGTGCACGAGGGCGAGCGCATCGTCATCCTAGGCCCCAACGGCAGCGGCAAGTCGACGCTCATCAAGCTTCTCACGCGCGAGATGATGCCCTTGTGGCGCGAGGAACCGCCCGTGCTCTTTCGCGGCAATCCTCGTACGGAGCTGCGCATCATCCAGCAGACAGTGGGCGTCGTGTCGACCTCCTATGCAGAGGCCATGACCAACAACCGCCGCGTAATGGACGTCGTCTTGGGCGGGTTCTTTGGCACGGTGGGCGTTCCCTATCACATCGAGGTGACGTCAGAGCAAGTCGAGGCAGCGCACAAGGCCATGGAGGAGCTCCATATCGACCATCTGGCCAAGCGCACGCTGGGAACGCTTTCTACCGGCCAGCAGCGCCGCGCCTTGGTCGCGCGCGCCCTCAT
The DNA here is from genome assembly GCA_963600995.1 of Akkermansia muciniphila. Taxonomy (GTDB): domain Bacteria; phylum Actinomycetota; class Coriobacteriia; order Coriobacteriales; family QAMH01; genus W2P13-069. The sequence continues at coordinate 5,605 of CAVCDT010000003.1, read as the reverse complement.
CAACGGCCCCGAGGTGCTTGTCTTCGACGAGCCGTGCATCGGCCTCGACCCAGAGGCCACGTGGAACCTGCGCCAGAGTTTCAGTGCCCTGGGCGATGCGGGTCACTCGATGCTCTTGGTCACGCATGACGTGGCCGACATCATGCCGCAGTTCGATCGCGTGATCTTCCTCAAAGACGCGCATATCATCGCCGATGGCCCTAAAGAGGAGCTGCTCACCACCAAGAACCTTCGCGACCTCTTTCGCGTGCCCGTCACGTTGGTGCGAGACGGCGACCGTTACACCTGTTATTAATCGGTACCCTGCGGGGCAGTGCTCAGGCTCCGAGTCTGGCAGGCTAGCCTTTAGCGTACTCGCACATGCGCTCAAAGCTCCACAGCGTCGTGTCTCCGCGTTGGGCGGCAAGCTGTTGACAAGCGTCGGTGAATCCGCGCTTGGAGAAGAGCATGTACTGCTTGGAGTCACGCTTGAAGAGCTCGCTTTTGCGAACGAGCTCTTTTAGCGCCTTTTCCCCTGCGGATTCGTTACGCCATTTGCATTCGCACAGAAGAAGGTTTCCTTCGCCGTCGTCTACCAGCAGGTCTATTTCCTCTTGAGACTTGGTGCGCGCATCGGTACCCCACCAACGTCCCGTTTTGACGGGTAGCACGGGCAACTCGCCGCGCCTAGCCAGCTCGAAGATGAATTGCTTGCATATGAGTTCGAAGGCCTCGCCCATGCAATCGCTAAGGTGCGGCTTGATGCGGGTATACGCGGCGTCCGTCAGTCCGTTTTGCACGAGCCCTATGTTTTGCGGCAGAAAGCGGTACCAAAAACGGAACATCTGGTCGCAAATCTTGTAGATGGCCTTCTTGTTGCTGGTTTCATTGAAGGGCAGCTCGCGCTCGACGATCCCCAGCGAAATGAGCTTGTCCAGATAGAGCTTTGCGTTGCTTGCGGCGATGCCGGTGGCGTTGGCGATTTGAGCGATTTTTGAGTTGCCGTTGCCAATAGCCTGCACGATTGCGTCGTATTGCTTGGGGTCGCGGCATTCCTGCAACATGAGGTTGCTCGGCTCTTCGTAGAGATAACCCGCGGGGTCGAGGAAAAGACGCTTGATGTTTTCCTCCAACGAGGCGTTGGTATCCAGTTTTTCCAGGTAGGCGGGGACACCGCCAGTGATGCCGTAGCAGACCGCTGCATCCTCGCGGGGCATATCGCCAAGGATGGAAAGCGAGGTGAGGAAGTCGAGGGGCTCGATTTTGAGCTGGGCGCTGCGGCGGCCGTACAGCGGGCTCTCGTAGCCCAGGACCTGCTCCTCCATGAAAGAGAGGGAAGACCCGCACAGGATGAGCATGAGTTTGCTGTTGGGTGCGTAGCTGTGGTCGATTTTCTCTTGCAGCAGCGAGTTGATCTCTGGGAACGAGTAAGCCAAGTAGGGGAACTCGTCGATGACAACGACGAGCCGTTTTTCGCTTGCCAGTTGACCCAGTGCGTCGAATGCTTCGTCGAAGGACTGGTAGTTTGCGCCGCCTGCTCCGGGAACTTTACTGAGTATTGCTTGGCTCAGCATGGAGAGATTTGCCTCTGCGTTGGTGCGCCTTGCCTGGAAGTAGACGGCGCGTTTGTCTTCGATGAATTTCGTGAGCAGGCGCGTCTTGCCAACCCGTCGGCGTCCGTAGATAACAGGCATTTGGAACGTATTCGAGCTGTGAAGGCTCTTAAGCTCCGCGAGCTCTTTTTCTCTTCCTACAAACATGGAGCCTCCTGGAGTTGTGCTGCGCGGGGTCACTGGTCTTATATGCTCATATTATAGCAAGCTATATTATAGATAGCTATAATATAAGAAACTATAAAAATGTCTGATTTTCATACAAGGCGCCATGAATCGTCGACGAGCTCGTTAGGTCGCTTTGGAGATTGGGTTTGCAAATTCTTGCGGTTTCGTCGAAATAGCGCTCCTACCGGCCTTTTTAGGAAATCCGCACTTTTTGTTTGGGCGATTTTATGGAAATCCGCACTTTTTGAATCGGCAAAATCATGGAAATCCGCACTTTTTGGACTCCTAATCTTTGATGAGCGCGGATTAGCAACCGAGGCACATCCAGCAGCATCGTGAGGTATGCCGCGATAAGGTCGCAGGCGTTGTGCTGGCTATCGGTTGCCTTGCGCCTTTAGCGTTTGCCGCATGTCACGGCGCTGTAAAGCACTTGCATCCGGGTGGATTTAATATCGTCGTGACCTGCAAAATTGGCGGAATAATTGCATCCACGATAAAATGAACTGATTTATACCCTACACCAAGAGGAGGGGCCTTTTCTATGGCCGAACTCATGGAACATGTTCAGGCGCTGGCCGATGATATCGGGCCGCGCCCTGTTAGTACGGAGGAAGAGCACCAAGCCTCCCTTTATGTTGCACAGAAGCTGCAAGATGCCGGTCTCGAGGTGAGCCTCGACGAGTTCATGACGCCCACCGGCGTGCGCTGGCCGTATGCTTTGAGCTTCTTGCTGGTCATCTGCGGGACGGTTCTCTCCGGATTCGGGAAGTTCGTCCCCGGTCTGTCGACGACGTTTTTCGCTATAGGCCTGCTGCTGGTTGCAGCCTCCATGGTCTTCTACTTCACCGAGCGCATGGGTCGCCCCATTCTCTCTAAGGCGCTTACACGCGGCGTCTCGCAAAACGTCGTCGCGCGCTACGTGCCCAGCTCGGTCGCGCGTGAGCGTCGCCGCCGCAAGGTCATCGTCGTGGCGCACGTCGACACCGTTCGCGCCCAGCCGGAGGCATGCCCCGCCCTTGTCAACATCATGCCGGTCCTTAAGAAGGCCATCTACTACTGCATGATCGCGATGGCGGTGCTCTTCGTAGTCCGCATGCTGCCCCTGCCCTGGCCGGACAACGTCGATTTTGGCCTGTGGATCGTAAGCCTGGTTATCGCCGTGTTCTTGTTCGTGTGCACGGTCTGCATCGTGGTCAACCGATTCATGCCCTACGTGAGCGGCGCAAACGACAACGCGTCCTCGCTCGCCGTGCTCATCGGCCTTGCCCGTCGCCTTTTGGACCCGGCGGAGCGCGAGCGCTATGCCAAGGGCAATGCTGCCGACGAGGCCGCCGAGCCCGTCTACGATGAGAACGGCGAGGAGATTCCCGTCGAGACCTTCCTACCCGAGCAAGAGGCCGGCAGCTTTGATGCCAGCGAGTTCGAACCGGTTATCCACGGCCCGCAGGAGGCCGCCGCTGCCGATGTTATCCCGCAGGGCGCTCAGGTTACCTACGAGCAAGACGCCCTTGCGCCCGTGATGGGCGAGACCGTGGCGTTTCCTGCTTTGGGCGCGAGCGATCAGGCTGCTGCCGATGTCGATGGCGTTGATGCAGCCGATACACCTGCCGCAACGCAGTCTGCGCAGGATGTGCCGCTGGGTGGCGCTTGGCCCAAGCCTGCTGTCACAGCAGGCGATGAGCGCGAGGCCGCGTCTTCTGCCCCGGTGCAGGAGCCTGCGGTTGCCCCCGTTCCTGTTGCAGCCCCTGTCGCCGTGTCTGCACCTGCTGCGGCATCCAAGCTTGAGGCAAAGGGCCTGCCGTCTTGGTACACGGCTGCCAAGGCCAAAGCTGCCGCAACCGAGGCCAATGCAGAAGAGCAGGAGGCCGGCGCTGCCCAGGAGGGCGTCCGTTCGCAGTACGCCAACATGCCCACGACCCGCGAGCAGGCACGCGCGATGCAGGCCAAGCGTCAGGCTGCATCTGCGCCCCAGGATAGCGACGACGAGGACAAGGCCATGATCGAGGCTATCCAGAACCGTTCCGTAGACGACCTGCTGGTCGATCTGGGCGTCGATCCTCAAGAGATCCCTGCTGGCCAGGACAATGCTCCGGCTAGCGCCGTCCCTGCTACAGAGTCTGCAGTAGCCGCAGACGCGCAGGCACCGGCTGTGCCTGAGCAGCCCGAAGCATCTGCCGTTGACGCTGATGCTTCTGTTGCGCTCGCGACGCCCGAGGCAGAGCCCGCTGTGGAGTCTGCCCGCGACAACGTCATCTCCATCGCCGCCTTCAAGGGCGAGCTCGCCGATGCGAGCATCGACGACATCGACCCGGACTCCATGGCAGGCACTCAAGATGCCGATGAGGAGCCCGTCGAGGGCGCGGTGGGACGTCTGGGTCTCACCGGACGCATTCCCGTCATCGCCGACGATGCAGCCTCCAACTCCTTTGCGACCTACGCGGCCGTCGATTCTGGCGACGCCTTCCCCGCAGGCGAGCAAGAGGGCATTGGTATTGCGGATAGCGGTGAGGGCGTCTTTGGCGCGGATGCCCTAGACGGCCAGCAAGAAGAGTCCCAGCAAAGCCAGGGCGCCGGTTTGGCGGCAGGCCTCACGGGCAGCTTCAAGGCACTCCAGGCGCGTCGCGACCAGGCAAAGGCTGCCAAGGCGGCAGCCAAGGCCGCCCAGCCCAAGCGCAATGCCAAGCCCACGGCCCGCCGTGTGAGCGACGATTTCGAGCCCACCAAGGTGGGCGGCCGCCATGCGGATGCGGCAGATATGCTCGCTTCCTCGCGCCAAGCGGCGGCGGTGTCTTCTACGTACCAGGACACGATCCAAGCGGCACCGCAGACCACGCAGGCTTTTGATCCGTTTGCCCCCAAGGGCGACCCGGCGGCCAACGCCTCGCTCATCAACCCGAGTGTCTCGACGTCCTTCCCCGCGGTGAGCCCGGCGCTCTCTGCGGAGTTCCCCGCTGCTCGCGATATGGGCGCAAACGCTGCGGTCAGCCCCTCTGCTACGAGCTCGTTCCCCAGCCTGACAGGGAGCTTCCCCAGCTTGACGGGCAGCTTCGCGTCGGTCTCCAATGACTTCGACCAGCCCGGCTACGATGAGTTCAACGACAGCGACCTCGAAGCTTTCAACGGCTTCGCACCTGACGTCAATGTCCATATCGATGCACCGGCTAGCCGCATGCACGGCTTTATGGACAAGGTCGGTGGGATCTTCGGCAAGTTTGGGAAGAAGAACAAAGAGGAGGAGCTGGGCTTCGAGGACGGCTGGAACGATGACGACAACGGTTGGAAGGGCGGTGCCTACTTCGACGAGGACCTCGCGGCCGATAGCCATGCTGCTGTGCGTGCTCGCGCTGCCCAGATTAGGGAGAGCGTCGTCTCGATGACGGAGAACGACCTGCTCGACAAAGAGGTTTGGTTCGTGGCCCTGGGTGCGTCGAGCGCCGGCAACCGCGGCATGAGGAACTTCCTCGAGCTGCATAAGAGCGACCTGCGCGGCGCGCTCATCGTTAACTTGGAGGGCATCGGCGCCGGCGACATCTGCTTCGTCGACTACGAGGGCCTCAACAAGACACGTCGCAGCGACCGCCGTCTGCAGAGTTTGGTACGCAAGTCGAGCAAGGAGCTTGACGGCGTCGAGATGAGCGCCGAGCGCCTCGATTGGCGCGACACCGATGCCACGCCCGCCATGGAGGCTGGCTGCCGTGCGATGACTATCATGGGCTTCGACGGCGTGGCTCCCACCGGCTGGCATTGGACCAGCGACTACACGGGCATCGTCGAGGAGGAGAAGCTCGAGTACGTGACGGGCGTCCTCATGAAGATGATCGAGAACAGCTAGGCGTACAGAGCTC
>CAVCDT010000002.1:14620-51929 GCA_963600995.1 Akkermansia muciniphila | reverse complement strand
GTGAGGCGCGCAGAACGTCTCGGGTGTGTTCGATTCGCACGCATCTCCGCCATAGCAAGCCAAGGCCCCGCTCTCCATCGTCCTCGAGAGCGGGGCTTCCCTATCGCCGTACTATCTCATCCCGATATGCGGGGTCTCCGGCGGCCAAAGCCAGCCCATCGTAAAGAACCCTATAAGCGTCTTGCCGTCCTTTTTGTACACCGGCAGTTTACGTGTATGGGTGAGCTTGTAATACTTCACATCAGGCGGGTCGTCGGCTTTGCCCCACCAATCCTTGTAGTACGAATAGCCCGCTTCTCCTTCATCGGTTAAAGTGACGGCCAAATCCGTCACAGGGGAGCCAAACCCGCAGACCAAGCCATCGCCGTTTCTCTCCAGAGGCTCGAGCCTGGCCAATATCCCTGGCGTTATATGCTGCAGCGCAAGATCGTCGCATATTTCTTGCAGCTCTTCATCACTCAGATTAATAGCAGCCGTCTTCGCTCTCACCGTGTCAAGCAGGGAGCTATCCCCCACCGCGCTTGCCGGCAAGACAAACAAAGCCGCAACCAGAAGCGCACGTGGCAGGAACTTCACGATCTTGCTCTTTGCGCTTCTCGATGATTGCTTTGCCTCTTTCCCAGAATTCAGGCCTTGCATTGCCTCTGCGATATATCTCTCGTCTATATCACCCATTGCTTTGTAGAGCAGCCAGGCGCCATCAGCTTGCGATTTCATATCCATCGCTCCCTTCGGCGAGGTGCTTTCTCAAAGCACGGCGAGTCCTATGCAGGCTCATCTTGACCTTGCCTTCGCTAGCATTGTTCTTGATTGCGATCTCTGCAATAGAGCAGCTCATCCAGTAACGTTGGATAAAGAAAATACGCGCCTCTTTTGAAAGGCCCCCAAGAAACAAGTCGAGGCTGTTCGACAAGCCGCAACTGTCGATATCATCCTCCGCTCGGAGCCCGACATCGGGTATGCACTCTTCAAGCTCGTGGAGAACAAGCGAGGTTTGCCCACCACCTCTCTTGGCAGCCCTCCTCTTCTCATACAGATCGATGGAGATGTTCCTAGCGATACGCGATAAGAAAGCGCCCAAGAACTTTGGACGGCTGGGAGGCATGGCATTCCAAGCGCGAAGATACGTATCGTTCTCACATTCATCTGCATCCTCGTTGTTCTGCAAAATTCGATACGCGATTCCCCTGCAGCAGGCACCGTATTTGCTTTTGGATTCGACAATCGCCTGCTCCAAACGAGCCCAGTACAGATCTACGATCTCCTTGTCTTCCAATGTCATAACCTCCCTTCTCAAAGCACTTTCCATAACAAAGACGAAAAACTCGGCCATAGGTAACGTAAGCAATCAAAACTTTTCCTGAAACCGCGTTACCCCAAGCCCCGATTCTCGTCTTTAAAGACAGAGCGTCAATTTGCTCAACATTAAACACTATCGATAGGAGTCAGTCATGAAGTCCGACGGCGCGCTATATTTGCGCATTGAGTTTGCATAAAGGAGGCAGGCAATGGATGCCACAACCCTGTTTGTTGTTGTCAGCTCTCTTATCCCGGGCCTCGCTGCTTTTGCAATTGCACTGCTTGCAATCTACTGGGTTGTGCGAAAGGCAATCCATGACGAGCTCGGAAAATTCGAGCAGCAGCACGGGAGACCGCAATGCAATCGCCCGGCAGATACCCATCGCAACGAAACAACTGACGCAAGTAACAAAACCGGACTGGCCTGAGCGAAAGCACAGTCCCCCGCGTCAGAATCTAGAATCGCAACACAACAGGTTCAGATGAAGAGCAAAGAATCTCATCAGGGCTAGTAGCGATGCTGAGATTTGAGAACAGTCTCGTCACGCAAACGAACGACTTCGGAACACCTAGGAGAGTATGCTCGCCTGCAGAACCCGCAAATAATCCGGGTTGACAATCAAGGCAAGGAGGCAATTAGCCATGAAAACTCGTTTCCTGTCTTTAGCTCTAGCCCTAGCTTCCTGCGCAACAATTGGGACGCTCTGCGCATGCACTCCCAGTAATCCCCTCGAAAAAAGCCATACGGGCGAAATCAACCCCACGCAGTTCACAGAGACAGTCAACACGGGATTTTCGTCAGATTACCTCTATGGGAACGATCTCAAAACACTGAGGGAGCAATCCGACGTGGTTGTCGAAGGAACAATAAAAGAACTGACATACGTTACAGAAGGGTCGTTGGCATTTACGATTGCGGATATTGAGGTTGAGAGCCAATTAAAAGGAGAAGAAGCTCTCGGCAAAGACAGCCACATATCTGTTCTGTACTCTGGCGGGTACATACCTCTCAGAGACGCTATTTCCGCTGACGAAACGATTCTGGAAACATACAGCGATTGGCCAGAATACAAAATCGACGCTACGGTCATCTACCAGAAGGCAATTGATGAAAAAGCTCCTTCTATAGGAGATCACGCGGTTTATTTTCTCATGAAAGAAACGAAGTTCCCGCAATGGGGGACCAACTTGTACGCCCTGCTTTGCGGAACAAATGCCGAGCTCATAAGCGAAGACGATGGCGCGACATTCGAATATAAAAAGATGGGGAGCAGCCGCGCAGCTCGGTCTTACACGACCGAGGTAATCGAGAAAGCGCTCAACAGCGGCGTCTCCTTCGAGAAAGTTCAACGCCAAATAAACTCGACCGAGAAATAGCGCGCTCAAAAGATGTTGCCCGTCCTCATGTGCGGGTGAGGGCGGGCAGCGCAGTCACTGTATTACAGACGGCCTGTGACCTTGCCGTATTTGATGCTGTCACGATTGACCTCAGTACCATCGGCAAGGCAGTAGCCGGGCTCGATCTGTAGCAGCGGCGTGACGACGAAGTCGCGCTCGAGGATGCGAGGATGCGGGAGCACGAGCTGCGGATCGTCGCTTGATATGCCCTCGTAATCGAGAATGTCGAGGTCGAGCGTGCGCGGGCCGTTTGCCTCATGGCGCACGCGTCCCTGGGCGTTTTCGATTGCATGCAATGCATCGAGCAGCTCATGCGGGGCAAGCGTCGTCTGCAAGACGGCCACGGCGTTGGCAAAGGATTCTTGGTCCTCCTTGTAGGCAGGCTCGCTTGCAACATAGTCGCTCACGCTGTAAACCCACACGCCCTCCGTCTTGCGCAGAGCATCAACCGCCGCATCGAGATATGCCGCTTTGTCGCCCATGTTGGACCCAAGCGCCACGACAGCGCGCTTAGAGCTGACGAGTATGCGCTTTGTTGACGCCACGTCGTGCACGCGGGCAACGAGCGCCCCATGGGCAAGCGCCGCTGCGGCGCACAGGGCGCTCGCCTCATCGCGATCTGCTGGCACCTCGATTCCAGCTGCGGTGCCTATGTAGCTTTTACGGCTCACAGCCACCATCAGCGGATACCCGCAATCCGCAAGCTGTGCTGTGGCCGCGATGAGCGCCTGGTTATGCTCGAAGGTCTTGCCAAAGCCCGGACCGGGATCGATGCAGATACGCTGCGGCTCGACACCTAGCGCCTCGAGCTTGGCCGCCTGGTCGACCAGGTAGTCGCGCACCTCGGCCGCCACATCGTCATAATGCGGGGCATCCTGCATAGTCCCCGGCTCGCCCAGCATATGCATGACCACCAAGCCGCAATCACTCGCCGCTGCCACCTCGCGCATCTTGGGGTCCCTGAAACCGGAAACATCGTTGATGACATGCACGCCAGCTTCGATACAGGCCTGCGCAACCTCCCAATGGCGCGTATCGACGCTCACGCACACCCCATGCTCGACGAGCGTCCGCACCACGGGGAGCACGCGGTCAATCTCTTCCTGGATGCTCGGAGAAGTAGAACCCGGACGCGTCGACTCGCCGCCGACGTCGACGATATCCGCGCTTTGGGCAAGCATCTCTTCCGCAAAGGCGATAGCGTCGCTATATGCGTTATGAATGCCACCGTCGCTAAAGGAATCCGGCGTCACGTTGAGGATACCCATGACGGTGCCGTTGCCCTCGAAGACGCGGTCTTTCGCTTTCCAAAGCATGTGCTTTCCATCTCCCTCGGTAATGAAAAAACGGAGAGGCTTTTGCGCCTCTCCGTCATCAGCAGCTACCTGCGACCGCCCATGATCAGGCGCAGGGCCTCGGCCCGCGTTCGCTCGTCCTTTGCGAAGGTCCCGCGCACAGCAGAGGTCGTAGTCTTAGACCCGGGTTTCTTGACGCCGCGCATCGTCATGCACATATGCTCGCATTCGATGACGACCATCACGCCGTTGGGGTTCATCTGCTCGACCAGGGTATCGGCCACCTGGCTGGTCAGGCGCTCTTGAACCTGCGGGCGGCGCGCATAGAGGTCGACCAGACGCGCCAGCTTGGAGATGCCGCACACCCGGCCGCTCTTGTTGGGGATGTAGGCGACATGCGCCACACCGTAGAAGGGCACCAGGTGATGCTCGCAGATACTGTAGACCGGGATGTCGTGCACGACGACCATCTCCTGATGACCCTCATCGAAGGTGTTCTCGAAGAGCTCTGCAGGATCCTCGTGCATGCCCGCCAAGATCTCCTCGTACATACGAGCGACGCGCGCAGGCGTCTCAAGCAGGCCGTCGCGGTTGGGATCCTCCCCCACGCCCTCGAGGATGAGGCGAACGCCTTCTTCGATCTTGCCGTGATCCATCAAAAACTCCTTACTCGTTTATCGCATCCGCACATGATAGCGCAGCGCGAACAGACACGGCACCCCAGCCGACCTTCGCGTACGAAACACCCACTGTGCGGCAAACAAAAGCAGAGGCAGGGCCGCTTGGGCACCTGCCTCTAATCGATTGCGAAAGCCGGCCCTTGGAGCCAGCCTTTGGAGCTAGTAGCCTTCCGGCGGTTTGGGAGCGTCGGGGTTAACGGAGCGCGCGGGCTTGGCCTCGCCTTGCCCTGTCGCAGGCTGCGCAGTATCCGCAGGGGCCTCTGCCTCGCCCTCGACAGCCTTGGGAGCAGCATCTTGCTCGTCCTCGTCAAAGCCGAAGAGGTCGTTGTTGGCCTTGATCTTGCCCGCGGCCTCGTCGGCCAGGTACTCGTCCCACTTGCCGTTGAGCAAAGCCTCCACGGCAGGACCCTCGACCGTCTCGCGCTCCAAGAGCACGCTTGCCATGAGCTCGAGCTGATCGCGGTTCTGCGTGAGGATGCGGTAGGCGGTGTCATGCGCGTCGTTCATAAGACGCGTGACCTCGGCGTCGATAAGGTCTGCCGTCGCATCGGAGTAGTCCGGCGTCGAGGTGTAGTCGCGGCCCAGGAAGGGGTTGTGCTCCTGCTGGCCGTAGACGCGGTGGCCCAGCTTGTCGCTCATGCCGTAGACCGTGACCATGCTGCGCGCCATCTTGGTCGCGCGTTCGAGGTCGTTGCTCGCACCCGTGGTGATGTCGCCGATGACGATCTCCTCGGCTACGCGGCCGCCCAAGAGCATGGCCATGTCGTCGATCATCTCGTTGCGGGACTTGAGGCCCTTGTCCTCCTCGGGGATGGACAGCGTGTAGCCCAGGGCCTGGCCGCGCCCGATGACCGTGATCTTGTGGATGGGATCTGCGTTGTCGAGCAGATGCCCCACCAGCGCATGGCCGCACTCGTGGTAGGCGATGCAGCGCTGCTCTTTCTCGTTGGGGACATGGCCCTTGCGCTGCAAGCCGGCGACCTGGCGCTCGAAGGACTCGTTGAGCTCCTCCGACGTGATGCAGGGCTTGTTGCGGCGAGCCGCCAGAAGCGCCGACTCGTTCATGAGGTTGGCGAGGTCTGCGCCGGTGAACCCGCTCGTGAGCTGCGCCACGCGCTTGAGGTCGATGCCGGCGGCAAGCGGCTTGCCCTTGGAGTGGACCTTGAGGACCTGCTCGCGGCCCTTGGCGTCGGGCGGCTGCACGGTGATCTGCCTGTCGAAGCGGCCCGGGCGCAGCAAGGCGGGGTCGAGGATATCCGCGCGGTTGGTCGCGGCGATGAGGATGACGGACTCGTTGTCCTCAAAGCCGTCCATCTCGACCAGCATCTGGTTCAAGGTCTGCTCGCGCTCGTCATGACCGCCGCCCATGCCGGCGCCGCGCTGACGGCCCACGGCATCGATCTCGTCGATGAAGATAATGGAGGGAGCGGCCTCTTTGGCCTGCGAGAACAGGTCGCGCACGCGGGAGGCGCCCACGCCCACGAACATCTCGACGAAGTCAGAACCGGAGATCGAGAAGAAGGGCACGCCCGCCTCGCCGGCCACGGCCTTGGCGAGCAGCGTCTTGCCCGTACCCGGAGGGCCCACGAGCAGCACGCCGCGCGGGATCTTGGCGCCCATCGCCTGGTACTTGGCGGGGTTGTCGAGAAAGTCCTTGATCTCCTCGAGCTCGTCGACGACCTCGTCGATGCCGGCTACATCGGAGAAGCGGACCTTCGGGGTCTCCTGGGCTTCCATCTTGGCCTTGGTCTTGCCAAAGGACATCTGCTTGTTGCTCACGCCGTTCATCTGGCGCAGGAAGAAGACCATGACGGCGATGAAGAGCACCAACGGGATGACTGACGTGGCGATGCTCAGCATCCAGTTGGAGGTGGTGACGTCCTCGGTGAACTTGACCTTGGGATGCGAGGCCATCAAGGACTGCAGCGAGTCGTCGCCGGTGTAGGCGCTGGAGAACTTGGTAGTCTCGTTTCTGGACTGGGCAGAGGCGTCTTTGTAGTAGGTGCCCTCGAGGGTGCACTTGGCGGCAAAGTACGTGACTTCTACCACGCGCTCCTCGTTGACGGCCGTGACGTACTCGCTCGTGGCCAGCTGGTCGACCTGCTCGGTTTGCTGGGTGCCCCAGAACTGGGTCGAGATGATCGCGATGAACACCATCGCGAGCAGGGCGTACAGGATGAACGACCTGCCGTTACCCGGCTTGTTGGGTTTCTTGCTGTTGGGGTTGTTGTTGGTCTTGGGCTCTTCCACGCCGGAGGGCCTCCTCGTTGGTCGGATTACTTGGGTGGCTGATCTGATCTAAGCGTAGACCTTGGGGTCGAGCACGCCTATGTAGGGCAGGTTGCGGTAGCGCTCTGCGTAGTCGAGGCCGTAACCCACGATGAAGGCGTCGGGGCAGTCGAAGCCCACGTACTTGCAGCTGATGTCGACCTTCTGCGTGCCCTGCTTCTTGAGCAGAGCCGCGATCTCGATGCTCGCGGGGTTGCGATGCCCCAGCACCGCTATCAAGTGGCTCAAGGTGATGCCCGTATCGAGGATATCCTCGGCGATGAGGACGTGCTTGCCCTCGATAGAGCTCGAGAGGTCCTTGAGAATGCGGACGCGACCGCTCGAGGTGGTGGAGTTGCCGTAGGAGCTCACGGCCATGAAGTCGAGCTCGAGCGGCAAGTCGATTGCGCGGACGAGGTCCGTCGCGAAGATAGCGCCACCGCGCAGGATGGTCACGACCACCAAGTCCTTGCCGGCATAATCCTGGGCGATCTGGCTACCCATCTGGGCTACGCGCTCTTTAAGCTGCTGCTCGCTTAAAACGACCTCGGTGATATCAGGATGATTCATCTAAAAAGCTCTCCTTAATACGGTTAGCAACCGATTATGCCATTGACGTGTCAAGAACCTGTTAAGCGGTATGGTTTCGTCAACTGATGGTTTCAAAGCATCCGTTTATTGTCGCAGATTCTAGCCCTGATGCACGACGCGCATACGCAGGCACGTCGAATCCCCGTTGACGCGAATCGAGCTGTCCACATCGACAGCAAAGGGCTTGCCAGCGTCCATGCCGTTCACGATGCGCTGGATCTGCGCGGACTCGAGCCGGGCCTCGGGGTCGACCGCGAGCAGGCACTGGCGGATGACGCGCCGCTTGAGCGGGACGTCGAGCGCGTTAAGCGCCGCAAGGGGGATCGCAACGGTATCGCCGTCGAACTCCAGGTTGCGGTACACGATGCCCTGGGCTGCCTGCAAGCGCGCATCGTCTTCCTCGGCGATGAGGTCCATCGTCCGCGCAAGACTTGCCTCGAACCCGGGCTTGAGCTTACGCATGACGGGAACGAGCTCGCTGCGCACGCGGCTTCGGAAGTTCGACCCGTCGTCGTTGGTAGCGTCGTCGCGCCACAACTGGCCCGGCAAGGCACCCGGGTACTGCTCTACCAGAAAATCGCGCAGCTCCTGGCGTGTGGCATCGAGCAGCGGGCGCACGATATTGTCCCTGCGACGCGGGATGCTCCCCAAACCACCCGGGCCCGTCCCCACCAGAGTGCGCATGCAGAAGGTCTCGACGCGGTCATCGAGGGTATGGGCGGTGAGGATGAGCCCCCTTTGGTTGCGCGACACCGTGGCCAGGACCTCTGCAGCCAAGCGGTAGCGCTCGCTGCGCGCGACGGCCTCCATGCCCGCACCGCTGCGCTTCGCAAGCGTTGCGACGTCCACGCGACGCACACGGAAGACCACCCCCAGCTCCTGGCAGCGGCGCACGACGAAGCCCTCGTCGCCGTCGGATGCCTCGCCGCGCAGGAGATGGTTGACATGGAGCACCAGCAGCGAGGCTTGCCCAATCTGCGGCAGGGACTCGCCCATCATCGCCGCGAGCTTGCGCCCCACAGGGCCGGCTGGCTCTTCTCCCGCCGCGAGGAGCGCAGCAAGCTCGAGCAACGCCATGGAGTCCGACCCGCCGGACACCATGAGCAGCACGGGAGTGCTGCTTCCCTGGGGCTCGCTTTGCATAGGGGCGGCTGTCACTTCCCAGCCGCCTTATCCGCTGCATTGCAGCCGGCTTTATCCGCTGGCTCCTGCGCGTCTTCATCCGCTGCTTGGTGATCGGCCTTGGTGCGCAGGGGCATATGGGCGATGACATCGGCGGTGAGGTCTGCGAAGAGGCCCTCGTTGTAGAGGTCGACCGCGCAGCTCGCGATCATCGTGGCGTTATCCGTGCAGGCGTGCGCATCGGGCATGACGACGCGGATCTGGCGACGGCCCAGGTAGTCGGCAAGGGCAGCGCGCAAAGCGGGGTTGCTCGCCACGCCGCCGCCCATGCAAAGCGTCTTGCAGCCGGTCATCTGGCACGCCTTGAAGGCCTTGTACGTCTGCACGTCCACCACCGCAGCTTGGAAGCTCGCCGCAAGATCGGGGATGTCGACAGCCTCGCCTGCGGCGTTCTTCTTGTTGATGTAGGTGATTACCGCCGTCTTGAGCCCGCTCAAGGAGAACTGCAGGTCCCCGCTGTGCATCATAGCGCGCGGGAAGTCGATGGCCTCGGGGTTGCCCTGCGCGGCATAGCGGCTGATGATGGGCCCGCCGGGATAGCCGAGCCCCAGCGCCTTGGCGACCTTGTCGAAGGCCTCGCCCACGGCATCGTCCTTAGTCGTGCCGATGACCTCGTAGTCGCCCCAATCCCTCACGTGTACGAGCATCGTGTGCCCGCCGCTCACGAGCAAGGCGATGAACGGGGTTTCGATATCGGGTGCGACGTAGCGATTGGCATAGAGATGCCCCTCGAGGTGATTCACACCGATGAGCGGCAGTCCTGTCGCAAAGGCCAGGCCCTTAGCGAAGGCCAGCCCCACCACCAGCGCGCCCACAAGGCCCGGGCCCTGCGTCACGGCGATGGCCGAGAGATCGTCCCATGTGGCGTGCGCCTGCTCCATCGCATCCATCACCGTGGGCACGATGGCCTCCGTATGCTTGCGGCTGGCGATCTCTGGCACGACGCCGCCAAAGCGACTGTGGAAGTCGATCTGGCTGGCCACTTGGTCGGCGAGGATAGTGCGCTGCCCGTCCACCACTGCCGCCGCCGTCTCGTCACAGGAGCTCTCGATGGCGAGTATGAGCGGTCGCACTGCATGTGCGCAGGCATCCTCTGCCGCCCGCGGGCCGTCCCCGGTGTGCATGGGGGCGGACGCCGGGGAGGCATCGGCATAGCTGTAGTGCAGCGGCAGGTCGCCGCACATGATCATCGCATCGGCGCGGTCATGGTAGTAACGGGGCCTGACGCCCACATCGGCAAGGCCCAGCGCATGGTAGAGGGCGATAGCGGGCCCGTTGTCGCAGCGGACCTCGAGCGTGACGGTGTCTGCCGCCAAGGCGCGCGCATCCGTGGTCACGCGCTCGAGCAAGCGCTGAGCTATGCCGTGGCGGCGCTCATGGGGGTCGACGCACACGTTGAAGATGCACAGCTCGCCGTCGACCACCTGGCCGCCCGCGCACCCCACCAGCTCGCCGTTCTTGCGCGCAACCCACCAACTGCGATCCGCGCGACCCACCTCGTCGGCGAGCTTGCCGCAGGTCCAGGCGTCTTTGGGCATCGCGCGCTCTTGCAAGGCGGCAACCGCCTGGGCGTCGTTGACGGACATCGGATGGAGGAACAAACCCCCTACGGCACGGCCGTCTGCCACGCCGCTTGCAGGCATCGTGTCCACGATGCTCAGCTTGGAGCGCTCGGCCTCCTCTGCATCGGAGAGACGCGTGTAGACGGGAAGCAAGATTGCGGGGTCACCGCTTGCGAGCTTGCCCGCATCGCGCAGCGCTGCGTAGGCCTGCAGCAGGCCCTCGCCGTCCGGCGTCCACAGCTCCTGCGGCGCCAGAGTGAACAGCTCGTCGTCGAAGAGAGCGGCGTGCTTTTTGAGGCCGTCGCCCAAAAGCGTGAGGGGCTGGGCGGACTCGACCCAAGCAGCAGCGACGTCGGCGGGCTTGGCGACGCTGTCCAGATCCAGGCGCGTGACGCCGTTATCGTCCAACTCGAAGCGGACGGGGTAGACCTCCTTGCGCATGGCGTCTTCGACCACGCCGATCTTACCCCTCACGCCGCCGCGCCATGCATGCCACGCCACGGCATCGAGCGTCGAAACGCCGTAGACGGGGCAGCCGAGCCCGCATGCGACGCCCTTGGCCGTTGCGATGCCGATGCGCACGCCCGTAAACGACCCCGGTCCGCGTCCCACGACGACCATGTCGACGTCTGCCGGCGCAAGCTGCGCGCGCTCGAGCATGGCGCTCGCACGCGAGAGCAGCACCTGCTCCGATTTGCGCGGCGCGGCGGCATCGGCTGCCTCGATGACGCGCACATCGTCACCTGCCACATCGCCCACGCACAAGGCGAGCATCTCGCTTGCCGTATCGAAAGCCAACGCGATCAAAGCTTGAGAAGTCAAAGCACACTCCATTTGGGTTGTCCGTTGTTCGTAGCGCCCGCAGCTCGAGTTGCGGGCATCCTGATTGCGCCCGGTACCAGCGGGCAGGAGGCCTGCGGCACACGCGTAGTCCCGGGTTAGCTGTTCGAGAGGTCCGTCCTGATAACGGTTCCCTCCATAAGCGACGCGCCCTGGATGATGAGCTTGCCATCATCGGCGGTGCCTAGCTGCGCGACGCTGTACTGCTTGACGGTGCTCTTATCAACGACCGCCTCGACGTACGCACCGGAGTTGTTGGTGGCTACACAGCTCGAGGGAACGTAGAACACCGTGCCGAAGTCTTGGATGGTGATCTTGGCGCTTGCCGCCATCCCTATCTTGACGGCGGAGTCGATGTCCTTGAGCTTCAAGGTGACGCTGTAGAGAGCGCCCTCGCTCGCCGTCTCGCCGTTATCGGCAGCCTCTGTCCCGTCTTGCGAGCTGGTGCCATCCGCGCTCTCCTGGCTTGCAGCGCTCTGGTCGCCTTGGGTCTCGACGGGTGTGTCGGCAACGCGCGACACCGTGGCCTTGAAGGTCTTATCGCCCAGCGCAGTGCAGGTCACCGTCGCCTTCTGGCCCTTGACGATATTGGCGATCTGGTTTTCTGGGACCTCGACCTGGGCGATGATGTCGCTTGTGTCGACGATCTTCATAGCCGCCGCATCGCTTGAGGCCGCAACGGCAGAGCCCTTCTCCACAGCCAGCGAGGCAACCGTCCCGTCGACGGGCGCCTTCACGGTGAGCTTGGACTCCTTCTTGGTCGCCTTCTTGTAGGCGATCTTTGCGGCCTCCGTGGTCTGGGCAGCCTTCTTCTCGTTGTTCTGGAGCACCTCGAGCGACTCCTGGGCGCTGTCGACAGCGGATTGGGCCGACTCGATAGCCGCCTGGTAGGGCTCCTCGTTAAAGCTGCTCATGTCGGCATCGGCTTCATCGCCGTCTGCAGAGGACTCCGCCTTCTTGCGCGCCTTCTCGAGCGCGCTTTGCGCCTTGGCGAGGGACTTCTGCGCCTGCTTGAGCTTGGTCTTGCCCGCCCGCGCTTGCTCGGAGGCATCGCGCTCGTCGTCTTGAGCCTGCACATAGGCGTCAAGGGTGGACGACACGTCGGCCGTTATGTCCTCGTTCTCGATGGTGAAGAGCGTATCGCCCTTCTTGACCTTGTCGCCGTCTTTTACCAGCACGTTGAACACCGTGCCGTCGACCTCCGCGCGCACGGTGGTCGTGTTGCCGGACTGGAACAACCCCGATGCAGACAGGTCGCTCGAATAGCTCGCGGCCGTGAGCTGCATGGTCTCGTACTCGTCTGTCGCACGGACATGCCCTGTGAACGCACGGGTGAACAGATAGGCCCCGCCGCCGAAGATCAAGACGGCAGCCACGAAGACGCCCGCGAGCGTAAGGGCCATCTTGCGGTCGTTTTTCCTCTGTTTGTCTTTGCTTGTAGACATCTCGCCTCCGGTGAAGCAACGCACGGTAGCTTCCCATTATATTTCACCCAGGCCCGTGATGAAGGCGCACAGCCGAGCACATGCCCGCTTATCCTGCGCACTTTGCCACCGCAAGCGGTGTTGTAGGGCCTGTCTGCGAGGTGCCTACAACGTGGAGCTTGTCGTAGTGCCGGAAGCACTGCTGTAGCCACCAGAGGTGCCGCCCTGCGTATAGCCGTTGCCGCTGCCTGATCCGCTGTCATTGCTGTAGACCTGGCTGTACTGACTTTGCGGCGTCGTGGAGGAGTACACGCGATGTGTGCCGTAGAGCAGGTTGGAGCACCCGCCCAAGAACATGTTGAGCAAGATGTTGATGATGACCAGCGCAAGTATCCACGTCAGACAGCCCGACCCGCTGAAGAGCGTGGTCGTGCGCCGTTGCTGCTGGTACTGCTGTTGGCGCTGCTGTTGCTGGCGATAGTAGTCAGACGAGGATTGGCCGCTTGAGGATTGGCTCTGCTGGTTGCCGTACCAGCTGCGGAAGAGATCCTCGAAGGGGTCGTAGTACCCGCTGCCGCCGGCGCTGCCGTTGCCGTCCACGCGCGTGTAGCGCCCCGTCGTCGGGTCGTAGGCATACGTGGCCCTGCCGCTGTAGCTGCCCGCACCGGATTGGCTGTAAGGGTTGCCGCCGGCCTGCCCGTAGGGGTTGGCCGCCTGCTGGCGTGCCCTGGGGCCGTACGGCGTGCCGTTGGTGATCGAGTCATACGCGGCGTTGACCTCGGCCATCTTCTTCGCGGCTTCCTCATCGCCCGGGTTGAGGTCCGGATGGTACTTCTTGGCCAGCTTGCGATATGCGCGGGTCACCTCCTCCTTGGAGGCGCCGTCGTCTAATCCGAGTACTTTGTAAGGGTTAGTCTCTGCCATAATGCAACCAAGTTTAACGGGACGTCCTTAAAAAAGCCTGAACAGGTTTACACGTCTTGGCAACAGGGCGGTGGCGATGCCGTAAATCCGCCGCTTACACACCGCATTTGCCCCGATGCAGCGCTACTCGACGATGATGACGCGCGTACCGTCGTCCTGCACGCGGATATCGACATGCTTAGAGCCGTCGGGCAATGCATCGGGGAACTTGTCCCCCCACTCGACCAAGCTCACGGCCCCGCTCTCCGTCAGGCCGTACCAGTCGACGTCCTCGAGCTCCCAATCCTCCTCCAGGCGATACAGGTCCCAATGGAGCAAGGGGATGCGCCCGCCGGCGTACTCCTCGACGATGGCGAAGGTAGGGCTCGTCACATCCTCTTGCACGCCTAAAGCTGCGGCAAAGCCCTTGGTGAGGTGCGTCTTGCCCGCACCAAGGTCCCCCGTGAGCACGATGCAGTCATCTGGCTGCGCCGTAGCGGCGAGCTTGGCGCCGACGGCCATGGTCTCCTCAACGCTATGGGACAGATAGCTTTCCATCATCACTCCGAATCGTTTGTATCCAAGAGCAGCTTGCCCAGCAGGCGGAAGTCCTCTTCCAGCGCGGCGACCTTGCTGCGATCGTAGATGCATGCCGCAGGATGGAACATGGGCAGGACGACCAACCCGTTCTTCTCGCAAACCTGCCCGTGCAAGGCGGTTATGCCCTGGGTGGTGCCGAGTATGAAGCGCGTGGCGAAGTTACCCAAGGTGACGATGACATCGGGCGCTATCGCATCGAGCTGCGCTGTGAGCCACGGCGTGCAGGCCTCGATCTCTGCCGCCTTGGGGTTGCGGTTGGAAGGCGGGCGGCATTTGCAGATATTGGCGATATAGACGTCCTCGCGCGCAATACCCGCTTGCTCGAGCATGCGGTCGAGCATCTTGCCCGCCGCGCCGACGAAAGGCTCGCCCTTGAGGTCCTCATTCTTGCCCGGGGCCTCGCCGATGATCACCACGCGCGCATGGGCGTCTCCTGCCCCGAAGACCACGTTGTTGCGCGTTGCTGCGAGCTCGCACTTATCGCAGGAGGCGCACAGATGCGCAAGCTCGTCCAAAGAGCGCGCCGTCACAGGTACACCTTGGGAAGCCTCATGCCAAAGGCGCAGGTCACCTCTAGGCTCAGGGTATGCAGGGACTCCGCCATCGTCTCGCAGGCGATCATGTGCTCGTCCTGCGTGCCGATGACGACGACCTCGTCGCCCGGCTGCGCACCACCGCCAACGCCGGTGACGGAGTACTTGAGGGGGATCTCGACCATCATCTGATTGGCCCCGATCTCACCCACCTGGCTTATGGCCATGCCGTGCCAGAGCACCTTGAAGCCCTCGCGCGTAAGCGCGCGCGAGATGCCGTCGGCGTAGCCCAAGGGCAGTGTGGCGATCTGCACGGGCATCCCCACGCGATAGGAGTAGTTGCGGCCCACACCCTCGCCCACCTGCGGCTCGCATACCTGCGACACCAGGGCCTTGACGCTCATAGCGGGCTTGAGCACAAGGGCGCTGGGAGCATAGAGGTCCGCGTCGACGCCGTAAAGGCAGCTGCCCATGCGCACCATGCTGTAATGGAGCTGCTTATGGCAGAAGATCGCATAGGAGTCCGCCGCATGCACGATGCCCGGGTCGAAGCCCGCCGCGCGGATCTGATCTATAGCCTCCTCGAAACGACGGCATTGCTCGGTAAAGTCGAGCTGGTCGCGCGCATCGGTCACGCCAAAGACCGTGAAGGTCCCCTCGTACTTGAGGGCGCGATGGAAGCTCACGCTGCGGATGAGGTCTGCGGCATCCAGGTAAAAGACGCCGCTGCAGTTCATCCCTGTGTTGACCTCGAGATGGAAAGGTGCGCTCTTGCCCTGGAGATCTGCGTGCTCTGCGTAGTCCAAAGCGAACTTGGCGTCGAACACCGCCGGCGTGAGGTCGTAGGCCACGAGCAGGGGGATGGCGCGTGCGCAGGGCTGGACCTTGACCAAGATGGGTGCGCCGATACCCGCTTGGCGCAGGCGCACGCCCTCCTCGGGCGTTGCGACGGCAAGGCGGTCCGCACCGGCCTCGAGTGCGGCTTTGGCCACGCGAACAGCGCCATGGCCGTAAGCATCGGCACTCACATCCGCGCAGATCAGGCGACGCGAGCCTATCGTGCGCAGCGTCTGCTTGACGTTGAAGGCGATGGCGGAGAGGTCGACCTCGACCCAAGCCTCGCGCGGGAGCGTCTGCTGCGTGTAGCTATCGCGCAAGCCCACGGAGGGAGCGTTTGCGGCATCGTCGACCTGTGCGCCAAAGCTCAGCTGCCCGTCACGGCTGTCGAACAGCTGCCCCTCATCCTTAGAGGACGGGCCCTGGGACGCCAGATGCGGCGTCGAGCCAAAGTAGTTGGCGTAATCGGGCATAAAGCCTCCCTTCACAGCGCATATCACCCGGGCTTTTGGACAATGTTAGACCAAAGCGCCGCATAAAGGAGCGAGGCATCGCGCAAAGCTACAGCGTCGAGCGCCTCTGCGCATCCTGCTGGGCCGCAGCGAGCTTGCCACCGCAGGCTTCGAGGCCGCGGATGGCCTTGGGCAGGCTGCAGAAGAGGTCCTCCGGCATCACCGATGTCACGCCGTCTTGCGCTGCCGCGATAGCCCCGGCCTTGGCATGGAGATAGACGCCCAGGCATGCCGCGTCGAAGGCGTCGAGCCCCTGCGCGAGCAAGGCGCCTATCGTGCCCGCGAGCACGTCCCCCGTTCCTGCCTTGGCAAGCTCTGGGCCGCCTGTCCTCACCACGCGTACCTCGCCATCCGGCGATGCGATAAAGGTATCGGGGCCCTTGAGGGCAACGACACTGTTGTAGCTGCGGGAGAGCTCTAGCACATCCGCAAGGGGGTCTTGCACGCGCCTACCCTCCCCCAGCAAACGTGCAGCCTCTCCAGCATGCGGCGTGAGCACCAAACTGGGCGCAGCGGCAGGGCGCATTTCGGCAAACCCGCCATCCCAAGAGGCGATGAGAGCCAAGGCGTCTGCATCTACCACCCCGGGTATAGCACATGCGGCATCAGATGCAAGAAGGCCGTGCAAGAACGCCACGACGTTACCGCTGCGTCCCATCCCCGGTCCTACGACGAACGCCGCGGCCTTAGCGAGGGTCTCTTGCGCCGCTTTGACGCTTTGGGCGCAAAGGGCGCCCTCGATATCCGGCAAAGGACTGACGGTGATGCTGAACACATGGGCATGCGCGACGCCTGCAGCGCTCTGGGGGACAGCCAGGGAGGTATAGCCGGCACCCGCCCTGCCGGCAGCGAGGGCGCTCATAACGGGGGCTGCCGGGTACGATGCGCTGCCGCCGACCACCACGAGCTTGCCGCGCGAGTACTTGTTGGCATGCGCATCGGGCACGGGCATGAGCCGCGTGGCGTCATGCATCCCAAACTCATGCGCTTCGCTCATCGACATGCGACTATCCCCTTCCCTCTCCGCGTCTTATGGCAGCAAGCCCTAGTCCTGCTGGCCGGGCTGCCCTTGGTCCATATCGTCGAGCATCCCGCGAAGCTCCTTGAAGGCGCTGGCGATCTGCTGCTTGGGCGTCTCGCGCTCCTGCGTTGCAGCGGGCTTGGTGGCCTCGCTCGTGGCGATGGCGTTTGCCACGGCTGTGGAGTGCGTGCGGCTCAGGGATATGGGGATATCCGTGATACCGCGGCTTGCGGCGACCTCCTGCGCGCGCCCATGGAGCACGGCCACGGGCTTGCCCTTGGGGTCATGAGTGACCTCGACATCCGTGAAGCCGATCCCATCGGCAAAGCCCGTCCCCAGCGCCTTGAGCACGGCCTCTTTGGCGGCGAAATGCGTGGCGAAGTGGATTGCGGGGTTGTGCTTGGCCTCGCAGTACGCGCGCTCTCCATCGGTGAAGACGCGCTGCCTGAAGCTGGGCGTGCGCCCTAGGATCTCTTCCATGCGCGCTATCTCGACAATGTCCACGCCGAGGCCGGCGATGGGCACCTGGGCCTGCGGCTCATCGGCAAGGATCGACTCGCGCCGAGCATCCGCCTGGCCGGCAGCCGCAGCAGCTGCCTCCTGCATCTGGCCGGCTTCCTGCTTGGTCTCTTGGTCTGCCATATGCTCTACTCCACCGTAACGGATTTTGCCAGGTTGCGCGGATGGTCCACGTCGCAGCCGCGCTTGATGGCCACGGCGCGTGCGAGCAGCTGCAAGGGCACGCTCGCCGTGATCGCGCTGAAGCACTCGCGCACGGGCGGGACGTAGATCACATAATCGGCGATATCCTGCACGTCCTCATCTCCTTCTGTGGCGATGGCGATCACCTTGGCCCCGCGCGCCAGGATCTCCTGCACGTTGGAGAGCGTCTGCATACGCGTCGAGCTCTCCGTCACCACGGCGATCACAGGCACGGTCTCGTCCAACAAAGCGATGGGGCCGTGCTTGAGCTCTCCGGCGGGATAGGCCTCTGCATGGAGATAGCTGATCTCCTTGAGCTTGAGCGCACCCTCGTTGCAGATGGTCGAGGCGATACCGCGGCCCACGTACATGGCGCTATGGCAGTTGACCAGGAGCTCTACCGCCTCCTCGATCGCGGATGTATCAGTGAGTATGTACTCGATCTGCGCAGGCGTTGCGCGCAGCTCATGGTAGAGGCTCACCACCTGGCGGCTCGACATACGCCCCTTGCGCTGCGCCAAGAAGAGCGCGATGAGCGTCACGCAGGCGATCTGCGCCAAGAAGCTCTTAGTCGCGGCGACGGATATCTCCATGTTGGCTTTGACGTAGAGCGTGCCGTCGCTCTCACGTGTGATGCGGCTGCCCATGACGTTGGTCACAGCAAAGACGCGTGCCCCCTTGCTGCGCGCCAAGCGCACAGCGGCAAGCGTATCTGCCGTCTCACCGGATTGCGACAAGGCGATGACCAGCGTCGAGGCAGTGACGATGGGGTTGCGGTAGCGGAACTCGCTTGCTACCTCGACGGTCGTGGGGATGCGCGCCCAGCCTTCGATGAGCTCGCGCGCCACGAGGCCGGCATGGTAGCTCGTGCCGCATCCGATGATGTAGACCTTGTCGATGGCCTCGATGTCCTCTTGGGTCAAGGCCAGGTCCTCGAGCACGATCTTGTTGTCCTTGAGATGCCCGGATAAGGTATCGCGCACGACGCGCGGCTGCTCGTGGATCTCCTTGAGCATGAAATCGGGGTAGCCGCTGCGCTCGGCGGCATCGGTATCCCAGTCGATATGGGTCACCTGCGGCTCGAAGGGCTTGCCGCTCGCGTCTTGGTACTCGATCTTGCCGCGGCGCAGGATGGCGAGCTGCCCGTCGTCCAAGAAGACGACGTCGCGCGTGTAATCCATGACGGCCACCATGTCGCTTGCCACCAGGCTCGAAGTGCCGTCACAGCCGACGACGATGGGGCTGTCCTTGCGCGTGACCACGATCTCATCGGGATGGTCGGCATGGATGGCGGCGATGCCGTAGGCACCTTGCAGCTGTGCGACGGTCTTGCGCATGGCCTGTGCCAGGTCGCCCTCGTAGTAATCCTCGAGCAGATGCGCCACGGTCTCTGTGTCCGTCTCGCTCGCAAACTGATGGCCCTGCTCCTTGAGGGACTCGCGCAGGGTGGCGAAGTTCTCGATGATGCCGTTGTGGACGACGGCGATCTTTCCCGAGCAGTCGCGATGCGGATGGGCGTTTATCTCACTGGGCTTGCCATGAGTGGCCCAGCGCGTATGCCCGATGCCGCAGGTAGCGGGCAGGTCCATATCGGCGACGGCATCGGCGAGTTCTTGCACCTTACCCACGCGGCAGACCACCTCGAGGCCTGACGCGCCGTTGGGCACCGCGATGCCCGCGCTGTCGTAGCCGCGGTACTCGAGCTGCCTCAAGCCGCCCACCAAGATATCCTTGGCCTGGCTGTCCCCCACATATCCGACGATTCCGCACATAGCGCTGTTGCTCCTTTTGTCTAAGAGATACCCAGAGATTTTAGCATCGGCCGCAACGGGGCTTGGCAACCTGCAGGCCAATGGCACAGCATGCCCATAAACGAAGAGAGCCCCCAGACGGGAGCTCTCTTACATGCTATGTCGCGGAGGGGTTTAGGCCTCTGCAGGAATAACGTGAACCCTGCGCTTGTCGCCCCTGGTGTACTTGACAGTACCATCGGCCAGAGCGAACAGGGTGTCGTCCTTGCCACGGCCGACGTTCTCGCCGGGGTGGAAGTGGGTGCCGTGCTGACGGACGAGAATCATGCCAGTGCGGACAGTCTCACCAGCGAACTTCTTGCAACCCAGGCGCTGTGCGCGGGAGTCGCGACCGTTACGGGTGGAGCCCAGACCTTTTTTATGTGCCATTCTCTTACGCCTCCCTTAACTTAAGCGTTCTGAATGAGCTCAAGGATCTCGGCCTTGCGAGCAGAGGAGGGAACCTTGATATCCTTCTCTGCGGCATATGCCTTGAGCTCGGCAACAGTCATTTTGGACAGGTCCTTAGCGGGGGCCTCTGCAGCAGGAGCCTCTGCCTTGGTCTCGACGGGAGCCTCTGCCTTAGCGGGCTTTGCAGCCTTGGGCTCTGCCTTGACGCCAGCGACCTCAGTGATGACGACCTTGGTCAGGTTCTGGCGATGGCCGCGCAGGCGCTTGTAGCCCTTGCGCTTCTTGAACTTGAAGATGATGGCCTTGGGGCCCTTGTGCTGATCGACGATCTCTGCGAGGACGGTGGTCTTTGCGAGAGCGTCTGCATCCGTAACGACATCGGTGCCGTTGTTGAGGAAGAGAACGGGGAACTCGATCTGAGTGCCAGCCTCGCCCTCGAGCTTCTCAACGTCGATGACGTCGCCCGGCTTGACGGTGTACTGCTTGCCACCGGTTTTGATGATTGCGTACATTCTGGTTTTGCCTTTCAACTAATACCCGAATTGCGCTGCTGCACTAATCTAGCGTGAGGGAATTACGCGAAACCAGTAACAGACGCGACATCGAATGATAACAAAATTAATAGCCCCTTACAATCCCCTATCTCAGGTTTTTGAAATCCACGGCGCCGGGTGGAGCGCTCGAGGCTCGAAGTGCCTAAAAGCATGCCGTTGAGCGGGGCTTGAGAGCCCCATAAGCCGCAAATACTTGCCCTCGCGGGGTGCTACAGACAGGCGAGGGCAAACGGCAGGCGCCCAAGCGGGCGCGCCCTCAGCCAAGACGTGGGGCCGGTCCCCGTAAGAACCGGCCCCGTGCTGGTCAGCTATGGCAAAGCCCGTTGCCCCCTACTTGGCAACCGCTGCCTTGGCCTTGCTCCAGCTGCTGTAGAACGTAGAGCTGCCGCTCTTCTTGAAGACGCGTACCTTGACGTAGTAGCGCTTGCCGCTGGAGAGCTTCTCGATCGTCTTGCTCACCGTCTTGGTCTTGCCGATGGTAATGACCTTGGCGGACTTCATCGACTTCTTGGCGCTGTAGCAGATCTGGTAGCCGCTCGCCTGCGCCGTGCGCTTGGCCCAGGTGACCTTGAGGGCGCCCTTGCGGCTTGCGAGCTTTTTGACCTTGGTCGCCTTGGGGTTGATAGTGAAGCTCCTGGTCACGCTTCCCGCATATTGGCCCATGCCCGTCACCGTGACGCTCGCCTTGCCAACGTTCTTGTTGAAGCTGAAGCTCAGGGTGTAATCCGTGCCCTGGACCAACGTACGGCCTACGCACACGACCATGACCTTGGGCTCGATATCCTTGCCCGTGTAGGCGAACTTGCTCGCAGAGAGCTTGACGAGCGCGCCAGAGAGCTGCGTCTTGCTCTTCTCCTGCGCCTTGGCATCCTCGACGGCCTTCTTGACGGCCTCGGTCGACTCGGCTGCGATCTTGTCGAGCTCTGCCGTAGAGGTCGCCGCATCGATTTTAGCATTGCAAGCGTCGATCACCTTCTGGACTGCGGCGATGCTATCGGCGCCCAAACCCTCCTGGTCTTTGAGGAGCTTGGCGAGGGCGTCTTTTGCCGCCTGCTTGGCTGCAGGGAGCCTGAGCTCGTCGATCTTGGCTTGGAGAGCCGACTTGCCGGCAGAAAGCTCGGATGCAACGGCTTCTGCCGTAGCAGCGGCATCGACCTTGGCCTTGTACTCGTCGGCGATCTTCTGCACGGCAGTCAGGTTGTCGCCCATAAGGCCGCTGCCGTCGACAAGCGCTTGGAGGGCTGCCTTGGCCTCGGTCTTCGCGGTGTTCACATCCACAGCAGGGGCAGGCGCGCTGCCCGTCTGCCAAGCGAGGAGCGGGAAGCCGCCCGTGCCGTCCACATAGGCAGAGCCGGAGCCGTTGAGCTTGGATGCCGCCGTCTTGAACTGGTCGGCCGTGAGAACCGTACCAACCGTGATGCTCTTGAAGGTGGTCTCGCTCGTGCTGCCCGCGGTGAGGCCCTCGAGGGAGTAGTTGTTGCTCACGGTGCTGTAGGCAGAGTCGACCTTGCCGATGATGGGGTTGTACTCCCAGCTCTCGCTATGGCCCTGCCCGATCGCACCGGTGTCATAGCAGCCCTGGAGGGTAGTGAGCTTGTCGGCAAAGCCCGCGATGCCGCCGAACCATTGCCCGCTGGGATTGCTCACGGCTCCCGTGTTGTAGCAGGAGACGACGCTGTTGGCCTGGGCCGTGTCCTTGTTGCCGGCAGATCCGCAGATGCCGCCGATGCAGTCCTTGTGCTTGCTCGCGCCGATGCTCGCGCTGTTGCCCGTCACCGCAGCCGTGTTGTAGCACTGCGAGATGCTGCCGTAGCTGCGCCCGCAGATGCCGCCTACGCACTTGGTGCCCGTCACGCTGCCGGTGTTGGCGCACTGGTAGATGCTCGCACCTGCGGCGTTCTGACCGCAGATGCCGCCCACGGCGTAGATGTTCTCGCTCGCAACGGTGATAGTCACGCTCGAGAAACACTTGCTCACAGTCCCGGCGTTGCATCCCACGATGCCGCCGATGTTATCGAGGCTCTTGCTACCGGAGCTTCCGCCCGTGATGGTGCCGATAGAGCCGTTCACGCTCAGGTTAGAGATAGTGCCCGTGCTGTAACCGAACAAGCCCACGTTGCCGTTTGCATCACTCGTGATGGAAAGCCCGGTGATGCTGTGGCCGGCGCCGTCGAAGGTTCCCGCAAAGGGCGCGGACGCCGTGCCGATCGCCGTCCAGCTGGAGATGCCCGCAAGGCTCACGTCATTGGCCAGGGTCACAGTCTTGCCCGCATAGCTCTCGCCGCCGTTGACCTTCGCTGCAAACGCAGCAAGCTCGTCAGCAGTGGTGATGGTGAGCGTGTCACCTGGTGCAGGGGTCGGGGTGGGCGTCGGTGTGGGTGTTGGGGTGGGCGTAGGCGTCGGGTCCACGCCGGAGTCCTTCTTGACCCACTTGGCATACAAGGTGATATCGGTAGTGGAGCTTGCCGCGATCGAG
Source organism: Akkermansia muciniphila (assembly GCA_963600995.1). GTDB lineage: Bacteria > Actinomycetota > Coriobacteriia > Coriobacteriales > QAMH01 > W2P13-069. The sequence goes on along the minus strand of CAVCDT010000002.1, from coordinate 29,051 downwards.
GTCACGGCGTCGCCCTCGAAACTCGCGTTCAAGTACCAGCCGGCAAAGCTGTGGTCCTTGAGCTCAGGCTCGGCCAAGATGACCTCTGTGCCCTCGGTGTACGTTGCAGGGTTCGTTGAGGCGTTGACAGCTGCATCATCGCCCAGCACATAGGTGATGCTATGGGTGTTGACGCCATCGACCGTGATAAGGATGCGGCCGCTGTTGGCCGTGGCCGTCGTCTCGTTAAAGCTATTGGTCACCTTGCAGTAGTAGTAATAACTGCCCGCCACAGCGGTATCGACAGACATCTGGGCGTTTGTCTCCCCGCTCACAGCCGTGCCCTTGGTAGTGAGATAGCGGCTCTTATACCACTGGTAGCTCAGGTCTCCGCTGTCGCAAACAGACGCGCTCACAGACAGCTTATGGCCGGTTGCCGTGCTCTGCGTGTACTTATGCTCGCCATCGATCACAGCATCCGCACTGTCGACAACGCTCACGCTGCTGATAACAGGGGTCTGGGCTGCGGCGAGGGCGTTTACCGTCACCTTGGCAAAGCTGCTGCGGCTCGAGCTGCGGCGCGTCACACCGCCGTCATCGGTCTCCTCGTTGGTAACCACGACGTAGTAGTACGAGACGCCTGCCTCCTGCACGCTGGGCTGGTAGCTGATGGCACCAAGCTCAGACGCAGATATGATCGTGCCGGACGCGCCGTTGATGGCCTCGGCCTCCTTGGTGCTTGCCATATCGTTGCGATACCACTGGTAACTCACCGTGCCGGTAGTCTCCAAAGCGGCGATCTGCGCCGTGAGGTTAGCGACATCGGTTGCGCCGACGGTGTAATCCGCACCCTGCGGCTGCTGTGTGAACACCGGGGTGGCGGCACTCTTCTCTGCCGTCGTGCCCTCCTGCCAGACAAACCTGGGATACGCGCTGCTCACGGCAACGTAGACGCTTTGGGCCTTGTCGTCGCACAGGTTGAGCGCATCGGCGAAGGCCGCCTCCTTCATAGAGGCAGAGGCCTTCTTGCCGCTGGTGGGGTTGACCGATCCAGCCTCGCTGGTGCCCGCGTTGCCGTTGATGCCCTGGACTTGGAGCCAGTAGCTGTTCTTGATGGTTCCCTTCAAGGTGCCCACGATGCCACCCAGCGGGTTCGTCGAGGAGGGACTCAGCTGCGGCTGCCCGACGCTATAGCAGGAATACGCGCCCGCGTTGGCGCCCAACAGGCCTGCGACGCCGCCCACGTACTTGCTGCCGATGACATCAGATGTGTTGTAGCAGGAGTACACCTTGGTCGCATGCGCCTTGCCGACGATGCCGCCCGCATACTCGCCGTACTGGGAGGTGTCCAAATCGTATGCACGAACGCGCTCGGTGTTGTTCGCCACGGTATGGGCGCAGTTCTCGATATAGATGTTGATCTTGTCGCTGTCGTATTGGGAGTAGGCGTAGCCCACGATGCCGCCTGCCTGCGTCTTGGCCGTTACCGCGCCCCTGAACTCGCAGTTGACGATATGCGTTGCGGTATCTGCGTCGTCGGAAACCGCAGCGTTGTAAACGCCACCCGCGATGCCGCCGGCGCCTTTCTCGCCCTTGCCGTAGACCTTGCCCTGCACCACGAGATTTTCGATCGTGGCGGACTTCACCGCGCCGAAGAACCCCGCATAGCCGGAGCTCACCTCTGCGTTGAGGTTGGATACCGTATGCCCGGCACCGTCGAAGCTGCCCGTGAACATGACGTTGGAGTCTTCGCTCTCGTACTGGCCGATGGGCTTCCAAGTTTCGTCGCTCAGTGCGATGTCGTTGAGCAGCTTGAACGAGCAGCCCAGCAACTTGGTATCACTCGCGATGGAGCGCAGCTGGGCCTCTGTCGTGATCAGGTAGGGGTCCTTGGCTGCACCCGTACCGCCGCTGAAGCCGCTGTCGCTGCCCTCGCTAGCCTCGAGCGCGACCTCCACCGTCTTGCTCTCTCCTGCGGCCGTGACCTCGAAGTCTGCGGTGGCCACCTTGTAGCCGGTGGCGCTCGCGTAGCAGCGGTACTTGCCCACCGCGAGATTGAAGGTGTTGGTGCTATCGCCCTTGGCAGGTACCTGGTAGTCGTCGCCCGCAAGAGCAAAGACGCTTACCGCAGCGCCTTTGACTGCGACTTTACTGCTGTCGACAACGCTCACGCTCACCTGCGAGGTGGCGGGGTTGAGCACGATCGAGATCTCGCGGTAGCTGTCAGAGGAGGCGATGCTGAAGCTGCCGCTCTTCATGCCATAGCCGGCGCAGTTGGCCGCGTAGGTATAGGTCTGCGTTGCGAGGTTGTACTTGCCAGCGCTCGTCTTGACCGGGGCGACGACATTACCGTCCTTATCCTTGAGCTCGACCTCTGCGGCGTCGAGCTGCTCGCCCTTCGCGTTGACGACCAACAGCTGGGCAAAATGCTCTGCCGGGGTCATCACGACGCTCACCGTCTGTTTTGCAACGTCTTCGACCGTGAACTTGCCCGTCTGGTCCTCGAAGCCAGGGCGCGTGGCCGTATAGAAGTACTTGCCGCCGCGGGCAAGCTGGTAGCTGCCATCCTCCAAAGCGACCACGGCGTTGCCCGCGCTGTCCTCGACTGCAACGGACACGCCGGTGATAGTATCGCCGTCAGCCGTGCCGCTGCGATAGTCGAAGCTCACATAGCAGACCTCGTCAGTCGCATGCATGAGGACCTGCGTCGCAAGATCCGCGCCGCTGATGGTGAGATAGCCCCTCGATGTCTCGTAGTCTGCGACCTCGACCGAGTACTCGTAGGTGCCGCCAGGCAGGTTCGTCGCATACAGGCCCTCGCTGTTTTGCTTGATGGTGCTCTCGAGGGCATCGCTTACGCGCCTGAGCGAGATAACGGCGCCGTCCAGCTTGTCACCGGCGGTATCGACCACGTCGATGGAAAGCCCGAAGCTGCGCTCGACGGTCACATACTCCGTCTGATGCTCCATATAGGTGTTGAAGGTGGCCGTCTTGGTAAAGTAGCCGTCCTTGCTCGCCGTGTACTTGTACGTGCCCTTGTGCAGATGGTACTTGCCGTCCGAGCTGGGCTCGATCACCGTACCCTTCGCCCACGTGCCAGCCGTGATGCCCGCGCTGTCGTCATCCTCCCACACGACGTCTTCTGCCGTCTCGAGCTTGAGCGTCACACCGTCAAGCGCAGCGCCGTCTTGGTCGGTCATGTTGAAGCCCACATAGTAGGTGGGCACATAGGAACGCTCCATGAGGACCCTGGCAGCCTCGCCGAAGTCGACGATGCCCCAGCCGTAGTACTTGTCGTAGCCCTCTGCGCCCTTATCGCGCGCCGTCTCTTTGATGAGCTCCTTGAAGTCGTTTTGGGTGAAATCCGCAAAGACGGATTTGCTCAAGGCACCCAGCGCCACGACCTCGGGGCAGGAATACGAGGTACCGCTGCCGCTCGTGTACTGGGACTGACTGCCGTTGAAGGTGTTGCTCAGGCTGGTGACCTTGGCGCCGGGTGCTGCGACCCAGACGTTATCCTCGCCGTAGTTGGAGTAGTACGAGGGCGTCTCGTCTTGGTCTGTAGAGGCGACGCCCACCACGCAGTCGTAGGCTGCGGGATAGTTGTTGGTCGCCTTGCCGTCGTTGCCAGCTGCTGCGACCACGATGATGCCGGCGCTCACTGCAGCTTGGCAGGCCTCCTCGAGGTCCGACTCGGAGTACTCGCTGCCCAAGCTCAGGTTGATGACGTCTGCACCGGCGTTGATGGCCTCGTAGACGCCGTCGATAACCGTGCTCGTAGAGCAGCGCCCCGTCGAGCCAAAGATGCGCACGGGATAGAGGTCCACCTCGGGCGTGATACCTGCGATGCCCACACCGTTATTGGCCTTCGCAGCGATGAGGCCGGCGATGAAGGTGCCGTGCCCCAGCGTATCGGGCGTGCCCTCCTTGTTGTCGACCAGGTTGACGCCTTCGAGGACATGCGAGTAATCGAGGTCCTCGTGATGCGACTGGCCGCCGCCGCTGCCCACGATGCCGCTGTCGACGATGGCGACCTTCACGTTGCTCTTGCTGTTCTTGTCGACCTTCTGGCCGTAGAGGCCCTTCTCCCATGCACCCTTGACGTTCATCTGGGTAAGGTTCCACTGGTCGCTGTACTTGGGGTCGTCTGGCGTAGAGGAGTTCTCTTGCGTGTCGACGGCTGCCGCGAGCTCGTCCTCGTCGACATCGGCGACCTCGACCACGTAGTCGGGCTCGATGCTGTCGATGTAGCGTTCGTCGACAAAGGAGTCGATGCTCTGCAGGGAATCCGCACTGTAGAGGCCGGATGCCTCATGGTAGGTGATGCGCCCGTCGAACTGCTCGAGCGCGCTCGCGCTTGAAAGCGAGGCAGGGGCGTTGTCCTTGAGCTCGAAGATGTAGCCGTCGTAGGCGTCGCTGTCGAGCGAGGCCACGTCGACTTCCTCCCCGTCGTTGCCGTAGGCGGTCACCAAGCTGGTGAGCGCCTCGTTCTCGCATCCGTCGAGCCCGGCGTTGCGCGCGCTTGCCGCTGCGCCACCGCCCGCAAGGGGCACGGCGACCGCTATGGCAAGCGCGACGGCGACAACGCCGCCGCTCGCCCATGCGGCGATTCTCCTCTTCTTCATGCTCTACCTCTCTCTCGTGCGTTCATGCGCGTTCTTGAACCCGCTACCGCGTTTCTCCAAGCAGCTATGCATCAAACGGCGTTTGGGATACCAGATGAAAGGGACCGGCTTCTTGAGGGCATGCAAGGCGCCGCCCGAAGAAACGCCGTAGCGGGCAGGAAGAGGGGCTTGGGACTCGCCCCTCCTCCGTTTTGCTCATACGGGCAAGGCGCTACTTGACAGCCACCTTGCTGCTGTAGGCCTTGGCCCACTTGCCGTACTTGACCGCGAACTTCTTGTTGACGGCCTTCTTCTTGGAGACCTTGACCTTGATGACCTTGACCTTGGTGGACTTGACCAGGTTCTTGACCGAGGCCTTGGTGAGCTTCTTGCTCTTGACGATGACGGTGCCGAGCTTCTTGCAGCCGTAGATCGCCTTGGCCTTGACGCTCTTGACGTTCTTGCCGAGGGTCATCGTCGTGGCTTTGACCTGCTTGGCGCAGGCCTTGCTGGCGATACCCGTCACCTTGTAGGTGATGCCGCAGTAGCTCACCGTGGCGGGCACCTTGATGCTCTTAGCCGTCTTGGCCTTGCCCGTGAGCTTGACGAGCGTGGCGGTCTTGGTCTTGTAGACCAGCTTGTAGGCCATGTCGCTTGCGGTGACGCTAGCCGTGCCGCCGTTGGCGAAGTCGATGTAGGCCTCCATGGCGCCGCGACCAGCTACCAGGAGCTTATTGACGACGCTCACGCTGTTGGCCGCGTCGATCTCGATCACGTAGTCGGCCATGATGTCGCGGACATCGGCCTTGGCGTCCTCGCTGATAGAGGCGTTGGTCAGAAGCTCCGAGAGCTCTGCCTTGGCGTTGGCCTTGGCACGCGCGAGCTCGTTGTCGACGCCGCCGGATACCAGCGAATCGATAGCGGTCTTACCAGCAGCGAGCTGGGCGTCGACCTCGGCGGTGCTCTTGGCGCTGTTGATCAGGGCAAGCGCTGCGTCGACGACCTTCTGCAAGGCGTCTTGGTCGGCGTAGCCGGCGCCCTTCTCCTTGGCATAGGCCTCGAGCTGGGTCTTGGCCTGCGCCTTTGCCGCATCGAGCTTGAGCTGGTCGATCTTGCTCTGGATGGCGCTCTTACCGGCGCTCAGCGTGCTGGAAACCTCGTCGCTCGTAGTAGCTTCATCGATCTTGGTGCTGTAGTCGTTGGCGATCTTCTGGACCGCTTCCTTATCGGTGCCGGTCAAACCGGAGTTGTCGACTGCCGCTTGCAGGGCCGCCTTGGCGTCTGCCTTTGCCTTGGCGATATCCGTCGTGCTGGAACCGCCACCCTGGCCGCCGCTTTGGCCGCCGTCTTGCTTGGCCGTTGCAGCGGCGTCGATCGCAGCCTTGCCGGCGTTGAAGGCATCGTCGATACCCTCGACGCTTTGCGCGGCGTTGATCTTGGCCACGTACTCGCTCAGGGCATCGGCAACCTTCTGCTTCTGGTAGCTCGTCAGCTTGCTCTGGTCGATTGCCGCGGCGTACTCCCTCAACTCGCTGGCCTTGGCGTTGCGATACGCGACCTCCTTGGTGCCCTTGTCGACCTTGAAGGAGGACAGCGCCGCCTGCAAGGTGCGGGCCGCCTGGTCGAGCTGAGCCTGCGACGCGCCCTGGTCGTAGTAGACGCGGTGGGCATCGCTGATAGCCGCCTTAAGGGCGTTGATCGCCTCTTGCGTAGCCCAGGTGTTGGATACAGAGACATCGCTGCCGTCAACAGAGACCTTGGCGTTGTAGGCAACGTTCGAGGCCTTCTCGATGATGTTGCTCAGGTTGACGCGGTTGACGCCCTTGCCCTGCTGCTTGGCTTTGTCGAAGGTCTTTTGCGCGCTGATGAGGGCCGTGATCGCGTTCATGGCGTCCTCGTTGGTTGCGCCCGTGTTGGCAAGCGCCGCCTTGGCCACGTTGATCGCCTGGTTGAACGTGTCCATATCGTCTTGCGAGACATAGTAGTCAGAGCCGGCGACGTCGCTGCCGTCGTTGGAGACATAGGTCGCATCGCGATCTGCCTCGGCCTGGGCGATGAGGTCGCCCAGGTAGTTGGTAAGGGTCTCGCTGGCCGTCGAAGCGGGCTTGAAGTTAACGCCCATCTGCGTCTGCTGGTACATGAAGTACCCGTAGCTTGCCTCGGTGGGCGTGCTCTGGCCAAAGGTGAGCATGTAGGCGTAGAGGTAGTCTGCCTGCTGCCCGTACATGGCGAAGAGTTCCTTGCTCATGCCGGATTTAGCGCCGTTGGACTTGAGGGCGATAACCGGCTTGACGGGGACAGCGCCCTCGGAGCTGCCGCTCGTCCAATCGGGGTAGTAGTAGCGCTCTGCAGTAAGCGCGCTGAGAGGATAGAGATAACCGCCCATGATGATGGCGTCCCCATCCTTCCAGGTGACGCCTGCCTCCTCGAGCAGGGTATCGATGGTCACGTACTCCTTGACCGCACGCCCTGCATATCCGCTGGTCGAGATAGAGGAGTAGTACAAGACACCTTGGTTGTCGGCCGCGGCCATCTGCTTCATCTCGTCGCGCGTGAACTTCTTGAGCACGACCGTCTTGTCGCCCACGCGTGCATAGACCTTGAAGTACGGCGGCGCGGACTGGCTGCCAAAGTAACCGTCCCAATCGTCGTCATCGGTATCTGCGGGGGTCTGGCCCGTGTACTCGATGGTCTTGTTCTCACCGGCCTGGGTCGTCTGCCAGGCAAGCATGGGCAGTATGCCCTCGCCAGCTGCATCCGCAAAGGTCCAGAGGTCCTCGCTCCAGTCCCCATAGGCCTTGCCGCTTTGGGCCTGGCCCAAGGTGATGCTTAGGCCGTTGACGGTGTTGGCACCGGTATCGCTTGAGGTTTCCGCACCGGTGATGGTCATAGTGTCGAGCGCGTAGTTGCCGCTCAGCGCACCGCTTTGCGCACGGGCGATAACCTTGCCGGCCGTCATGTGGACGCTGTTACCGGCGATGCTGCCGTTGAGCGCATAGGAGCCGCGCACAGGTGCGGAGCTGTTGTTGTAGTTGACGCCCACGACGCCGCCCAGCCAAGAGGCCCAAGAGCTCGTCGTAAGCGGACGTGCGTCGATGTTGGCCGTGGAGTAGCAGTTGGTGACGGAGTTGGTACCGTAACGCAGAGCGCCGACCACACCGCCGATGGTCACCTGACGCGTCTCGGCGCCGATGTAGGTGCCCTTGGTGTAGCAGTTGTCCACCGTGGAGTTACCGCTCAAGGACCCGGCGATGCCGCCCATGTAGATATCGGTCACATAGCCAAAGCCGCCCGTGGGATAGCCGCCCACGGTGTCGGTCTCCGTAGAGGCAACGGCCCTGATGGCCATGTTGGTGTAGCAGCCGGAGATCTTGGTGCTGCCCTGGGCCAGACCCACGATGCCGCCAACCTGCAGCCAGTCGGCCAGGGAGCCGTCCGGGCGGTCGAAGATGTCGATGGTGCCCTCGACGCCGAGATTCTTGATCTGGGCGCTGCCGCCGGTGTAGCCAAAGAGGCCGATCTCGCTCACGCGGTCTGCGAAGGCCATGACGGAGCCATCCCAGGCAAGCTCGAGCTCGTAGGTGTTCTCGCGTTGGATGAGGATGTTGCGGATCACATGCCCGTTGCCGTCGAAAGTGCCGCTAAAGGCGAGCGTACCCGTGCCGCTGTAACCGCTGTTGGTGCCCAGGACATCCCAGACGTTGGCGCTGTCCTCGCCGTCATTGAGGGAGATGTCGTTGGTGAGGCGCACCTTGTCGCTGGCATTGTAGTTGTCGTGCCACCACATGAGCTCTGCCGCGGTGCCAATCTCTATGAAGCCGTCATCTGCCGTGCTGGGCTTGCTCGTGGTCACGCCGTCCCACACGGGGCTGAGCGTGACCTTGATGCTCTTGTCCTTGCCACTGACTTTGACGCTGCCAGTCACGACATCGTAGCCGTCCTTGGTCACGCGATAGCTGTAGGTGTCGCCGTCGCGGACATCGATAGACATGCCCTTGGAGGTATCGAGATAGAACTTGTGGCCGTAGCCGTCGCGCAGGGAGATGTCGAGGTCCTGGCTTTCGACCGTAGACCCGTCGTTGGCGTCGACGCTGAAGCTGACCTTCTGCGTCGCAGCCGATGCGGGCTCGTCCACGGCAATGGAGCCAAGGCAGGTGCGCGTGGTGCTGCCGCTAATGAGCATCAGGGGGCCGGTGCCGCTGCCCAGGGGCACGGCATCCGTCGCATTGGCGAAGGCCACGATAGCCGCATCGTCAGACGCCTGCTGGCGCAGCTCGCCATAGGTCAGGGTCACGTCGCCCGTACCGCTGGCGTTGCTGAAGGTGATGGAGGTGTCGTCGGCAACGGTCCTGGGGACGCCTGCGGCCTCGAGCACGGTGAGCAAGTCGATGCCCAGGTACTCTGTACCGTCCACCGTGCGCTTCTGGACGCTTATGTCGCCGTCGAGGATCCCTTCCTCGATGTCTGCCACCGTGTAGGGCTCTGCCGCCTTGTTGCCGATGGTGACCTTGAGCTGGCTTGCGCCAAGGTCGTATGCCTTACCGGAGTCGCCCGTGTCACCGGCGTAGTAGCTATGGAACATATTGGGCTCGATGCTGCCCGTGTAACCAACCGGGGCGAAGGTCACGTCGAACTCGGTGATAGCGAGCTTACCGTTCTTATCCGCCGTCTGTGTGTAGTTGAGAATCTCGTACGCACTGCCGATGTTGGGCCATGCGCCGTTAGCAAAGACCCACTGCAGCACGCCAGCTTCGTACTTGTTCTTGAGTGTCACGTGGGCGCGATAGAACTTGCCCTCTTCGAATGTCCCTGCAGCGCCCATGTCCTTGCCAGCGCAGGTCCAAGAGACCTGTGCGGAGAACTTATCCTGCTGGTCTGCGGAAAGCTCGATGCTGCCTTGCGGGGTCGCACCCGCCTGCGGGGCTGCGAGCTCGAGCTCCAGATCGCCTGAGGTGATCTCATGGTCGACCGCCGTGACGGTGATGGGCAGCTCCACGGTTGCGCCCTTGTACTTGACGGTCACAGAGCTGGTGCCCGCAGCCAGCTTCTTGCCGCCGCTGATGCTCCAACCAGAGACGACCTCGCTGCCGACACTGTCATCGCCGCTGGTGTAAGCAGTGATCTTCATGCCCGTGTCATCGAAATCCTCGAGGTCGTTGTAGTCGACCTTATCGGGGTTCGTAGTGACAGCGATATGATCGATACCGGCCTCCCAGCTGAGGATGGGATAGCCGCGGTTGGGATTTTTGACATACGCGTTGCCGCCGTCGTTGAGCGCAGTGACGAACTCTGCAGCCTTCATCTCAGTGTCGGTCTTCTTCGTGGACTTGGCGGTGGAATCGGACATCGTGCTCAGGTAATAGCTGTTGCTGAAGGTGCCATAAGAACTGCTGCCAACCAGAGCACCGTCTTTTTGATCGCCAGTCGTTTGATTATCGCCGCCATAGTAACTAATAGCCGTCGCAGCAACTTTGCCTGTGCCATAACAATTCGACACGCTAAGGCCGCTGGTCCTGTTTCCTCCTATAAGACCGCCAGCATTTGCTGTTGCAGTCGCACCGGACATCATGCTGACAGTAATATCACCCGTGTTATAGCAGTTATTAACAGAGCAATTGCTATCGTTTTGATTGCCGACCAACCCACCTGCATAGAGAACGCCCACGGTCTTAGCTGACAATTGCGCTTCAATCATTCCAATATTGTTGCAAGCGGAAAATGAAGTCGCACCAACACCAACGCCGATGAGATTGCTGCTCCTTCCGATCAGGCCGGCAACATTTGCGGAAGCAGCTCCGTTTTCATTTTTAATCTTGACATCAATCGACATCCGATTCGAGCATTTCACAATAACTGACGACTCAGCATAGCCTGCCAAAGCTCCAACATCTATCAGAACAAAAGCGGAGCTTTGCTCCACATAGTCCACCTTCGCATTGCCTTGCAATACGACATTCTCAACTGTCGCACCGCGCAGCCAGCCAAATAGGCCAAAGCTACCTTCGTTCTTCTCCATCTGGGCGTTCCTCATCGTGACAACGTGACCTTGGCCATCAAAGGTGCCCTCGAACTTCTTTGCTCCGCCACTAACGTAGCCGCCGATAGGCGTCCAGGCGTTATCGGCGAGGTCCATGTCGCAGGCGAGCTTGATGGTCTTGCCGCTAAAGGTCGTGGTGCCGTCGTTGACGAGTTTGGCAACGCCCGCGAGCTGGGAGACATTGGTGAGCGTGTACTCAGTGGCACCCGTGTCGTTGGTGTACCAATCGGTATCGACGTCGGTATCACCGCCCCAGCCGGTCTTGACCGGCAGCTCCTCCTGAATACACGTAGTGGCGCCGGCCTCGATCTTGACCTGCCCCTCGACGGTGGTGTAGCCATCGGCCTTGATCTTGTAGTCGTAGGTACCTGCATAGAACGTGACGCTGCCGCTGTAAATGCTACTCGTGTTGTCGAACTGCGCGACCATCTGGCCGTCAAAATCGCCGCCCACGGCATAGAGCTCGATTTTAGGATCGTTGCCCGCAAAGCTGCCGCTCTCAGGCGTGATCTCTGCACCCAAGGAACCCGTCGCAAGAGGAGTGTACGCAAGGTTGAGCGTATTGGTCTCCTCGCCGGCAACCACGAACGTACCCGTCAGCTTCTCATAGCCAAAGCGAATGGCCGTGTACTTATATGTGCCGTTGGTAAGCGCGTAATCGTATTTCGTTGCGATGACCGCGTCACCGGATTCTGTATCAACGCCCTCGGGGTTCTCGATGGCCTTATCACCGTCGGTAGTCACCTTAGACAGGCTAAAGCTGAACTTATCGCCCGAGGTGCGCGAGCTCACGATGCTATAGGCGCAGGTCTTGGCCTTGAGAGAGACCTCAACAGTGACCGCATCCTGGTCAACAGTGAACTCGAACACGCCGCTCTCTGGGGTCTCGGCGTTATAGCCATCGCAGCTGACTTCATAGGTGTAGGTACCGTTGGGCAGGTTGCACTTGCCGTTCTCATCGGCGATGTAAACCGTATCGGGATCGTTCTTGCTCGTCACCTTAACGACCGGTGCCGTGGATTTATTGCTCTCGTCGTCATACGTAAAGGTGAAGCTTGCCTCATACGTAGAGCCAGGGTTCTGCCAGCGCAGGATAGGCCACTCCACGTCCTCGGTCTTATTGGCCTCACACCCTGCCAAGCCATCCACATAGGGCCCGTAGGCACTACCCAAATTGCTGATGAGCGTTGCGTTGACATCAGTCTTGGCAAAGGAAGTAAACGCTTCGTTCTCTACCTTGCCACTACCGTTGTTAGCGCCGGCGTAGCTGTCGTTTTCGAGATAGTAGTTGTTGTAGATAACGCTGTTGACAACCGAGTTATCTGCCAAATGCCCGGCAACACCGCCAATTTTTTGCGCACCGGTAAGAACACCCGCGCTATAACAATTCGTAATGCCCGTATAAGCGTTAGAATACGCGTTGCCAGCATGAACATAGCCAATAATGCCGCCGATGCCTCTAGGACCCGAACAAGTCGTACTCACAGAGTTAAGGTTGTAGCAGCTATCGATTGATTGGGTGTAGCTGGAAGACGCATTGCAGCCAACAATTCCGCCCATGGTAGGGTTCGCTCCAGAGATAGCACCGTAATTAACGCAATTCTTTACAGCGTCTTTTGCATTATTTAGCTGCCCAACAATGCCACCCGTCGCAAAAGTAGCCGTAGCCGTGCCGCCGATTCTGCTAATGCCATCGCTCAGCGACTTAAGCGCGCCATAGTTCACACAGCGAAGAAACGTTGTAGCCTTGCCGCTATATGTCCCTCCCGCGATGCCGCCCACTAAATAGCCGCCGGTCACGCTTGCCTTATTAACGCAATCAACTGCGCTGCCACCAGCAAGGGAGCCAAAAATGCCACCAATATAATTTGAGCTCGAAAGGGCAGCAGAGACTTCGCTCGTTCTGCCTTCCTCGGCGGTGACAATGATATTTCGCACTGTTGTATTGACCGCTCTGCCAACCAAGGCGCCAACATGCTGATAACCCGTACTCGAGCCCCTGCTTAGAACAGAAATAGACGCATTTTCAAGACTCAAGTTTTCTATTACAGCGTCATTTGTCCGCCCAAAAAGACCGCCATAGGCATTTGTGCTACCGCTGGCATTTGTAACATTGATGTAGAGATTCTTGACTTTATGACCATTGCCATTAAACGTGCCTTTAAAGACAAGCTTATTATCCGTCTTGCCAATGGTTGTCCAACCTGTCCAGACGGCATTGGAATTGGCTTCTTTGCCACCAAGGTCGATGTCCTTGGTCAAACTGATGGTCTTATCTTTAAAATCAACGGTGCCAATAGCGGTATCAGAGCCGTTGACAAGAACTGCCAGGCCGGCAAGCTCTTCGGGCTCACTAATCTCGAAGTTGGTTGCGCTGGGGTTGTTGGTATACCAATCCGTATCGACGCTCGAACCGTCCCATGCGGTCTTGGACCCAAGGGTAATAGTCCCAAGATTATCATCCTTGCCGTCCATCGTAAAATCTTTGGACTCAGTCTTATAACCACTGGCCTTAACCTTGCACGAATAATCGCCATCGATGAGGCTAAAAACATGCTTACCATCGACAACGGCCTCGGACTCGGTGCTTTTCTTGTCCCATTTCGTATTGGTGATATAGACCTTGGCATCCGACGGGATCGTGGTCACCGTGAGCTTGTGCTTTTCTGCTGCGGCAAGCGTAATGGTGGCCGAATCATCCTCGCCCGTCGCATCAAGCGTGATGCCCGATTGCTCCACATACTCGTAGCACTTGGCCTCAGCCTTATAGGCGCCGTAGGCCTTAGTATCTGCCAGGCTGAGCTTGTACGTTGCGATGCCCGTGCTCTCGTCAACAGTTGCCGTGGGGAGCTTGCAAGTATCGGAAGGCGCGCCGCCATCATTCGTAATCTTGACCTCGGCAGCAGCAGGAGAAACCGTAAGGGTGAAGTCGTGCTTGACAGAGGTGAGCGCGACCTCGATCGCCTTAGAGGATTTGCCGATAGTGAAACTGTCGCTTACCGGGGTATAGCCATCGCGCGTCACCGTGTAACTATACTCGCCGGGAGACAGCTCGTAACCATCATCGCCAGCACTCACGATCTCTTTGCTGGAGTTCTTAACCTCGATCTTCGCCCTACCGTCCAGGCTGAGGTTGGTTTCCTTGTCCTTCACCGTGAAGGAAGCCTTGAACTTCGCATTAGGGTTCTGCCAACGCAAGATGGGGTAGCCGCCGTTGATTTGGTCACTCAGGTCTGCCTGATAAGCATCGCCGATGGTCGTCAGCAAGCCAGAAATATCAGAGCTCTCGAAGGAGTTGTAGCCGTCTGCATCTGCGCTAGCGTAGCCTATACCCTTGCCTGCACTGCCAGCGAGGTAGGCGTTGCTGTTGATATAGGTAGCGCCGGGTGACTTGCTGTATGTTTTGCCGATAATGCCACCGGCATACGAATAGTTACCTGTTACGGTACAAGTTACCTTACCGCGGCTATAGCAGTTTTGAACCTTGGCGGAGCTGCTGTTCGCGCAACCCAAAACTCCACCAGCGCACGCTGAATACGAAGAGCCCGTTGCGCTAGTAGCAACATTGCTCACTGTTGCCGTGTTATAGCTTTTGCTGATCAGAGAGCTGGAATATGCATATCCAACCACGCCACCGGCATAGCCACCGGTTGTATACGACGTAGAAACAGTGCCAGCGTTAACACACTCCGTGACTGAAGAAGATGCGTCGTTCACTCTACCCACAATACCGCCAACGCTGGCGCACTGATTCTTTTGCCCAGAGAGCGTACCGCTATTAAGACATTGTGAAACAGTCACTTCATTGTCG
>CAVCDT010000002.1:0-14610 GCA_963600995.1 Akkermansia muciniphila | reverse complement strand
GCCCACAATGCCGCCAACACCTCTATTTGAATTGGTGGAACTGGTTCCAATAGCGCTAACGTTGCCCTGATTTTCACAAGACTCAACTGTTGCGTTCGCGCTAATTCTGCCAGCAATACCGCCATTACCATACAGCGAAGAAGTATTACTCACTTCGCCTTTGTTAACGCAGCCGGAGACAATCACATTTTTTAAAGTGCCGGTAATGTTGGACGATCTCCAAACTCCGCCGATCACACCACCAAAAACAGTGCCGCTACATCCGTCGTCGTTTGTGCCATAAAACGATATCGTGCCTTCATTCGTACAATTATCGAGAGTGATGTCACCCGCATTGGAAACGCCTACGACGCCGCCAGTTCCGTAATATGCAGTCCCAGCAACGACGCTAGAAGTGATGTTTGCCTTGTTAGTGCAATTCTTGACCGTAAGGTCCGATAAAGCCTGGCCCACGACGCCTGCAACATTGTTCTGAGCCGTAACAGAACCGCTGACAGTCACGTTCTTGATAACAGCCCCGCCGCCAGCAGCGCCAAATAAGCCGGCTTGGGACAGCTCTATGTTGCTAATACCCAGCGTTACCGTATAGCCCTTGCCATCAAAAATGCCTTGAAAGTAATGTGATTTATCGCTCGTGCCGATGGGAACAAAATTCGTGGCACTAGAAAGATCGATGGAATTTCCCAGCACAAAATAGCTGCCTGCGTAGCTTGTGCCATCATTGACCTTGGTCGCAAGGTCGATCATGTTCTGAGCTGTCTTGAGAATGTAGGGATCAGTCTCTATACCGCTGCCCTCAAAATCGCTCGATTGAGCATCGACGTCTTTTGTCTCGACGCTGCTTGCAACGCCATTGGCCTCAACGTCGTTTTGGCCTACATCAGCTTGAGAGGTACCCCCCCCCGCAGTGTTTTCCTGCGCTTGGGCGCCAACGTCTGCCGGGACCTCCTCGCCCCAAGAGACGCTCGTGAACCCAGTGCACATGGTCATGACCATCGCCAGCGAAGTCGCTACGGATAGTCCCTTCCTGATTCCAGGTTTCATTATCCTCTCCTTCGTTTATAGCCCAATTAGACTAATCTTAACAGAGATGAAACCTCCGAATCTTCATACTCGTAATCTTTCAAAAAGAAAGTGAGAAGCCGGAAAACGATCGCCGGTCAGGGCCTTATCCCGCTGGTATGTTTTTGAGAACGCATCCGCGAGCGGCAAGCCCCACAGCGTCGCAGAATCATGGCAAAAGAGAACCGGCCTTGGGGACATCCCAAGACCGGTTAACCAACGAGCTCTATCGGCTCAGTACTCAACGACTTACCAGCTCAAGCAAACCTGAGCTCTCATCGGCAGCACATCGAGCAAGGCGTCGCCCGTTATCGACAGCCCCTTGCCGCATTGCATTCGCAACTGCAGCAGCAAGCGCCTCGCACGCCCCTACCACCAGGGCAGCTGGGCGATGTTGTCCCTGATGTGCTCGCAGCTCTTATGGAAACCCTCCTTCTCTGAGTCAGAGAGTTCCGGCGTGAACACGTACTCGATGCCCTGCGAGCCCACGATGCACGGCAGCGAGGTGAAGATGCCCTCCTCGCCGTACTGGCCGGTCATGAGCGTCGAGGCGGAGAGCACCGCATGCTCGTTGTGCAGGATGGCCGCGCACAGGCGCGCCGTGCAGTTGGCGACCGCGTACTCCGTGCAGCCCTTGCCCGCGTAGGTCACGTAGCCGCCCTTGCGCGCAAGCTCCTCGACCTCGGCCTGGTCGAAGCCGTACCTATCCGGGTCCTCGGCCGCGAGCTCGTCGATGGGCTTGCCGCCGATGGTGGCGGATTTCCAAGCCGCGATCTGCGAGAAGCCGTGCTCGCCGATCATATAGGCGTGCACGGATTTGGGGCTCACGCCCGTCGCCTTGGAGATCTCGCTGCGCAGGCGCGCGGAGTCGAGCAGGCAGCCCGTGCCGATGATCTTGGTGGGTTCGTAGCCGGTCAAGTGCCAGATAGCCGTGCAGACCACGTCGCAGGGGTTTGAGACGGACACCAGCACGCCGTCGAAGCCCCCGCCCACGATGGTCTGCGCGAAGGTCTTGGCGGAATCCGTCGATGTCATGAGCTCGCCGTCGCGGCTGCTGGCCGCTTGGGCGATATTGCCCGCCGTGTTGACGATGATGTCGCACTGGGCGAGCTCCTCGTAGCGGTTGGAGCAGTTGACGATCTTGGTGTTGTAGGGCACGAAGCTCAGGGAGTCATGGAGGTCCTGGGCCTCGGATATGATCTTCTGGTCATGCAGGCCGCACAGGTAGAGCTCGTCTGCGATACCCTGCAAGAGCAGGCTGTTGGCTACATGCGCACCCACATGCCCCAAGCCGATGATGCCGATCTTTCTCTGAGAAGCCATGAGATGCACCTTTCTGTTAATGACGATACAAGCAAGCGGGTAACCCCCGCGGTAACTCAAAACCCGGCGCGTACCGGCAAAGCGCGCACCATCCGCCGCAAACGGCTCCCGCCACTAGTAGAGCGACAAACCGTTTGCGAAGACGTAGGCCACAAGCCCGATAGTGACCACAGCGGCGATGCCCAGCGTTATCGCGCGGTTCTTGTTCTCCTTCTGGATGCAGAAGGCGAAAACCAAGATAGAGCCAAAGCACACGATGACGGTGAGCAGATGGTACGGCGGATTAGAAACCAACTGCGCCGCATAGCTTGCTCCCATGAGCCCCTCTATCGCGCAGCCCAAACCCAAGATGACGGCGCCCAGCACGTTCTGCTTTTGGATATAGAAGGCGATAAAGCCGCCGGGCAGCGTGAGAAGCGTAGCCGGGCCCCAAATGCTGCTGTAGTACGTCAGCGCCAGGCTTGCATCCAAAGTGCCGGCCACCACCTGCACCAGGTAGACAAGCGGTTGGCTTATCAAGAAGAAGACGAAGGTCTTGAGCGCGCACTCCCAGTTCTTCTGACAGTTGCAGGCGATCACAAAGGCGAAGACCACCCACCACTCGAACGACACGGCGATATCGTGAAACGAGGTGGGTTCAAGCGCCGGGACGAGGGTGATGATGCCCGTGACAAGCCCTGCCGCCAAGGCGAAGACGATAACGACGGGCCAGCTCATAGAGACCTCGCCAAACAGCTTCCTCATGCAAAACATCCTTCTATGCAAGGCGCTTGGACCGAAGGATCCCGGTCCAAGCGCGATTCTCTCACCTGAAGCCTGATGATAGCGACTGCGCATGCCTTTACACGGGCCATCATGCAGGTTTAACAAAACGCTAAGGAACCCCCCGCGGCAGGCTTACTTGACCTTGGCGCTTTTGACCTTGCTCCAAGCGGAGTAGTAGGTCTTGCCGTCGACAACCTTGTAGGCGCGAACCTGCACATAGCAGCGCTTGCCACTCTTGAGGTTCTTGAGGGCCTTGGAGACCTTGGCCTTGCCGGCAACCTTGACCAGCTTGCCCTTGCCGGCCTTGAGCTTGGCCTTGCTTGCCGCATAGCGCACCTGGAAACCGTCGGTCTGGGTCTTGTGCTTGGACCAGGTCACCTTGATCTTGCCCTTGCCAGCTGCCTTAGCGGCGATGCCCTTGACCTTGGCGGGGACGATCTTGTAGGAGACGCTCATCGTGCCCGCATAGTTGCCGCAGCCGGTGACCTTGACGCTGGCGGTGCCCACCTTGCTATCGTGCTTGTAGCTCACGGTGTAGTCCTGGCCCTTCGCCAGGGTGAGGCCGCCCAGCTTGACCGTAGGATAGGGTGCCACGCCCGTGGAGCTGTAGGTCCACTTCTTGGCATCCAGCTCCAACTGCGCGCTTTGGATCGAGCACGAATAGCCCGCTATCGCCGTCTGCTTGACGCTCTTGGCAAGCGTGACGTCCGCATAGGTCAGAAGCGTCTGACCGGGCTGGATAGTCACGGGCTGTGTATAGAGTTTGAAGCTGCTGCGATCGATATTGTCGATAACGGTGCTCTTGTCGATTACCAGGTAATAGGTCTTGTACTCGACCTCGCCCTTCCATCCGTCGCCCTTGCCCAAGGTGATGGTCTGGCTGCCGCTGGCGTCCTGGGCCACCTCGTAGCTGGCCTCGGGCGCACCCAAGTCGATGATCTCGAGCGTCTGAACGACCTCGTGCTTATCGCCGTAGATATCCTCGAAGAAGCCGTCGACCTCGAAGGAGCCGGAGGTCTGGGACTCATCCACCGTGGACTTGTCCCAAGTGACGGCGGCAGTGTGGGACTCGCCGTTCTTGAGCAGGTACGTAGCGCTCAGCGGCAGGCTGTCGTCGATATCGCTCGCCTCGTGGACCATCGTGGGCATGTACTCGTAAGCCAGGCCGTCGTAGCGCGTGTCGCTATCGGTGCTGGCGTAGTAGACGACCTGCTGCGTCTTGGCAGCAGCGTCCAAGCTGCTTGCAGCATCCTCGCCGTTGACCGTGACGCGCACCGCATCGTCGAACCCGAAGACGTAGCTTGCGGCCTGGCCCGTAGCCGTGATGGTCGCCTTGTACGACGTATCACCCTCGACGGTCTTGCCGGCAGCGCCGCCGTCCGCCTTGGTCCAGCTCACGGTAATGTTGTCCTTGATGTACTTGGTGAGGTCGCGCTCAGTAGCGCCGGCGACGAGCACGGAGCTCACGCTCGTGGGGAACTTCTCGCCGATCTTAAGGCTATCCACCGTGATGGCCACGGCGCTTGCCAGCGGCTCGTAGAGAGCCGTGAGCGTGGCATCTGCGGCCAGGTTCGCACGGAGCGTGACAGCCCCGGTCTTGCTGTCGACCGTTGCGCCCTGGGGCAGATTGGCCCAGCTAGAGAACTTCCAGCCGGGCTCGTCGGGAACCTCGATCACCACGTTGCCCTGAGCATCGAGCGCCTTGGCGCTCACAAAGGTATCTGTCTGGAGCACGTCGTCGATCTGCTCGACAACGCTATCGAAGGGCTTGGCATCGGCCTTGTTCACGTTGACGGCAGCGATGCTCACCTTGTCCGCCGGCACGTTGAAGCTTGCAACAGCTGTGATAACCAGCGCGCCGTCGTCTGCTTGGAAGACCTTCACGTCCGAGGCGTCCACACGCTCGAAGTTCGCGCGCACGTTGACCGCGAGCTTGGAGAGCTCGCCTTTAACGTAGCTGAACCCGTAGCCGTCCAACACGGCCTTTGCGACCTCGATAGTGTAGGTCACCTGCTTCGAACCCTGCTTGCCTGCAGCGACCGACGCATCCGTCACCTTGATCGCGTTGCGGATATCCGCCGTGGTGTTGATGCCGTAGTTGGCGCCGTTGTCGCTGCGCAAGCGCACCGCAGAGACCTCGGACTCGTCCAGGTCCTCGCCCAGCTCCTCCCAAATCGCCTGCTCACTCAGCGTGATCTCGACGCCGTTGAGGACGGTCGTGTAATGGGGGCGCACGGTCACAGCGTTGGCGGGCATAGTGAAGCTCGCCTTGCCGCCTTGCGGCTCGAGCTTGCTCATGCCAGCGACGCCCTCGATCGTCCAGTAATCGAGCACCGTGCCCGTATGGGCATAGTCGCTGGTTGCGAGCGTGACGGTGCTGCCGTATTGGATCCAGCGCGAACCCGTCTTGCTATCTCCAACGTAATCGCTCAGCTCGTAGCTCGCCTTGGTGTTGGTCAGGTAGAGGTACTTGCCGTCGCTTGTGATGGCCCTGTTGGGATCGTCGGAGAACACGACGCTTCGCCACTCGTCTTTGACGTTGGTTAGAAACGCCTGGTTGCCGCTCACCTTGTAGGGGTTGCCGTCGTAATCGCGGATGCTGATACCGATGCGGCTCTTGGGGCTCAAGAGGTTGTCGCCCGCGCCGCCGCAGGCGTTCTGGTTACCGTACATGGTCAGGTTGCTATCCCCTGCCCCAGTCGCCCTGTTGCCCTGGATGGTCACGACATCGGCCAGCTCGAAGGCGTAGTAGCTGCTGTGGTCGCAATAGACGCCCGCGCCGTAGTCCTTTGCCAGGTTGGCAGTGATGTTGATGTTCTTGAGGTAGAGCTCGCCCATAGAGAAGATGCCGCCGCCTACGGGCGCGTAGTTCTGCTGGATGGAGGCAGTGCGGTCGCCCACGATCCTGATGTCCCTATAGGCATGGATGCCGCCGCCTTCCTCGCCGGCGTAGTTGTCGTCGATGGTGGACGAGCCGGACAAGTAGACCTTGGAGTCGTCGTCGTAGTTGAGGATGCCGCCGCCATAGGACTTGGCGGTGTTGCGCCTGATGGAGGAGCCCTCCTTGAGGATCACCGTGGCGTCGTCGTTAAGGAACATGCCGCCGCCCCACGTGTAGGAGAAGTTGCGGTAGATGCTGCTGCCGCCGGTGAGAGTGTAGGTCGTGCCGCCGTAGTTGTTGTAGATACCGGCGCCGCCGTTGCCCCCGAGCGTCTTGTTGGAGTCGATAAGAGAGCCCGCCTCGAGCGTCACGCTGCCGCCCGTCGCGTTGTGGTAGATGCCACCGCCGCTGCCGGTAGCGGTGTTCTCCAGGATCTGCGAGTTGTTGAGCACGACGGAGGTGCTGTCGTCGTCGATAAAGAGGCCGGCGCCCTGGCTTGCCTTGTTGCCTTGGATCACAGACTCGTTTCTGAGGTTGAGCGTTGCGACGTCGTTGAGGTAGATGCCGCCGCCATCATCTGCCGCCGTGTTGTCCTTGACCGTACACTTGTCGAAGTTGAAGGTAGTGCCGTTGAAGTCGTCGTAGAGGCCGCCGCCGTCGCCGGCGCTGTAGTTGCCGCTGATGGTCACGCCGTTGGAGAACTCCGCCTCGCCGTTGCTGCCGGCATAGCAGATGCCGCCGCCGTCGTTTGCTGCGCGGTTGTTAGAGATCGAGCAGCCGTCCTTGATCGTGAGCTTGGAGTTATTGCTGTCGTAGTAGATGCCGCCGCCGCGGAGGTCGGAGTAGTTGTTGCTGATATTGCAGCCGGCATCCAGGTCGAGCGTCGTCGAGGCGGCGCTGGGTATGCCTATGCCGCCGCCATTGCCCTCTGCATGGTTGTAGATGACATCCGTATCGCTAAGGCGGAGCTTGGTATCGTAGCCTCCCACGGCGATGCCGCCGCCATTGCCGTAGCTGCCGCTGACTTTATCGGCAAGATTGCCTGCGATGGTGGTGCCGGAGATATAGACGTTCACGTCCTTGCCTGCGGTGGAGATACCGCCGCCACCGCAGCGATCGCCGCTCTCGCCGCTGGAATCCGTGGCGCCGCCTGTTATCAGGCCGCCTTTGATGACGGTGCTGCCGTTGTCGTCCGCTATCCAGAAATGCCCGTTATCGGTAAGCGAGCCCCTGTGCTCTGTAGTGGTGTCGCCGCCGCGGATGGTGAGCGTGGCGCCGTCTTCCACGGCGATGACCTCGCCGGCTTTGCCGCCGCACCAAAGGTCGCCGTAGCTCCCGACCTTGCCGCGGTTGATCATATGCCCGTTGAGGAAGAAGGTGTAGCTGCGCCCCTTGGGGATGACGATGCGGCCGTAGTCCTTGGTGTACCAGTCGTCGTTGAGGTAGATGTTGACGTAGCCCTTGGATTCTTGGGCCGTAGTCAGCAGGTCCTTCACGTTATCGAAGCTCCTGGTTACGTAGGAGTCCCCCTCCAGGTAGGTCATAGACCCGCTGTTGGCCAAGGCCATGGCAGGGACGGCGAGCGCCGCTGCGGATGCCGCAGCAAACGACGCAGCGGCGACCACGAACAACCGCCGCAAAGAGAATGGATGCTTCTTGTTCTTCATAGGGGTTCCCATCAGACTCCGTTGATTAGTGCTAACCCCTATTTTATCCCGCGGCAGAGCACCTTAAGGCCGCCTGCTGCAAAAGTTAACGCAGCCAATACGCGGCGACAGGCTGCCCCTGCTCAAGGCAGCGCTTGCCCCCGCCCGGGCACCCCGGCGCAAGCCCTTAGCGGCGCCCCTGCTCCTTGAAGCTCGCCAGGGCCCTGAAGGCCTCGAGACGCTCCGGGTTCACGCTACCTGTCACAGCGCAGCCCGGCTCGTGCGTGTGCGTGCAGTCGTTGAACTTGCAGCTGGCCGCCGCCTCGACGATATCGCTAAAGGTCGCAGCGAGCGCATGCTCCAAGTCGATGATCTGCAGCGTCCTCAAGCCCGGCGCGTCGATGATCAAACCGCCGCCCGGCACCTTGCAGATGCGGCGCGCGACCGTGGTGTGGCGGCCGCGATCATCGCTGTCGCGCACCTCGTTGGTGCGCATATGCTGGGAACCCAGCAAGGCGTTGACCAGCGTCGACTTGCCCACGCCGCTCTCGCCCAAGAGCAGGGCGCATACCCCGTGCGGGATATGCTCGCGGATGGCCTCGACCCCGCCGCCCTCCTTGGCGGCGATGCAGAGGGTCTCGATATCCGGCGCCAGAAGCCCCAGGTTGCGCACGGCTGCCTCGCGGCAGGCATCATCGACCGCATCCGCCTTGGTCAAGACGAAGACGGGCTTGGCCCCGCAACCGCAGGCAGCCGTCATCTGGCGCGCAGCCAAACGCACATCGAGGCCCTCGCCCGTGAGGCTTTGGCACAGGAAGACGACGTCGACGTTTGCGGCGAGCACCTGGCGGCGCACCTGCTTCTCGCGCCCCACGCGCTTGATGCGCGCGATCTCTACCCTGCGCGGCATCACCGCGTCGATGATGGCCTTCTCGTGACCCTGAGGCATGCGCAGCGCCACCCAGTCGCCCACGGCGACGATACTGTCCTCGCTTTTCTTGATCTGGGTCGCAAGCTCGGCGCGCAGCTCCTCCTGCGCGGTATTGACCAGGGGGTAGCCGCGGTCGAGCGAGGTCACGCGCCCCAGGACAAGGCCCTCTTGCAGCCCTTGCCCCCATGCGCGCACCTGCGGCGTGCAACCCAAGTCATCGAATGCGATCATCTCAAGCTCCTCTTCCCAGTGCCTGCTGCAAGCGCCCGTTAATCGTCCATCCCGCGCAAGGACCTGCGCGCAAAATACCATCGGGCCACGAAGAACAAGGTCAAGAGCACGAAGGCCACCAGGCACAGCTGCAGGCCCACGTTGACGTCCGCCTCGTTTACCGCATGGAAGATCTTGCCGCCCGCATCGAGCACGCGCACATCCTCTGCGTGCACGTCCAGCTCGCCTTGGTGCTCGTCGCAGTCGACGCTATAGATACCGCGCACCTGCAACGTGGTCCCCGTGGTCGAGTAGTCGCCCACGTTCTTGATGCGCGACGCCATACTGTTGTCGACCAGCACGCCCACGCAGCTGCCGTCGCTCGCGAGCAGGTTCACCCATTTGTGGTCCGCATCCGCGGTCATGACGTCTCCCACGACCTCGCCGGAAAACGAAACCGTCACCCCGTCCAAGGCGCGGTTGGCCGCCGCCAAGACCCCGATGCGCGTCGTCACGACCACGTTCTCGCTGCCGTCCACTTGCTCGCCGGCCTGCTCGAGCCGCTCGTAGCGGTTGGAGAGCGTGCCTATGTTGCCCGGCTGCTCATCGGCAAGCGCATAGCCGGGGGCGCCAAGCGCAAGCAGCGCGAATACCGCCGCGAGCACTGCGCCAAGCACTGCGAGCACAAGGCCCGCCCTCTTTGTTGCGGCCGCCGTCATGAGCGCACCCGCCCGGGCTTCTTGGCGCCGCGGGTCCTGTCCAGCGGTATGAGCGACAAGAAGAACTGCAACAGCATCGCGAACACCGCCACGAACTCCAAGCGCCCCAAGAGCATCTCGACGATATAGATAGCCTCGAGCACCTTGGGCATACCCGTGCTCACGATGCCGGAGCTCAGACCGCCGTTTGAGGCTGCCGATATCGACTCGAAGATGGCCGGCAGCGCGTCGTAGCCGCAGATGATGCCCGCCACAGACCCCACGGCGAAGGTGAGGATGTACATCAAAAAGATCGTGAGCGCAGACGATGCGAGATCTGCCGTAAGCAGCTTGCGGCCCATGTGGTAGTAGAAGGTCCTCGGGCGCACGTTGTCCGGGACCAGGGCCTCGCGCACCATCTGCACGATGGTCTTGCAGATGATCCCGATACGAAACGCCTTGATGCCGCCCGTGGTCGAAGACGATGACCCGCCGATAATCATCCCCACGCCGATCATGAAGAACGCGCCCGAGCCCATGGCGTAGATGAGCTGACCGGAGTACACCGTCGAGAAGCCGACGTTGGTCGCCGCCGACACCACCAGGTAGAGCACGCGCCGCACAAGCGCGAAGAAGTTGTCGAAGTAACTGCCGGCCATGATGACGATGGCCAAGACGATCATGAGCGCGAAGATCCACGCGGCGAGCGTGCGCACCTCGATGTCCTTGAAGAAATGCTCCAGGCGGCCCTTCCAGACCTGCCCGTACAAGGTGAAGTTGATCACGCCAAAGAACATGAGGCACAAGGTCACAGCCTCGAGCGGCCAGGAATGGTAGGCCATGATCCCCATCGACTGCCCGGTCATGCCACCGGTGGCAAAGGCGGATATAGCGATCCACAGCGACGAGAAGAACGCGCGCAGGGGCTCTTGCCCGCCCAAGAGCAAGGGGATGGCGCAGGCGATCATCCCCGCGCAGATAACCGTGACGGACACATAGCCGATAAAGCGCGCCATCGTGCGGATCTCGGGCATGACGCGCCCCTCGCGGGCCTCGGCCTGGTAGATCGAGGCGGCGCCCGCACCCGTGCCGAAGACGCCCAGCGCCAAGGCGATGACCAACACGCCTATGCCGCCCATCAAGTGCAGGACGAAGCGCCAGGTGACCATGGAGAGCGCCATGTGGTCGATGTCGATGACGAGCGACAAGCCCGTCGCCGTGATGCCGGATACGCCCTCGAAGAGCGCGTCTTGAAACGACGCGTAATGGCCGGAGAACCACAAGGGCAGCGACCCGAAGAACGACAGGACGAACCACGACAGGCCCGTCACCACGAGCGCCTGATGCCAGACCATGTCGCAGCGCTCGATCTTCGCCAAGACGAGCACCGATCCGCACAGCATCGTGATGCCTATGGCCTTGATGAACTTAGCCGCGCTGCTGTACTCGCCCAAGACCAGCGCGATGACAAAGGGCACGCACATGGCCGCAGCCATGATCAAGACCAGGGCCCCCAGGTAATGGCAGATGATGCGCCAATCCTCGAAATGTAAGCGGGTGAACACGAGGGGCTACTCCATGATGAACGAGACCAGGAACGTCGCGGCGGCAAGCACGGCGAGAAAGAGCACGACGGCGAGGAGCACGCCCAAAAGCCCCCTCACGGGACCCCTTGCGCGTATCTGGCCCTGATCGCCCTTATCCTTCATCTTGCACGTCACCCCCTGGTTTGCGAACCCACATTGTAGCGCCTTGCGCGCAGCTACAGGTTGCGTCCCAGTATCCTCACATAGCGCTTGCCGCGCCACAGGCGCTCCGTAAGCGTCAAGATGATGGAGAGGAGCACCATGAGCACGCCGCCCAAACCCAGCTTGCCGTCATAGCCATGGGACACGGCGTAGCCGGACTGGGTCACCTCGACGCTGCCGGCGTGTATCTCGAGCTGCCCGCCGTGCGCATCGCACATCTGGTTGTAGGATCCCAAGACCTCGACCGTGTCACCCACGGTGCCGTAGCCCCCGAAGTTTTCGATGTTGGTCACCGCCGTCCTCGTCATCAGAACGCCGATGGTGTAGCCGGACTCGCCTTGGATATTGACCCACACATGGCTCTTATCGGCGTTCAGCGCGCAGCCCACGACCTCACCGCTCACTTTGACCAGCTCGCCGTCCATGCGCTCGGTGGCGCGGGTGAGCTCGCCCACCGTGGTGTTGCGGTAGCTCTCTTCCACTTGGAGCTGTTGGCTCGCCTCGGGCTGCTCGCCATCGAGAAGCGCCTGCGCCTGAGGCGGCGCGCATACCGCGAGGGACACCACCGCGATAAGCGCGAGCACCTTGGCAGCGCGGCCCTTGGGGTCGAGCAGCTTGCCCACGCGCTTGGCGCGCCTGCGGCGGCGCTCCTTGCGCTGGGCCTTCCTGCTGCTCACCACGCCGTCGGGGATGACGTTTCTCTGCGGGCGGGCGCTCGTGACGACGCTTGCGAAGGCGGCTATGAGGGCGATGAACTCGAGCCTGCCCGCCCACATCAAAAGCATCGAGAAGAGCATGAGGCCGCTGTCCATGCTTCCCGCCGGTCGCTCGACGGAGACGCCGGTGTTGGTCACATACGAGATGCTCTCGCAGATGGCGTCCACGGCGCTGTAGCCGTGCGCGATGAACAGAGCCGCGCCCACGGCAGCGGCGATGACGAACATCG
Source organism: Akkermansia muciniphila (assembly GCA_963600995.1). GTDB lineage: Bacteria > Actinomycetota > Coriobacteriia > Coriobacteriales > QAMH01 > W2P13-069. The sequence goes on along the minus strand of CAVCDT010000002.1, from coordinate 2,400 downwards.
TCGTGACCACCATGGCGAGCATGGCGTCCTCGGGCGTCGCGCGCTTGGTGCCAAAGTGGTTGTAGCGCGCAAACACCTGCACGCTGTCGGGGAACAAGCTGCGCTGGACGCTCTGCCCGAACCAGCGAAACACCTGCAGGGCGCGAAACACCTTGAGGCCGCCCGACGTCGAGCCAGAGCAGCCGCCTACGAACATCGCCGCCATGATGATGATCAGGGCGCTCGCAGGGAAGGACTCGCCCATCTGCCCGGGATAGACGGTCTGCATGCCGGTTGTGGTCGCCGAGCTCACCACCATGAAGGTGCTGCGGTTGAAGAGCGACTCCCATCCCGCGAAGATGTTGTCGCGGCAGATGACCACGCTCACAGCCACCACCAGCAAGAACAGCCACAGGGCATAGGCGCGCAGCTCGGAGTTCTTGGCGATCACCTTGACCGAGGTCTCCGCTTGGGTAACGGCGATCGCCAAGATGGCGAAGTTGAGCGACCCCAGGATCATCAGAACGCCCATGACGCCGTTGAGCGCCGTGGAGTGGTAGAAGACCAGGCTCGAGCTGTGGGGGATGAAGCTTCCCGTGCTGAACGCCGTGCCTGCGAGCCAGAATCCGTTGGCGATGGCATCGCTGAGCGGCATGCCGTTAAGAGCCAAGATCGCCGCGACCACCACGAGCCCTATCAAGACGATGGCGAGCATGATGCGCCACAGGAGCGCGCCCGTACTGCGCAGGGCGGTGGCGATGCTGTCATGGCGAGCGCGTGCGTTCTCGCGCGCGGAGTAACCGCCGTCGCCAAAGAAGCCCAGGTAGAGCGCCGTCACGATGATGGCCTGGCCTCCTGCCAAAGAGAGGACGGCGCGCCAGGTGCTCTGCGCATGGGACATGTGCTCTACGTCCATGAGGCTCGTCACACCGGTGGAGGTGAGCACGGACACGCTGTCGAAGAACGCGGCGAGGAAGCTCGAGAACTCCTCGGATAAATACATGGGGACGGCGGCGAAGGCCGCGACGAGAACCCAGGCGAACCCGCAGAGCAGAAGCGAGCGCCGGCGGTCGAGGCGCGCTGCCTTGAGCAAGCGCAGGACAGAGCCGGCAAGCAAGCTCAAGCCCGCCCCGAAGACGAACACGGAGGCCTGGGCCTGCTCTTGGTACAGAGCCGCCACTAAGGCGGGGACGAACATGAGGGACCCGTTGATGACGAGCAATACGCCCAGGTAATGCCCTACCGTCAGGAAGTCCTTTGCATGGAATCGAGGCAGCATAATGCGTGGATTATACCGCCACGCGCACACAGGCCGCGAGCATGGGTGCGCAGGCGGCAGGCAGGGCGAACGCAAGCGCGAGGTCACAGAGCTGCGAGGGGCAGGAGGCGGTGGCAAGGGCGCCGGGGACGACAGCGCCCGCCAGCCCTCGCCGCAGCAGCAAGAAGCCCGCCCCTCGCGCAGCCAGGCGCGAAAGGCGGGCTTGAGTTGGCAGCAGCCGGGCAGCTGTCCGTAAGGCTACAGGTTAGATGTCGAGCTTCTCGCCGTCGGTCACGCCCTGCTCGCGGCGGTTCTTAGCCCAGGTCGTAAGCGACAGGCAGGTGAGGTCGATGAAGCCCTTGGCGGCGTCGCGGTCGAAGGTATCGGCGGCGTCGTAGGTGGCCAGGCCGTAATCGTAGAGGCTGTAATCGCTCTCGCGGCCGGTCACCATGAGCGTGCCCTTGTAGAGCTTGATGCGCACGTTGCCGGACACGCACTGCTGCGTGGTGGCGAAGAAGCTGTCCATAGCGTGCTTGAGCGGGCTGAACCACTGGCCGTTGTAGACGTTGGTGGCCCAGTCGTGCTCGATGTGCAGCTTGTAGCGCAGCACCTCGCGCTCGAGGCACATGTCCTCCAGCGCGCGATGGGCCTCGATCAGGGCCAGGGCGCCGGGAGCCTCGTAGCACTCGCGGGACTTAACGCCCACCATGCGGTTCTCGATCATGTCGATGCGGCCGTAGCCGTGCTTGCCGGCGATCTCGTTCATCTTGACCACCACGTCGACCATGCCCATCTTCTCGCCGTCGATGGCGACGGGCTTGCCGCCCTCGAAGCTGATGGTGACCTCCTGCGGCTCCTCGGGGGCCTTCTCCGGATCCATGGTCATGGTGTAGATGTCCAGCGGCGGGCGGTTCATCGGCTTCTCGAGAACGCCGCACTCGATAGCGCGGCCCCACATGTTGTCGTCGATGGAGTAGGGCTTCTCCTTGGTGGCGGGGACGTGCACGCCATGGGCCTTTGCCCAGTTGATCTCATCCTCGCGGGTGTGCATCTCCCACACGCGCACAGGGGCGATGATCTCCAGGTCGGGGTCGAGGGCGCGGATAGAGGTCTCGAAGCGGACCTGGTCGTTGCCCTTGCCGGTGCAGCCGTGGGCGACGTAC
>CAVCDT010000001.1:44582-52756 GCA_963600995.1 Akkermansia muciniphila | reverse complement strand
AGCTTACGCCGGAACAGCTTGCAGCCGTCGGCATCGACGAGCTGCCCGAGGACGGGGAGCTCGAGCTCACCCAGGAGCAGATAGAGGCTCTCGAGGCACTCGGTGTCTCTCTTGAAGGTGACGCGGAGGAACTCGAGCTCGAGATCACCCCGGAGATGCTCGAGAAGCTCGGTATCACCGATCTCGAGGATGGCGCTCAGGTCGAGCTCACTCCAGAGCAGCTCGCACAGCTCGGTATCGAAGTCGAGGTTGAGGAAGAGGACTAAAGCTCTCATATCTTCCTTTTACAACCATTGGGGCAGGCAAGGCGCAGGTTCGGTACCTGCGCCTTGTTTTGTTATTTTTCGCGTCACATGTTTGTGCGACAATCGAGTGCATGACTACACGGGCGCAACATAACTACGAGATATCCGCTGTCGACGAGGACGCCGCAAGGGGGGTCGAGCTGGCCTGCGGTGTCAGGCCTCTTACGGCCCGCATACTCGCCTCTCGCGGTTTCGACACGCCTCAGGCGGCCCGGGAGTTCCTCGATCCCTCGCTCGAGCGCGACTGGCATGACCCCTCTTTGATCCCGGGGCTCATCGATGTCGCCGATAAAGTCGAGCAGGTGATCCGCAGCGGCGGTCGCATCTTAGTCTTCGGTGACTTCGACGTCGACGGCATCACGGCGACCACGGTGTCGGTGCGCGGCTTGCGACAGCTTGGTGCGGATGCCTGCGGCCTCATACCGCATAGGTACAACGAGGGCTATGCACTCTCGCGCGAGGCCGTCAGCCGCGGCATGGAGATGTCTCCCGACTTGATCATGACCGTTGACTGCGGCATCAGCTGTGCGGACGAGGTCGAGTGGATGCTCGCCGAGGGCATCGACGTCTGCGTCACGGACCATCATGAGCCGGGCGATAAGGTTCCATGCGGCATTCCCATCGCAGATCCCAAGCTCGACCACGGCTGTCCTTCATGCGACCTCGCAGGCGTTGGCGTAGCACTCAAGCTGCTGAGCGTTCTGGGCCCTCGCTTCGGCAAGCCCGATATCTGGCGCGACCTGACTGACTTCGCCGCGTTGGGCACCATCGCAGATCTCATGAACTTGTCGAGTGAGAATCGCGCTCTCGTCGCCGATGGCATTCGCCGCATCAACACCAACCCGCGCACTTGCATCGCAGAGCTCTCCGCCATCTGCGGTACGCGCCCGGAGGACATCACGTCCTCCAAGCTGAGCTTCTCTCTGATACCGCGCCTCAACGCATCTGGCCGCATGGGGGATGCCACCGTGGCTCTCGATCTCATGCTCACGGACGACGTGGCTTGTGCTCAAAAGCTCGCAAGCGAGCTCGATGCCATCAACAGCAAGCGCCGCGAGGTCGAAGGAGAGCTTGCAAAGCACGTCGAGGCGCTTTTGGAAGAGAGCTTTGCCGGTGAGTCCTTCATCATCGTCGCCGGAACGGGCTGGCATGAGGGCGTGAAGGGCATCGTCGCCTCTCGAATCGCACGCAAGTACCAGCGTCCCGCGGTGATCTTCACGGAGGAAGACGGCGTCTGCCGAGGCAGCGGCCGTACCTACGGCGATATCAACCTCTTCGAGCTCGCAAGCTCGTGCAGCGATCTATTCACCAAGTTCGGCGGTCATGCCGCAGCTGTCGGCATCACGATCCCCAAAGACAAGCTCCCAGAGCTCAGGGAGCGCTTGTGCAAGGCCGTAGACGCCATGCATAAGGACCCTTCCGCCGTCAAAGTCAAAGTGGACAGCGTCGTCAAGCTCGGGGAATGCGATGTCGATGGCTTCCAAGAGCTCGAGCGGCTGCAGCCGTATGGCAACGGCAATCCGCAGCCTATGCTCCTCGCCCGCAACGTCTTCTTGGAAAACCGCGCCGCCGTGGGCAAGACCCAAAGCCATCTGCGCTTCACGGCGACGGATGGCGCCTCCAAGGTGGCGGGCATATGGTTCGGGGCCGAGGATATCCAGTCCTGGCTCGACTGCGAGGTCGCATGCGATGTTCGCTTCGAGCCTACTGTCGACGAGTGGCAGGGCAGGTTCACCGCAAAGCTCATGACCAAAGGCATCGACGCACATCTTTACGGTTCCCAAGACGCTGGAGACGATCCAGGTGCTGATGCCTTCGCGCCGTACTTCGAGCGCAGCGTGGAGATATGCGACAAAGGGGATTACGCCGGCATTACCCAGGCGCCGAGCTTCAACACGAAGGTCGTGGGCGTCACATTCGAGAACCGGCAGGATATTCTCATGGGCCTCGAGGCCGGCATGGAGCTCAGGCTCCAGCGCCAGCCTGACAACGGCTTCGATCCCTGTGCGATCGCCGTCACGCTCTTGGACGGCAGGCAGCTCGGGTATCTCAACAAGGCCCTAGCAGCGAGGCTTGCCCCCGTTATGGACGCGGGCGAGTCCTACTCCGCCGCCGTGAGCGCCGTTACCGGCGGCCCTGGAGGCAGCCCTGCCGGAGAGGAGATGCGCAAGCCCGGGCCCCTTGGTGTGAGAGATCCCGGCGTGGTCGACCGCTCCTTCGGGGTCAATATCCTCGTCAGGTGCGACCGCCTCTTCGATGCCCAGAGCGCGTCGTCTGATGCCCTTGCGCTCGAGCTGCAAGATGCCAAGAGGCGTTGGGCGCAGGTCGATCCCTCAAAACTCGACGACGAGCTGCGCTGTGCGCTCATAGGTGACAAGTCGCTTAGGCCCGCGCAAAGCGAGACTCTCGCGCATTTGGCGCAGGGCCGCTCCACGCTTGCCATTATGGCTACCGGGCGCGGCAAGTCGCTGATATTCCATCTCCATGCAGCCAAGACGGCGCTGCGCGAGCGCAAGGTGAGCATTTTCGTATATCCGTTGCGCGCTCTTGTGGCAGACCAAGCCTTCCATCTCTCCCAAGCTTACGGCAGGTTCGGGCTTGCGGTCGAGGTCCTCACAGGCGAGACCGAGCCCGAGGCGCGCGAGCGCATCTACCAGGGTATCCGCAAGGGTAACGTCGACGTCGTGCTCACCACCCCGGAGTTTCTCGCCATTCATGCGCAGACCTTTGCCGCTACGGGCAAGGTCGGGTTCGTCGTGGTGGACGAGGCTCATCATATCGGGCAGAGCAAGGCCGGCAACCGTCCTGCCTACCTGCGGCTCAAGGAGGCATTGGCGACGATGGGCGAGCCGCTCGTGCTCGCCGTGACGGCCACTGCTCCGAATGCTGAGGCAAAGCTCATCTGCGATACGCTCGGCATCGAGAGGCTCGTCTTGGACCCTTCCGAGCGCGATAACCTCTCGGTTGACGACAAGCGCGACCTACGCGATAGGGAGAGCTACCTTGCGAGCTTGGTCGCCCAGGGCAGAAAGCTCGTCGCCTACGTCAACTCGCGCGACCAATCTATCCAGCTTGCGCGTATGCTGCGCCACAAGCTGCCCTTCATGGCACCTAAGATCGGCTTCTACAACGCCGGCCTGCCCAAGGAGGACCGCAAGAAGATCGAGAGGGCCTTTAGGGAGGGCGAGCTCATGGCCATCGTGTCGACCAGCGCCTTTGGCGAGGGTATCGACATCCCGGACATCGAGCACGTCGTCTTGTACCACATGCCCTTCTCGAGCATCGAGTTCAACCAAATGGCCGGGCGCTGTGGGCGCGACGGGCGCGAGGCCTGCGTGCATCTGATGTACGGTTATGCAGACAGCCGCATCAACGACAAGATCCTGGGCAGCGGCGCTCCCTCGAGAAAGGAGCTCGTCGCCCTCTACAAGGCGCTCCGCTCCCGTGGCGACAGCGCGCGAAACGCAGGGGAGGAGAGCTTCTCTTGCAGCAACGCAGCGCTCGCTGGCGATGTCAAAGCCCAGGCGCGCGTGAATCTCGACGAATCTGGCGTATCCTGCGGTATCAGCGTCTTCAGGGAGCTCGGGTTCCTCGAGACCAGCGGGCGCGGCGTCGCCCGGCGCATATCCATGGTCCAAGGGCCGTCCAAGATGTGCCTCGAAGACAGCGTGCGCTACCGCGAGGGGCTCGACCAGATAGACGAGTTCTCCCAGTTCAAGGCATGGGCGCTGCAAGCGCAGGGCGATGAGCTCCTGGCGCGCTTCAACAGACCGATACTTCCCCAGGACCCGCAAGCCCTGGTATAGAACGCAGAGCATGGAGCACAGGAGGCATTGCTCATGAACTCAAACACCTATACGAGGGAGGCCCTGAAAGACCTGCCTATGATCGACGGTTACAACGTCTTGGCGGAGAACGCATCCGCCTACCTGCCGGAAAGCGACATGAAGCGCCTCGATGACGCGTATCTCTTCGCGCGCAAGGCGCATACGGGGCAGTTCCGCAAGACGGGCGAGCCCTACATCATCCATCCCGTCGAGGTCGCTATCATCCTAAGCGAGCTCCATATGGACCTCCAGGTACTCACGGCCGCGCTTCTACATGACGTGGTCGAGGATTGCGATGTCACCAAAGAGGAGGTCGCCTCGCTTTTTAGCGAGACCGTGGCCGAGCTCGTCGACGGCGTGACCAAGATCACGCGCATCGAGGTCGAGACGCTCACGGATACCCAAGTCGCCACCATCCGCAAGATGCTCGTGGCTATGAGCAACGACATTCGCGTCATCGTCATAAAGCTCGCCGACAGGCTCCATAACATGCGCACCCTGCAGGGCCTCAAAGAGGACAGGCAGATCTTCAAGTCCAAGGAGACGATGGAGATATATGCGCCGCTTGCCAATAGGCTGGGCATGAACTCGATCAAATGGGAGCTCGAGGACCTCGCGTTTCACTACCTCGAGCCGGACAAATATGCCCGCGTGAGCAAGATGGTCAACGAGACGCGCGAGGCACGCGAGGCCTATATCGACAACGCCATCACCATGCTCCACGCCGAGATGGACAAGGTCGGGGTGAAGGCCAACATCTACGGGCGCCCCAAGCATCTCTATTCCATCTACCAGAAGATGTCGAGCCAGGGCAAGGGCTTCAGCGAGATATACGACTTGTCCGCTGTGCGCATCATCGTCGACTCCATATCGGAATGCTATGCGGCATTGGGCGCGGTGCACAACATGTGGAAGCCGCTTCCGGGGCGCTTCAAAGACTACATCGCCATGCCCAAGAACAACATGTACCAAAGCCTGCATACCACCGTCATCGGGCCGGCGGGACGCCCCCTCGAGATCCAGATACGCACCGTCGAGATGCACCACTTCAACGAGTACGGCATCGCGGCGCACTGGCGCTACAAGGAGGGCGACGGCTCGACCAGGGACGCGCGCAAGTTCGACGAGAAGATGCAGTGGCTGCGCGAGATGCTCGAATGGCAGCAGGAGACGCAGGACCCGCGCGAGTTCATGGAGTCGCTCAAGGTCGACCTCTTCGACAGCGAGGTTTTCGTCTTCACGCCCAAGGGCGAGGTCATGTCGCTCAAGGCCAAGTCGACGCCGCTCGACTTCGCCTATGCCATCCATACAGAGGTGGGAAACCATTGCGTCGGCGCCAAGGTCAACAACGTCATCGTTCCCTTGGCCTATGAGCTGCAAAACGGCGACCGCGTCGAGATCTTGACCCAGAAGAACGCCGGCCCCAGCCGCGACTGGCTCAACATCGTCCAGACCCCCAGTGCGCGATCCAAGATCCGCAGCTACTTCTCGAAGGTCACGCGCGGCGACGACCTCGTCCAGGGGCGCGAGATGCTCGCCAAAGAGGCTCGCAAGGACGGTTACGGCATATCGAACACCAAGAGCACGCAGGCGCTCAAGAAGATCGCCGACGAGCTCTCCTATGCCGATACAGACGAGATGATGGTCGCTATCGGCGCGGGCAAGATGTCCGCCAAGCAGATCGCCAACCGCCTCTCGAGGCTTCTGAGCAAAGACCCCGAGGAGCAACCTGCTGCGCCGCAGCAGCCTACGCTCGAGCAGCTGGGGCTGACGCCGGGCGGTACGCGCGCAGCGCAGCGCAGGCGCAAGAAGTCGACGCGCAACAACGGCATCGAGGTCGTGGGCGTCGACGACGTCTACGTGCGCCTGAGCCAGTGCTGCAACCCCGTCCCCGGCGATGAGATCATCGGCTTCATCACGCGCGGCAGGGGAGTGAGCGTCCATCGGGCCGATTGCACCAACGCCGCGGATCTCAAGCGCGACCCCAACCGCCTGATCGAGGTCCATTGGGCGCAGGATGTGGCGGCGAGCTTCCAAGTGGAGATATACGTCGAGGCCGTCGACAGGCTACGTCTTCTGCAGGATGTCACGATCTTCCTCGCCGATCAAGGCGTCAACATCCTCTCGTGCCAAACGACTACCAACCGCGACGACTTGGTCGAGATGCGCTTTCTGTTCGAGGTGAGCGATGTCCAGCGCATCGACAAGATCCTGCGCGAGATCCTCACCGTCGAGGGCGTCTTCGGGGCCAGGCGCGTGGCCCCGGGCCAAGGCCAGGACAAGAAGTAGAAGCTGTTTTACCGCCGCGGCCTGCGATACGGGTGCTTGCCGCGGGTTTGAGAGGCAAGGAGAGCTCATGGAGATAGTCAATCTCAAAGTAGGACCGTATGCGACCAACTGCTATGTCGTGGCCGAGGGTGCAAGCGCCATGGTCATCGACCCCGGTGCGCAGCCGGACGACATCATCGCCGCTGCCGACCGTCTGGGCGCCAAGATCGAGCGCATCGTCTTGACGCATGCGCATTGGGATCATATCTGCGCGGTGCCGGCTCTGGTCGAGGCGCTGGATGTGCCCTATCTCTGCCATGCGGACGATATCGGCAAGCTCTTCGATCGCAAGACTGAGCAGACCGTCTACGACTTCGCACCCCAGGCCTATGATATGGTCCATGCGGCGTTCGAGTCCGGCAGGGCGCTTGCGCAAAAGCCCCAGGCTCTCCATGGCGGCGAGGTCATCGAGTTGGGAGATGCCGCCTTCGAGGTCATCCATACCCCGGGCCATAGCGCGGGCTGCATCTGCCTGTACTGCGAAGCGGCAGGCGTCCTCTTCGCAGGGGATACGCTGTTCGCCGACGGGCGCTACGGGCGCACGGACGTTTACGATGGCAGCTACAAGACCATGATGAGCACGTTGGGTACCAAGTTCGCCGATATCGGCGACGACGTGGTCATATACTCCGGTCATGACCGCTCCTCGACCATGGGGCGCGAGCGCAAGCTCAACAAGCACCTGCGCTGATGGCCGTCGTTTGGGTGCAGGGTTGCCTGTTTGTTGCTTGCAGAGAAATACGCAAATTGACCCCTTGCGCTGAAAACGCAAACTGGTAATATACTTACTCGCGCAAAGCGCACCTTATTCCTCGGTAGCTCAATGGCAGAGCCCTCGACTGTTAATCGAGTTGTTGTAAGTTCGAGTCTTACCCGGGGAGCCAGAAGTTTCGGGGCCGTCTCGATTGCGGCCCCTTTCCTTGAAAGGTGCTTCCGGTGGGCGATTGGCTCAGCGGGAGAGCATCGCCTTCACACGGCGGGGGTCACTGGTTCGAACCCAGTATCGCCCACCGGGAGTACCTCCAAGGAACATTCCTCGGTAGCTCAATGGCAGAGCCCTCGACTGTTAATCGAGTTGTTGTAAGTTCGAGTCTTACCCGGGGAGCCAGTATACACAGGGGCCGTCCTCATCGGCGGCCCTTTCTTATGCAGGATGCACTTGTTGGGCGGTTAGCTCAGGGGGAGAGCACTACCTTGACACGGTAGGGGTCACTGGTTCGATCCCAGTATCGCCCACCAACTGCATTCTTCTAAAGCCACCCCGGCGGTGGCTTTTTTGATGCATACGGCTCATGCTACCGAGCCGTTGCTGAATACGCTTAAAGGGCTGCTAAACTTTACGCTTATGATTCTCAACGTAATGAACATCACGAAATCCTACGGCGTCCGCACTCTTTTCGCGGACGCCTCGTTTCGCGTGAACGAGAAGGACCGCATCGCCTTGGTCGGCCCCAACGGCGCAGGCAAGACGACGATGATGAACATCCTCGCCGGGCACGACAGCCCCGATAGCGGCCAGATCGTCTACGCCAAGAACACCACCTTGGGCTTCTTGGAGCAGGAGTCCATAGAGATGGAGGGCAAAAGCGTTATCGACGAGGTCATGACCTCGGTTGCAGACGTTGCCGCCATGGGTGACAAGCTCGCAGCGATCGAGCTCGAACTCGAGGTGGCCACGGCAGACGAGCACGAGCGCCTCTTGGAGGAGTATGGT
>CAVCDT010000001.1:43551-44572 GCA_963600995.1 Akkermansia muciniphila | reverse complement strand
GCGTACGCGCTACGAGGCGCGCGACGGCTACAACATCGAGTCGCTGGCCCGACGCGTCCTCTTCGGCCTGGGGTTCCATGAGGAGGATATGGACCGCTCCACCGACGAGTTCTCCGGCGGATGGCAGATGCGCATCGCGCTCTCGAAGCTCCTCTTGTCCCAACCCGACCTGCTCTTGCTCGACGAGCCCACCAACCACCTCGACCTCGAGTCCGTCCGCTGGCTCGAGAACTTCCTGCGCAACTACAACGGTGCCGTCCTCGTGGTGTCCCATGACCGCGCCTTCATGGACGGCATGGTCAACAACGTGATGGAGATCGCCAACGGCAAGCTCGAGTTCTACACGGGAAACTACACTGACTACCAGCGCCAGCGCGTCGAGCGCCGCGCTCAGCTCATCGCTATGAAGGAGGCCCAGGACAAGGAGATCGCGCATCTCGAGGCCTTCGTCGAGAAGTTCCGCTACAAGGCGACCAAGGCGAAGCAGGCCCAAGATCGCCTGCGCAAGCTCGAGCGCATCCTCGAGAACCGCATCGTCATCCCCGAGGAGAAGAAGACGGTGCACTTCAACTTCCCGCAGCCCAAGCGGACCGGTGACTGCGTCATGCATCTCGAGGGCGTGAGGAAGGCCTATGGGGGCAAGGTCGTCTACAACGGGCTCGACCTCAATATCTGGCGTGGCGAGAAAGTCGCTCTCGTAGGCCCTAACGGAGCCGGCAAGTCAACGCTGCTCAAGCTCATCGCCGGGGTCGAGAAGCCCGACGGGGGCCGCCTGGTAAACGGCACGCATGTCCAGCTGAGCTATTTCGCCCAGCATCAGCTCGAGGAGCTCGACCTCAACAAGACGGTGTTCCAAGAGCTCGATGCCGTGGCCGGTGGCTGGACCATGAGCGAGGTGCGCAGCCTGCTGGGTGCCTTCCTCTTTAGCGGCGACGACGTCGACAAGAAGGTCCGTGTTCTGTCCGGCGGTGAGAAGTGCCGCTTGGCCCTTGCCAAGATGCTCGTGAATCCCGCCCCGCTC
>CAVCDT010000001.1:39440-43541 GCA_963600995.1 Akkermansia muciniphila | reverse complement strand
CGTGAACCCTGCTCCGCTTCTGTGCTTGGACGAGCCCACCAACCACCTCGACATCGCGAGTGCCGATATCTTGGAGCAGGCTCTCAAGCGCTTCGACGGCACTATCGTCCTCATCACCCATGACCGCCATCTCATCAGGTCTGTTGCCAACCGCATCATCTACGTCGACAACGGCGTCATCACGGACTATCCGGGCGACTACGACTACTTCCTCTTCAAGAGCGGCCAGGTCGATGCGCAGGGGAAACCCGTTGCCACGGCGCAAGACATCAACCATCGCATGTCCAAGAGGCAGGACTTCGAGGGCGCGGGGGATGCTGGCTTGCAGGAGGCGGATACCATCAAGGTCAACCGCAATGCCAAGAGGACCCAAAGCTCTAACAAGGGGGCTGCCACCAAGGGAAGCGCGCCCAAGACCAAGGAGCAGAAGCGCGCCGAGGCAGAGGCCCGCAACAGGGCCTACCGTTTGCTCAAGAAGGAGCGCGAGCGTTTGGCGGAGGTCGAGGCCCAGATGGAGGTCGACGATGCACGCCACGCAGAGCTGCTCGAGCTCATGGCCGACGAGTCCCTCTACGCCGACAAAGAGCGCTTCGAGACCTGCCTGGCGGAATACAACGAGCTCAAGGCGCGCATGCCCAAGCTCGAGGCGGAATGGCTGGAGCTTTCTGCCACGATCGAATCGGAGATGAAGCGCGTGGAGGAAGGCCGCTAGGGGGTTTGCGTTTGGCATCGTGCCCGCGTTGGCCTCGTCGCTTCTGCGTATATGCTCTGGCAAAGGAGAACCATGGTTTCTGATATGCAGCTCGAGATAATCCTGGGTTTGGTCAAGGTGCTCGCCTTCGTGCCTGCGATCGTCATCCACGAGTGCGCGCATGGCTTTGCCGCGTACAAGCTGGGCGATCCTACGGCAAAAAACGGCGGACGCCTCACGCTCAACCCCATCAAGCACGTTGACCTCTTCGGCACCGTGATCATCCCCGGGCTGCTTATCCTGAGCGGGGCGGGGTTCGTCTTCGGGTACGCCAAGCCCGTGCCCTACAACCCCAGCTACTTCAAGAACATCCGCTCCGGCGAGGTCATCGTGGGCCTGGCCGGGCCGGCGAGCAACATCGTGATGAGCGTCTTGGGCGCAGGCATCGCATGGCTCGCCGTCATCGCAGGACAGGGCGACCTCGTTACCCTGTGCATCTGGTACTTTGGGGTGTATTTCTGCTCCGTCAACCTGTGCCTGGCGTTCTTCAACCTTTTGCCCATACCCCCGCTCGACGGAAGCTCCATCATCGCGCCCCTGCTCTCCGACAAGGCGCTTGCCGGATATTACAGAGTCCAGCAGTACGGCATGTTCATCCTGCTCGTGCTCATCATCGGCATCCCGTATCTCTTCCCCCAGTTCGATGTTTTGAGCTGGTACCTGCAAGCCACTGCGGGCAACCTCTCGTCGCTGATGCTTCCCTATTAGCGTCGCTTTCTTTGCAGATGGGGTTGTCTCCCACCTTGCAATGCAGCGATACCCGCTGCGTGCGGGTGCTTGCGCTACACTTGGGTCTTGTATCTGCACGTTTCTGCCAGAAAGGCGCCCTGCTTGTCCTACCGCGTTCAAATCGACGCCTACCAAGGCCCCTTCGACCTGCTCTTGCATCTTGTCTCCAGGCAGAAGGTCGATATCGGCGCTATCAGTATCTCTCAGATTGCAGACCAGTACCTGGCAGAGGTCGAGCGCATGGAGGAGCTCGACCTCGACGTTGCGAGTGACTTCCTGGTCGTGGCCGCCACGTTGCTGCAGATCAAGGCAGCAAGCCTCATCCCCAAAGAGCGCCAGGACTCGATAGAGCTCGATGACGACGAGTTCGCCGATCTCACTCCCGAGCAAACGCGCGACATCCTGGTTGCGCGCCTGCTCAACTACAAGAAGTTCAAGAACGCAGCCGCAGCCCTGGGTGCGCGTATGGAGGCGCAGGCTAGGATGCACGCGCGGCAAGCGGGCATCGAGAAACGCTTCGCGGGCTTGGTCCCGGATTATCTGGAGGGTGTGACCTTGCATGGGCTCGCCGTTATCTGCGCCGATATAGCGGCGCGACGCGAGACCTTCCTGCTCGAGGCAGAGCACATCGCCGCCGTCCCCATATCGATGGAGCGCCATGTCGAGGGCATCTACCGCACGATGCGAAGCCGCGGCGAGCGCACGTTCTCGCAGCTCGTGGGAGACGAGCCCACCGCCGAGCTCGTCGTCGTGACCTTCCTCGCGGTGCTCGAGCTGTACAAGCGCGGGGTCGTGAGCGTGACCCAAGATGAGCTCTTCGGCGAGATGAGCCTGCGCATGGAAGACGACGCCCCGCAGATCACCGATTTCTCCGTACCCGATTGGGGCATGCCCGAAGACCCGAGCCTGGCGCAGCAGGCGCAGCAGCTCGGCTTCGAGGACGGCCTTGACGACACATACGCACAACGCGAAGGCGAGGATCAGCTATGACGCGAGATAGCGAAGACGCATATCTGATGGGCGCAGCCGAGGCTTTGCTCTTTGTGAGCGATGAGCCGGTCACCTCTGCGCGTCTGTCTACGTTCATGGATGTGAGCCTGCAGGATGCCGAGCGGCTCCTACATAAGCTCAAAGACGAATACGAGGCCGACAACCGTGGCATGCAGCTCATGGAGATCGCGGGCGGGTGGCGTTTTTTCAGCCATCCTGCATACCACGAGCTCATTGAGGGCTATGTCGTGAGCTGGGACACGCGGCGCATGAGCCAAGCTGCCCTCGAGACGCTCGCCGTCATCGCTTACCATCAGCCCGTTACCCGAGCCTCCGTCAACGCTATCCGCGGCGTGAGCAGCGAGGGAGTGGTGAGCTCCCTTGTCGAGAAGGGGCTCGTGAGGGAGCTGGGCCGCGAGAAGGGCGCGGGAAGCGCGATCCTCTACGGCACGACCAAGGCCTTCCTCGAGAAGTTCGGGCTCAAGAGCGTCAAGGACCTCCCGCCCTTGGAGGACTTCGCCCCGGACGAGGCCACGCGCGAGTTCATACGACAGCGCTTGGGGGCAAGCGATGCCGCTTCCTACGATGACGATCCCGATGCAGGCGATTACGCCCGACCCCAGGTGGTGCTCAGCATCGAGGGCGACATCGTTGCCCAAGAGGTCGACTATGGCGACGACGAGCGCGAGGACGACTCGCAGGCTGTCGCTGCGCTCATCGCCGAGTCTGCGACCCAGAAGGTCGCGTTTGCAGGTGACGAAGAGATTCCTGCAGATGCCAGCGCAGACGGTGCGGTGGATGGTAGGGGAGATGTGGATGAGCCCTAAGCCGCAAAACGCCCCCAGCGAGGTGAACTACCCCATGCGCCTGCAGAAGTTCCTCGCACGCAGCGGCGTTGCCAGCCGCCGTCGCAGCGAGGACCTCATCAGCGCCGGACGCGTCGAGGTCAACGGCGAGGTCAGGCGCGACCTTGGCTGCAAGGTCGACCCGAGTTGCGACGAGGTGCGCGTCGACGGGAGGTTGGTCGAGCTCTTCGACGGCTGCGTCTATATCATGCTCAACAAGCCCGCCGGCTACATCACCACCATGAGCGACCCTCATGGGCGCCCCTGCGTGGCCGACCTCGTCCCCTGCGACGTCTACCCGGGGCTTTATCCGCTGGGAAGGCTCGACATGGACACGACGGGGCTTCTGCTCTTCTCGACAGACGGCGATATGGGACCTGCCCTCTTGCATCCTGCCCATCACGTTGACAAGACCTACCGCGTGACGGTGAAGGGGCGCTTGCGTGAGCGCGACCTCACGCCCCTGCGTGCGGGAGGCTTGATTTTGCCCGAGGGCTACTCCTGCGCCGCGGCCAAGGTGAGCATAGACAGCGCTGCAGCGGATAGCTCCCATGCGAGCATCACGATCCACGAGGGGCGCAAGCGGCAGGTCAAGCATATGTTCGCGGCTATCGGGCACCCGGTGATCGAGCTGCATCGCGACGTCTTCGGGCCCCTTTCCCTAGGGGACTTACCCCAAGGCGCATGGCGCATGCTCGACGATCAGGAGGTCGCCGTACTCAAGGAGCTCACCGGGCTCGTCTAGACGCAAGCCCGCACCCTGCCGGGGTTTGAGGGCCCCTGTGC
>CAVCDT010000001.1:2230-39430 GCA_963600995.1 Akkermansia muciniphila | reverse complement strand
CGGTGGTATCATAAAAAAGTTACAGTCTTAGAGTTTGAGAGGTTCGCATATGGCTAACGAGGGAAGCTTCGAGGCAGCGCTTAAGCGCAGCAACGAGATTCGCGCTGATTTCGACGTCAACCCGTCGAAGTACACGATGCTCACGGGCGACAGGCCCACGGGGCGTTTGCACATCGGGCATTACTTCGGGACGCTCAAGGGCCGTGTCGAGCTTCAGGACAGGGGCATCAGGACCAACATCATCATCGCAGACTACCAGGTCATCACCGATCGCGATACCACCGCCAACATCCAAGACAACGTCTACAACATGGTCATCGATTACATGGCTGCCGGCATCGACCCGGAGAAGACGATGATCTTCACGCATTCCCAGGTCCCCGCCCTCAACCAGCTCATGCTGCCCTTCTTAAGCCTCATCAGCGAGGCGGAGCTCGAGCGCAACCCGACGGTGAAGGCCGAGCAGGAGGCATCCGGCCATCAGCTCACGGGTCTGCTTCTTACCTACCCGGTGCACCAGGCCTGCGACATCCTCTTCTGCAAGGGCAACGTGGTGCCTGTTGGCAAGGACCAGCTGCCCCATATCGAGGCCACGCGCTTGCTTGCGAGGCGTTTCAACGAGCGCTACGACAAGGTGTTCCCCTTGCCTGACGCCGTTTTGTCGGACGTCATCGAGGTTCCCGGTCTCGACGGCCGCAAGATGTCCAAGAGCTACGGCAACGGCATCTCGCTTTCTATGACCGCGCATGAGACCGCCAAGCTCATCAAGAAGTCCCCCACGGATTCAGACCGCAACATCACCTACGACCCTGCCAACCGCCCCGGCGTGTCGGCGCTTCTTACCACAGCGCATCTGGCCACAGGGCGCGCACAGGAGGATATCGCGGCAGAGATCGGCAACGGCGGCGGCGGCGCGCTCAAGGCCTACGTCACCCAGTCCATCAACGACTACCTGGCACCGCTTCGCGCACACCGCGAGGAGCTTGCCCAGGATATGGACTACGTCAAAGAAGTCCTGCACGAGGGCAATAAGAAGGCCAACCGCATCGCCGACGAGACACTCGCGCAGGTGCGCGAGGCAATGGGCATGGTCTACTAAGCACCAGCCTCTCTCATCGTCTGCGCGCCCGGCCAATTTGCGGCTGGGCGCGTTTTCTTTGCCCTGCGGGCAGCCGGTGGTTTTTTGCCGCCCGCCCCAGGATGCGGATGCGTTGGCAAATGCGCTTAAGGAGGCTGCGCTACGCGGGGTTATGATGGGTGACCAGCAAGGCAAGCGCGTCTTATTGGAGTGAGCATCATCTTCAGATCGAACTACGACAAGGTCATATGCCTTTGCTGCTTCTCTTTCTTCTTTGTCAATATCGGCCTGCCGAGCACTTCGTTTGGCGTCTACCAGCACTACATCGTCGCCGTAGAGGGTATGAACGACGCCCTTGCAGGCATGGTTTTGTCCATACGCGCGCTGGTGTCCCTGCTTGCCACGTTTCTCGTTGCCCAGTACTTCAAGCGCCTTGACTGCCGCTTGGGCATCGCGCTCGCCACGGGTATGACGGGCTTGGGCTTTCTGGTCTACTCCCTTGCCAATGGGTTTGCGTTGTTCGCTCTGGGAGCGGTCTTGTGCGGTATCGGCTACGGCTTCGGCGGTGCCGTGGGTATGACCTTGGTCATCGGGCGTTGGTTTAAAGACGACGTCGGCAAGGCATCGGGTTTCTCCGCAGCTGGAAGCGGTGTTGCCGGTGCGCTGTTCCCCCTTGTCACGGTTCGCATAATAAACGCCGCCGGCCTGCATGCGGCCTTCTTGTTCGAGGCCGTCTTCGCCTTCGCGGTCGCGGTGTTCGTGTACCTGCTCTTGAGGAACTCTCCGCGCGACATGGGGCTCGAGCCGCATACCACTCCTGCTGCGCATCATCTGGCAAGCAAGCACCAGGCTTGCGGCAGGGAGCTTCCCCGTGCGCTCTATGTGCTTCTCGTCATCGCTATCGTGGGCGTGGGAGCGGGCTGCACAGGCGGTATCGCCTATGTGGGCATACTCATGAGCACGAGCGGCTTCGATGAGTACTTCGCCGCGGCGATGGTCTCTGTCGCAGGTGTCGCGCTGGTCGTGGGGAAGTTCGGTGCCGGGGCGATGATGGATGCCATAGGAACCAAGAGGGCCTCGCTGCTCATCTTGGCCTCCTTCGTATCTGGTCTTGCCTTGTGTTGCACGGCGCCGCTCAATATCCAATGGGTCTGCGCGATCGGCGTTGTAATGTTCGGGTTGGGCGCATCTATCGGCTCTACGGGGCTTTCCGTGTGGGCGATCGAGTTCTCCCAGGCGCACGCGCGTGCCAAGGTGGCGCGTGACTTCCAGAGCGCCTATGCCACGGGAGGCTTCGTATTCAATCTCATCCCCGGCCTTTTGGCACAGGTCACGGGCAGCTATGTGCCCTCATTCGCGATGATCGGCATCATGGTCTTCGCCGCTACGGTTGTGGTCATGTACGTCTACAACCATATCCGCTCCTAAGGGATATTCGCTCATAAGGGCTGCTTGCGTCGGCAGTTCGCTGCGTGCGTGCTTGCCCTGCTGTATACGCAAAGAGAAGGGGAGCCCGGTTCGATAGCCAAGCTCCCCGTTTGCTCTCTTATGCGCGGTGGCGCGCTTTGCGTTGGGTGCTCTTAGTCGACGATCTCCATGGATTTGATGACGGGCTGCTTGGATTTCTTGGTGATTGTGCCGCTTTGGTCCTCGTCGGCGTATTTGCTGTAGTCGCTTACGATCTGGTCGATGACTTTCATGCCTTTCTTGTCGATGCTTCCAAAGGCCGCGTACTTGCCGTTGAGGCTCGAGGCATAGGTCTTGGAGAGGGTGATGAAGAACTGTCCCTCGCCGGAGTTGGCGTCTGTCGCGCGCGCCATGCCCAGCGTGCCGCGCTTGTAGTTGTCTGCGAGCTTGTTGTCCACGCCGTTCTCGCTGAACTCGCCCAAGATGGCCTGGCCGCTGCCACCCGTGCCGTTGCCGTTGGGGTCGCCGCCTTGCAGGCAGAACTCGTCGACGATGCGATGGAAGGTAAGGCCGTCGTAGTAGCCCTTCTTCACGAGCTTGCAGAAGGTGCTCACGGTGACAGGCGCGCTGTCTGCATCGAGCGTGAGGGTGATGGGATCGTAGCCTTTCACTTTGAGGGTGACGTGGTGGGTGCCGGAGGCGTAGACGTCGTCTGCATCGACTGTGGAGACATAGTCCGTCTCATCGCTTTTCGAGGTGGCGTCCGTGCTAGACGAGCTCGAGCTGTCGCTTGCAGAGGAGCTGGTGCTCGAGGAGCTCGAGCTGGTGTCGGCGGCCTTGGTGCTGCCGCATCCCGCGACCCCGAAACCGAGCGTGCATGCAAGCGCGACGCTTGCGACAGTGGCGACGATCTTCTTCAATGCGTTCTCCTTGTCCTTCGCTAACCTAACCTTGCCAGTATGCCCGGCTTACCTTAAACCGAGCTTAATCCTCCAGTGATATGTACTTGATGACGGGGCAGTCCTTCGCCTTCTTTATCTTGCCCTTCTTGTTGGTCTGGGTGCTCGACTGGACGCTTGCGCAGATCGAGTCGAACGTCGATATACCCGATGTGATCTTTGCGAACCCCGCGTACTTGCCGTCGAGGTAGCTCGCGTTGGTTAAGAAGACGTAGAGGTGCGCGGCATCGCTGTCGACGTCTTGTGGGCCGGCGTCTGCGGTGCCTTGCGCTTTGGGGTCTTTGGCGTCTTTGGAGGAGCCCTCATCGCCTGCCTCGCGCGACATGGCTATGACGCCGCGTTTGAGGCCGATGGTGTTGCCCTTGAAGCCCGCCTCGTCGAACTCGCCGTCGACGGTGTTTTGGCCGTCGGTCTTTCCCGAGTAGTCGCCCAAGGTGGCGTAGAGGTTGGGCATGAGTCCTTCGAGCTGCTTGTTGTCGTAGTAGCCCTTGCGCACGAGCTTGCAGAACAACGCCGCCGTCTCCGGCGCGTCGTCCGAGTAGATCTCTATCTCCATGCGCTCGTAGCCGGCGATCTTGAGCCAGGCATGGTGGATGCCCGATGCGTAGGGATCGCTCAGTATCACAGGGCCCAAAGCGCCGTTTTTCACGTCGACAACGCCTATTTGGGGCTCTTGTTCGCCTTGGGACGCGTCCTTCTGGCTGTCCTTACCTGCGTCTGCTGATTGTTGGGTGTCATCTTGCGTGCTTGGCTGGGCTTTTTGGTCCGTTGCTTGGAAACAACCTGCCAATGCCATGCACAGCGATGCCGCCGTCACTGCCGACACTACGCGCTTCAAATGCCGCCTCCTCGAGCTTTGGTATAAACGCATGGGATTCTATCGTATAATCGTCGAGATTTTGTGAATTCGCATGTGGCATCGAATCCTCGCGCCGTCTCGCGGGCGTTGGTTTGATGCCATTGTCGTCAAAAGAGGTGAGCGATGCCAATCCCCTTCAAGAGAATCGTCGTCGTGGGCGTGGGCCTCATAGGCGGCTCTATCGCCGCTGCTGTCAAGGCCAACGACCCGCAGGTTGCCGTCTACGGCGTCGACACTTCACTCGAGTCGCTCGATGCGGCGTTGGCAGCCGGGGCGCTTGACGGAGCCGCGCTGTGCGGCGATGCCCAAGTGGCAGATTGGATCGCCCCCGGTTTCGCCGACCTCGTCGTCTTGGCTATCCCCGTCTTCGCGGCGCGGGAGTGGTTCTCGCGCTTGCGCGAGGCGGGCTTCGACGGGATCGTCACAGACACCGCCTCTACCAAGAAGGTCATCACCAAGATCGCGAGCGAAGAGCTTGGCGATGCGAGCCTCTACCTGCCGGGACATCCTATGGCCGGCAGCGAGGTCAACGGCTTCGACGGCGCGCGCGCAGACCTCTTCCAGGGGGCCTATTGGATCTTGTGCCCAGACGGCAGCACCCGAGACGACGTCTTCCTCAAGCTGCACGAGGCGTTCTCGGCCTTGGGCGCGCGCATCATCTCCATCGATCGCGACCAACATGACAGCGCCGTTGCCATCGTGAGCCATGTGCCCCATATGGTCGCAAGCTCGCTTGTGGAGCTTGCGGCGAACCATGCCGACGAGCGGCGCGAGCTCTTGCGCTTGGCTGCCGGCGGCTTCAAGGACTCCACGCGCATCGCGGCGGGCAGCCCGCGCCTTTGGACGGGCATTGCGCTCGACAACTGCGAGGCGCTGGCCCAGGGCCTAGGCGAGATGCGCTCTATCCTGGGTCAGTTCGAAGACGCCATCCGCGCCAAGGACGCCCAGGCCCTCAACGCCCTGCTCACGCGCAGTGCCAAGCTCAGGCAGTCGCTTCCCGCCAAGTGGATCCCGGATTCGGCCAAGCTCACGCAGGTGCGCATCCCCATGACCGACCGTCCCGGCATCATCGCCGAGGTAACGGGCATGGCAGGGCATGCCGGGTGCAATATCCAGAGCATCGAGATCGACCATATCAACGAGGCGAGCGCCGTGCTCGAGCTCATCCTCACGGACGAGGGCGATATGGGCCGCTTTGGCGGAGAGCTCATCAACGCCGGCTTCGACTTCTCGTTCAAGGCGCTGTAAGCCGCATCGCCGCCTAAGCCCAGAGCCTTTACGATGCATCCCATCCGCATCGCATAAGGCGACCATCGATTCTGACCAGGAGGGTGCACCCATGCCATTGAGAGGTTCCATTCGCGTTCCCAGCGACAAGTCGCTGTCGCATCGCGCCGTTCTCTTCTCCGCCCTTGCGAGCGGTACCAGCCATCTGAGCGACTTGCTGCCGAGCGACGACGTGCTCTCGAGCCTCGCCGCTGTGGAGACCCTGGGTGCTGCTGTCGAGCGCCATGACGGCGAGCATGGGATCGAGGCCGATATCTGCGGTTTCGGCGGTCATCCGTCTTGCGAGGACTGCGTCCGTATCGATTGCGGAAACTCCGGGACCACGACGCGCCTTCTCATGGGGCTTGCCTGCGGTTTGGGGGTGGACGCCGTCCTCACCGGGGACGACTCTCTTTCCGCCCGCCCGATGCGCCGCGTCATCGACCCGCTTACGCAGATGGGCGCTTGCATAGAGAGCGAGACGGGAACCCTTCCCGTGCATATCAGGCCCGCAGTCCAGCCCCTGCATCCCATCGCCTACGACAGCCCCAAGGCCTCGGCTCAGGTGAAAAGCGCCGTCTTGCTCGCAGGCCTTTGCGCACAGGGTGCAACGAGCGTCTGCGAGCCTGCCAAGAGCCGCGACCACACAGAGCTGCTGCTGCCTGCCTTCGGCGCCCAGGTCGATGTCGAGGGCCTTACGGCGAGCATCACCGGGCCGCAGAGCCTGCATGCGCATGATATGTCCGTTCCCGCAGACCCCTCCTCTGCCGCTTTCGTGGCCGTTGCCGCAAGCGTCATCGAGGATAGCGAGGTGTGCATCGAGGACGTCTTGCTCAACCCCACGCGCACGGGCGCGTTCGAGGTGCTCAAGCGCATGGGGGCTCAGGTTGCCTATGAGAACATGCGCTTGGTCGGGGCAGAGCAGGTGGGCGATGTGCGCGTTGCCTATGCGCCCTCTCTTGCGGGATGCGAGGTCGCCGCAGCAGAGATCCCAACGCTGATAGACGAGATCCCGGTGCTCGCCATCGCCGCTGCCGCCGCAGAGGGCACCACCGTCTTCAAGGGTGCGGGAGAGCTGCGTGTCAAGGAGAGCGATCGCTTTGCCGCCATCATCGACGGGCTTGCGGCATTTGGCGTCAAGGCACATGCGCAAGGCGACGACCTGCTCATCGAGGGCACCGGCGCACCCCTATGGGAGATTGCTGCGCGTATGGACGACGAGGCCGTCGTCATGGGCACGCATCATGACCATCGCCTTGCGATGACCTGGTATCTCATGGGCCTTGCGAGTGAGGCCGTGGTGACCCTAGACGACGCAGCCTGCGTGAGTGTGAGCTGGCCGTCCTTTTACGGGGATATAGAGGCGCTGTTGGCCTAAGTCGCCCCGCAGGCCGCATCGCCCTGTTATCATCTAGGGTCGCGCGCCTTTCAGGCGCGCTGTACGACGAACGCGTTCTTACAGGAGTTCTCGATGATTATCGCTATCGATGGGCCTGCGGGCTCTGGAAAGTCAACGGTTGCCAAGAAGGTGGCCGAGCTTTTGGGTTTTTACTACCTCGATACCGGCGCGATGTACCGCTGCATCGCCTGGCTCGCCCTCGAGCGCGGCATCGCGCTCGACGATGCGCAAGCGCTCGAGCAGCTTGCCCGCGACAACGCCATCAGCTTCTCGCATGACGGGGCAGGCCCGCTGGCAAGCAAGGTCGACATCGCCGGAAATGACGTGACGCTCGAGATCCGCACCCCGCGTATCGACAAGAGCGTGAGCGCCGTGAGCGCCGTTCCCGGTGTGAGGGACGCACTCACCAACCAGCAGCGCTCGATCGCCGCGACGCAGGACATCGTCATGGAGGGCCGCGATATAGGGACGGTCGTGTTCCCCAACGCAGAGGTCAAGGTGTTCCTCACGGCAAGCGCCCAAGAGCGCGCACGTCGTCGCGCGCTGCAAAACGAGGCCCGCGGCTTTGGCGAGACGGATGCGCAGCGCATCCTCGAAGACATCGTCGCCCGCGACGAGGCGGACTCCACGCGCGATGTCGCTCCTCTCAGGCCCGCAGACGACGCACGAAGCCTCGACACCACCGGCATGAGCATCGACGAGGTCTGCGAGGCCATCGCAACGCTCGCTCGCAGCCGCGCTTAGGTAAGCGGACATGACGGATACCGGCAAGCAAACAGGCGCGCGCGCACAGGAAGACCCGCAGCTCGCCAAGCGCATTCCTATCGGCTCCAAGCCCGAGGAGTACTTCGAGGTCCCCATCGAGCATGCGAACCACAAGCCGCGCACATGGCTTTTGGGGGCATGTCGTGCGGTTATCGTCCCGCTTTGCAAGCTCTTGTACCGCCTCGAGGTGCGCGGCTTTGACAAGGTCCCTCAAGACGGCACCCCGGTGCTCTTCGTCGCCAACCATGTCTCGTACTTCGACCCAGTGGCGCTTTGGGCGGCCGCCAATCCGCTCAACACGCGCTTTCTGGCGCGTGCGAACCTCTGGCGCGTGCCTGTCTTCAAGGGGATGATCTCTCGCGTGGGAGCTATCCCCGTCGAGCCCGAGAGCGCCGATACCAAGGCCATCAAGCGCGCGTCCAAGGCGCTCAAGCGCGGCGAGACCGTTTGCGTCTTCGCCGAGGGCACGCGCATGAGGACCCCGGACAAGGTCTACAAGCCCCATGCGGGATTCGTGCTCATCGCCAACATGGGCAAGGCCAAGATCGTGCCCGTGGGCATAACCGGAACAGATCGCATCCGGCCTTGCGGCAAGCCGTTTTTGCGCTTTCCCAAGCTCACGGTGAGCTTCGGCGACCCCATCGACATCGCCAGCTACAAGTCGCTTCCCAAAGACGAGCGCACGGATACCATCGTGCGCGACACCATGTCGCAGGTTTTCGCTCTGCGTGACAGCGCGGACCCAGCCCCCATACGCCCTGGTCTTCCCCCGTACGGCGAGGTGGACCCCGCGTATCTGGAAGGCGGGAGATAGGCCATGCGCGTTGAGGTCGCAAGCAAGGCAGGGGCCTGCTATGGCGTGAACCGCGCCTTGTCGCTTGCCTTGGGTTGCAAGGACGCGCCCCAGCCGGTGCATACCCTGGGGCCTTTGATCCACAACCCCATAGTCGTCGCCCAGCTCGCTGACGAGGGCGTTCTCGAGGCCGCGAGCTTGGATGAGGCCGGCAGCGGCAGCGTCGTCATACGCAGCCACGGCACCTCGCCGCAGGTGATCGACGAGGCCTCTTCGCGCGGCTTCAACGTGATAGACGCGACCTGTCCCTTCGTGAGCAAGGTCCAGCTCAATGCCCGCAGGCTCGGCGAGGAGGGCTACGCCGTCGTCATCGTGGGGGAGGCGGGCCATGCTGAGGTCGAGGGAATCAGGGCCTGGGGTGCAGACGCCGTCATCGCGGTAGTCGAGGACCCTGAGGAGCTCCCCGCCCGGCTTCCTGCCAAAGTGGGCGTCGTGGTTCAGACGACGCAGAGCGAGAGGCGCTACAACGAGGTGCTTGCCGCCTTGGAGGACCGCTGCGACGAGGTCAAGGCCTTCAAGACCATCTGCAATGCCACCCAGCAGCGCCAGCAGGCTGCAAACGAGCTCGCTTCTCGCTGCGACTGCATGGTCGTCATCGGCGGGCGCAATAGCGGCAATACGCGCCGCTTGGTCGAGATATGCTCGCTGTCCTGCAGCACCCACCATATCGAGAGCGCCGCAGAGCTCGAGCGCGCTTGGTTCGCAGGGTGCGAGCACGTGGGCGTCACCGCAGGCGCCTCCACGCCCCAGTCGCACATAGACGAGGTCGTGGGCGTCTTGGAGAGCTGGGCTTGATGGCCTGGGATGTCGAGCACACACCTGTCCTCCCTTGCAGCGCGCGCATCCTCGCGATAGAGGAGGAGTCGCCTGCCTGGTGCGTCGGGCTCGAGCCCGGCCATGTGCTCACGCATGTCAACGGCGTGCCGCTGCGCGATATGATCGAGTGGCAGTGGCAGGCCGACGGCTTCGAGGTCGAGATAACCACGAGCGAAGGCGATGTGGCGGTCTTGGAGCGCGAGGCAGGCGAGGACTGGGGCATCACGTTCGCGGATTGCATCTTCGACGAGATAACCGAATGCAGGAACGCCTGCACCTTCTGCTTCATGCGCATGCTCCCCAAGCATATGCGCCCGACGCTCACCTTGCGCGACGACGACTACCGCCTGAGCTTTCTGCAGGGAAACTTCGTCACCCTCACCAACGTGACCGAGGAGGACTTCGACCGCATCGTCACCTTGCACCTAAGCCCGCTCCATGTGAGCCTGCATGCCGTGTCGCCCGAGGTGCGCCGCGAACTCATAGGGCGCAACGCCGAGCGCGGCATGGAGGTCTTGGAGCGCCTGCTCGATGCCGGCATCGAGGTCCATGCGCAATTGGTGGTGTGCCCGGGCGTCAACGACGGAGAGGAGCTGGTCAAGACATTGGGGTGGGTCGAGTCGCATCCGGGCGTCTTGAGCTGCGGTTTGGTCCCCTTGGGGTTCACAAAGTTCCAAGACCGCTTCACGAGCTCCTTTAGCGACGACCCCAATGCAGCCGCGCAGCTCATCGACACGGTACGCGAGTTCCAGGAGGATTCGCGCAACGACACGCGCGTTACCAAGTACCACATCAGCGACGAGTTCTATCTCTGCGCAGGGTACGACTTCCCGCCGGCCGAGTTCTACGATGGCTTCCCGCAGTTCGAAGACGGCATTGGCATGATGCGCAGCTTCATCGACGATTGGGCGGCGGCCAAACCGGAGCTTCTCGCAGCTGCCAGCGCGCATGAGGGCCCTTGCGTGACGATCCTCACGGGGGAGGGCTTCAACAAGGTGCTGGGCAAGCTCGTCGAGCAGACCTTCGATGCGAGCGAGGTGCGCGTCATCGCCGTGAAGAACCGTTTCTTTGGGGGAAACGTCGACGTCGCGGGCTTGCTCACGGCGCAGGATATGATCGCCGCACTCCAAGACGCCAAACCGGAAGGCAAGGTGCTCATCCCGGCTGTGGCCTTCAACGCAAGCGATCTCACGCTCGACGACAAGCGGCTCGAGGACATCGTCGACGCCACAGGCTGCGACGTAGCCACAAGCTGCGACGTCATCGAGTGCCTGCTCGCCGCCTTGTAGGCTGCCTTTGGCAGGCTGGCATCACAGCTGCATGATGCAGCGGCAGATGGTCTTCGCCAAGCGGTGTCCGCCCCCGCGCTGTATTGCGCCTAAAAGACAACATCTGTTCTTGCCATAGCCTTCATAGGATAGAATAGCGCGGTTGACCTATCACAGAAAGAGGACCCCATGGCCCTGCCTATCGTAGCTATCGTGGGACGCCCTAACGTGGGCAAATCCACGCTCATCAACAGAATATGCCAGTCGGAGGACGCTATCGTCCACGAGATGCGCGGCGTCACGCGCGACCGCTCGTACCATGAGGCGGATTGGAACGGCGTCAGCTTCATGATGATCGACACCGGCGGCATCGCCTTGGGGGATGCGGACCGCTTCCAGGAGTCCATCACCGCGCAGGCTATGTCGGCCTGCGACGAGGCCGATGTCATCATCTTCCTCGTCGACGGGCGCACAGGCATGACGGAGGAGGACCAGCGCATCGCAAGCGTCCTCAAGCGCACCAAGACGCCGGTCATGCTCTGCGTCAACAAGATTGACAACCCGGCCGACGAGAGCCCCATCTGGGAGTTCTACAGCATCGGTTTGGGCGATCCCTACCCGATTTCAGCCGGTCACGGTCACGGAACGGGCGACCTGCTCGACGACTTGGTTGCGAAGCTCCCCGCTTGCGATGACGAGCCCCAAGACGACGACGCCATCAACGTCGCGATCATCGGGCGCCCTAACGCGGGCAAGTCGTCGCTCACCAACCGATTGGTGGGCAAAGAGCGCTCTATCGTCGCCGACCATGCGGGCACTACGCGCGATGCGATAGACACCGTGGTCGAGCACGATGGCAAGTGCTACCGCATCGTCGATACGGCGGGCATACGCAAGAAGAGCGCCATCGACCAAGATGTCGAGTACTACGGCTTCGTGCGCAGCCTTCGCGCCATCGACCGCGCGGACGTCGCCTTGCTCATGATCGATGCCACTTTGGGCCTCACAGACCAAGACCAGCGCGTTGCGGCTCTCGCCAAGGAGCGAGGTTGCGCGATGATCACCATCGTCAACAAATGGGACCTCGTCACAGACCCCGGTCGCCGCGACGACATCAAGGACTTCGTCCAAGACCGCCTGAGCTTCGTGAGCTATGCGCCCGTCCTCACCGTGAGCGCGCTCACCGGGCGCTCCTGCCATCGCATCTGGGATGCTATCGACGAGGTCTACAAGGGCTACTCCGCCAAGATCGCCACCAACAAGCTCAACCACTTCCTCACGGAGCTGCGTGATTTCGGGCATACGGTGTCCAAGGGGACCAAGCGCCTCAAGCTCAACTACATGACCCAGACCGACGTCCAGCCCCCGGCGTTCACGTTCTTCTGCAACGCGCCGGAGCTCATCGACGACAACTACCGCCGCTATCTCGAAAACCGCATGAGGGCGACCTTCGAGCTTGGGGGCACTCCCATCCGCATGCACTTCAAGCGCAAGAACTAGGGCCTGGTGCATATGCAGAGCCTTGTTGCGATCCTGGTCGCCTGCTATGTCGCGGCCTTCGCCTTGGGGTCGATCCCCTGCGGCGTGATCATCGGGCGCGTCTTCTTCGGCGTCGATCCGCGAAGCGGCGGCTCCGGCAGTATCGGCGCCACCAACTCCAACCGCATGCTCGGCGCCAAAGGCGGTGTCGCCGTCCTCTTGTGCGACATACTCAAGGGCGCGGCTGCCGTCGGCTTGGCGCGCCTGGCCGTCTTCATCCTGGGGGCTGGCGCCTCTCTGGCCGATGCCTTCTTGATCGGCAGCGCCTTCTTCGCCATCGCGGGCCATATCTACAGCCCTTGGCTGCACTTCAAGGGCGGGAAGGGCATCTCGACGGGGTTCGGGTCGCTCCTCGTGGCCTCTCCGCCCATCGCCGCGGGCATCGTCGTGGTCTTCATCGTGCTTGCTGTCGCCACGCGTATCGTGAGCGTCGGCTCGATCGCCGCAGCGGTGTCCGTTACCGTGTGGTGCATCGTGTTCCACCTTGGCTCTGCGCCCTTTGCGGTTTTCGGTATCTTGATCAGCGTCATGGTGGTCTTCGCCCACCGTGCCAATATCTCGCGCCTTGCCAAGGGCTGCGAGCCTAAGTTCTCTTTGGGTAAGTCGCCTAAGCAGGCGGCACACGAAAGCGAGGTAGGCAATGAGTAAGGTCGCTGTCATCGGCTCGGGTTCCTGGGGCACTGCCATCGCGCGGCTTCTGGGGCTCAAGGGGGTAGAGGTGGCGCTGTGGTCGCACAACGCGGACACCCCGGCCGCCATCAACGAGACCCATAGGAACCCGCGCTATCTCAAAGACGTCGAGCTTAAGGGCGTATGGTGCACCAACAGCTTCGAGGAGGCTTGCACCGGCGCGCAAAGCGTCGTGCTCGTCACCCCCTCGAGTGCTGTGCGCGAGACCGCGCAGGCTATCAAGCCCTTCATCGACAGCCGCTGCCCTGTCATCGTCTTGTCCAAGGGCATCGAGGCCCAGACCGGCAACACCATGGTCGATATCCTCATCGAGGAGCTGGGCGGAAGCGAGCGCATCGCGGTGCTCTCCGGCCCCAACCATGCGGAGGAGATATCCCGCGAGCTTCCCGCGGCCACCTGCGTGGCCTGCACCTACGAGAAGACGGCGCTGTACTTCCAGGAGCTCTTCTCTACGAGCTACCTGCGCGTCTATACCACGACGGACGTCATCGGCGTGGAGGTCTGCGCTGCTGCAAAGAACATCGTCGCCATTGCCAACGGCATGTGCGAGGCCTTGGGCTTGGGGGACAACGCCTCGGCGAGCCTCATCACACGAGGCTGCATGGAGATGTCGCGCTTGGCAAGCGCCATGGGCGGCGACTCGCATACCTGCATGGGCCTTGCCGGCATGGGCGACCTGATCGCCACCTGCACCTCCAAGCACTCACGCAACCGCACCCTGGGCGAGATGCTCGCCCAGGGAAAGACGCTCAAGGACTTCGAGGAGCGCATGCACCAGATCGCCGAGGGCGCGGTGGCATGCGTCACCGTGACGGATGCCGCGCGCAAGCGCGGGGTGGAGATGCCCATCGCCGAGGTCATGCGCCGCGTGCTCTGGGAGGACCTGCCCGCCAAAGACGCCCTGCGCTCCCTGCTTGCCAGGCCCAGCGCGCCGGAGTTTCGCCCGTAGGGGCTTCTGCACCAGATGGGGTTTCGCTGCTCGACAGTACAGGAGAGATTCACTATGACCAGACCGCTTGTCGCTCCCTCGATCCTGAGCGCTGATTTCATGTCCCTTGGCGCCGATGTCAAAGAGATCTGCGCCGGAGGTGCCGATTGGGTGCACGTCGACTGCATGGACGGGCATTTCGTCCCCAACCTCACCATCGGCCCCAACCATGTCAAGGCGCTCAAGAAGCTCGTCGACGTCCCGCTGGATGTCCATCTCATGATCTCGAACCCCAAAGACCAGGTGCCCTGGTATCTGGATGCGGGCGCCGATATGTGCACGTTTCACCGCGAGGCCGTGTGGGGGGCAGACGATGCGCTCGAGGTGATTGAGGCTATCCATACCGACGGCGCCAAGGCGGGCATCGCCATAAACCCCGAGACCGAGGTCTGCCGCATCGAGGACGACATCCTGCGTGTCGTAGACATGGTGCTCGTGATGAGCGTCCATCCCGGGTTCGGCGGGCAGAGCTACATTCCCGCCAGCGCCGATAAGGTCGCCCAGGTCAAGGAGCGCTGCACTGCTTTGGGACGCGACATCCTCATCGAGGTGGACGGTGGCATCGGCGTCGATACGGCGCCCTTGGTCTGTGAAGCCGGGGCGAACCTTCTCGTCGCCGGCAGTGCCGTCTTCAAGCACACAGACCGCGCTGCTGCCATAGAGGCCATCCGTGCTGCCGGAGCGCGATAACCGTGGGTCTTGGGGATTGCGGGAAAGATAACGGCAGGGTGTATCTCGACTATGCTGCCACGGCGCCATTCGACGAGCGCCTAGCCGACTGCATAGCTCAGGCCAGTTGGGCCAACGCCAACTCGCTGTACGCCGAGGGACGCCAGGCGCGCGCCCAGCTCCAAGAGGCCCGAGCGCGCATCGCCAGCGCTTTGGGGGCTCGCCAGCCGGCAGAGATTACGTTTACCAGCGGCGGTACCGAGGGCGACAACATGCTCGTTGCCGGTTTGATCGAGCCCAACGCCAAGCCTTCCGGTACCTGTATCGTTACGAGCAACATCGAGCATCATGCCGTGCTCGACGCTGCGGCTGCCCTCAAGAGGCACGGATTCGACGTGCGTCAAGTGCCTGCCGATAAACGCGGCATCGTCACCCCGGATGCGCTCGAGCGCGTCTTGGGCGAGGTGGACGCCTGCGGTAGGAGATGCGCCGTGGTGAGCGTCATGGCCGTCAACAACGAGCTGGGCACCATACAGCCGGTGCGCGAGCTTGCCGGTGTCGCCCATGCTCACAAGGCCAGGTTTATGACCGATTGCGTGCAAGCACTGGGGAAGCTGCCGTTCGATCTCGAGGCCAGCGGCGTCGATGCCGCTTCTTTCTCGGCCCATAAGATCGGCGCGCTCAAAGGGGTGGGCGCTGTCTATATCCGCCGCGGCACCAAGGTGCAGCCGCTCGTGCGCGGCGGCGGGCAGGAGGCGGGCTTGAGAAGCGGTACCTCCAACGTCATGGGCGCGCTCTGCATGGCGGCAGCCGTCGAGTACGCAGTCGATGAGCGCAAGGGCAGCTGGGACCATGCCCAACGCCTGCGCGAGAAGCTCCTGGCGGGCATCAGTGCGCTCGATGCGGCGCATAAGATCGCGCCTACGCTTGTCGACGACTCCTGCTGCGTCCCCCATACGCTGAGCCTCATAGCAGAGGGCTTGGAGGGTGAGACGCTCGTGCAGCGCCTCGATACGCTGGGCTTTGCCGTGAGCAGCGGCAGCGCTTGCTCGACGGGCAGCTTGGACCCGAGCTACGTGGTCATGGCCTGCGGCATACCCAAAGCCAAAGCCTACGGCTCGCTTCGATTGAGCTTTGGGGCGAAGACCACCGAGCACGACATCGAGCGCTTTCTCGAGGCGCTCCCGCAAGCGCTCAGGTAGGTGCTGTCATGGCGACTCCTTTGATCGACTGCCATTCGCACAGCGCGTACTCGGGTCATGGGGAGGGCAGCGTGCATGACATGGTCGAGGCCGCCCGCAACGCCGGCCTCGCCGTCTATGCGCAGACGGAGCATCTCTCCCTGCCTGCAAGCCTTGACCCGCTTTGCGAGGACAGCATGTCCGCCCAAGAGGCCTGCTCCTATCTGGAAGACCTCGACAGAGAGCAGCGCCTGCTCGAGCAGGCGGGGAGTCGCATGCGCCTCGTGCACGGCGTCGAGGCCGATTGGCTTCCCGGGCGCCAGGAAGAGCTCGCAGAGCTCTGCGTACCTTACGACTACGTGATCGGCTCCATCCACTTCCTGGAGGGCCTGCCGCTCGACAACTCGGACAACATGGCGCTTTGGGACAGCTTGGGCGTCGACGGCGTCTGGGAGCGCTATCTCGATGCCATGGTCGATATGGTCTGCCACAGCGGCCCCATCCGCTGTTTGGGCCATGCGGATCTGCCCAAGGTCTTCGGGGCACGTCCCAGCTTCAACCTGCGCGACGCCTTTGGCGATATAGCAGCGCTCGCCAAGCGCCAAGGCCTCATCGCGGAGCTCAACTGCGCAGGTTGGAACAAACCCGCTGCCGAGCAGTACCCGAGCATGCAGGTGCTCGGGCTTTTCCGCGATGCGGGCCTCGAATGCACAGTGGGCTGCGACGCCCACAGGCCCCAGATGGTCGGCTGCCATCTCGACCGCGCCTACCAAGCGCTCTTCGATGCCGGCTACCGGCATGTGGTCTCACCGCTTGCCGGCGGCGACCTCGAGCGCTTCGAGCTCTCCTAGAACTTCCAACCATCTGTCTTTGAGGAGTCTGATATGAGTTGCAAGCCCATGACCGTGCACGATCTTGAGAAGGTGCTCTTCGCTGCCTTTCCCGCAATGGATGCGGAGAGCTGGGACAGCCCCGGGCTCGCCGTCGGCGACCCGGAGGCGCACATCGGGCGCGTGGCCTTCAACCTCGATATGAGCTGCGAGGCGGTTGTCGCGGCTCATGAGGCCGGCTGCAACGTGCTCGTGACGCACCATCCCGCCTTCATCAAGGGTGGTCCTGCCAGGCTCTCGCCGCAAGCGGATGCCGTTGCGAGCGGCCCGGGCAGGATGTTTTTCGAAGCGGCGAGGCGCAACGTCGCCTGCATCGCCATGCACACCAACGCCGACCGCTCCAAGCTGTGCCGCGACCGCTATGCGCAGCTTTTGGGATGGCCCTGCACAGGTAGCTTCGAGCAGCTCGACGACAACACCCGCGCCAGCGAGGGCCCGGGCTTCGGGGCTGTCTTCGATTTCGAGACCCCGCTGCCGCTCATAGATGCCGCCAAGCGCTGCGAGGAGGCTTTCGGCGGAATGCCGCGCGTTTGGGGAGATGCCGGCCGCCAGGTCAAACGGCTCGCTTTGCTCAACGGCAGCTGGGGGGACGCTGGGGTCTACGATATCTGCGTCGCCCACGGCATCGACTGCATCGCGGTGGGGGAGACACGCTATCATTTCTGCCTTGACGCTTCTCCGCACCTGAGCGTGATCGATCTGGGTCATGACAGAAGCGAGCTTCCCATCGTGGGAGCATTGCGTGACGTCGTCATCGACGCGGGCGTTGATGCGGGCAACATATGCGAGCTCGGGTGCTCGGCAGGCAACTGGTGGACTATCTAGCGAGGAGAGACCCTCATGAACGATGCAAGCAACCTCTATCAGATCTCCAAGCTCGACCGCGAGCTCGTGCGCGCCAGAAAGGAACTCGAATCCATCCCCGAGGCCGCGCAGATCATCGAGTGCCGCAATAAGCGCAAAGAGCTCAAAGCCAAGCAGGACCAGGTGGTCGAGCTCACCGACGATGTGAATAGCCGCCTTGCCGCCTTCGAGCAGGAGGAGGCCTCCGCCATCGCCAAGCTCAAGGAGCTCCAGCTTGCGCTTGACACCACGACGGACTATCGTATGACAACGAAGCTCACAGACGAGATGGACGCTCTGGTCAAGCGTCAGGCAGAGATCTCTGCCGATACCGATGCCCTGCTCGAGCGCCAGATCAAGATCGACCATATCGCCAATCAAGTAAGCGATATGCTCGCCAAGCTCGACCATAGGGAGGAGCACCTGGTCGCAGATTTCAAAGCTAAGGGTGCGCAGCTCAAAGGCAAGATACAGGACATAGAGGAGCGCATTGCCGCTGCCACAGCCCAGCTCGACGACCAGCTCGTCGCACGCTATGCCAAGCTCAAGGCCGAGAAAGGCGGCATTGCGGTCGCGCACTTCGAGCAGACGCACTGCAGCGCATGCCATACGGAGTTCCAAGCCGGCGCCTTGGCTAAGCTCAAGTCCGGCCCGGAGATCGCGGAGTGCCCCAACTGCCACAGGCTCTTCATCACGACGGTCGTCGACTAGGCTTGAAACGGAGGTGCTGCGCAGATGAAGACCGTACTCGTCGGCATAACCGGGTGCATCGCCGCCTACAAGGCCTGCTATATCGTGCGCGGTCTGCAGAAGGCCGGATTGCGCGTCAAAGTGG
The DNA here is from genome assembly GCA_963600995.1 of Akkermansia muciniphila. GTDB lineage: Bacteria > Actinomycetota > Coriobacteriia > Coriobacteriales > QAMH01 > W2P13-069. Next base: position 21,125 of record CAVCDT010000001.1, on the reverse strand, counting down.
TCATGACGGAGCATGCGACGCATTTCGTGGGGCCAACCACCTTCAGGGCGCTTACCAACGAGAAGGTGGCCGTGGGGCTCTTCGACAACCCGTCGGACCCCATCCACCATATCTCGCTTGCCAAGGAGTGCGACCTGTTCCTCATTGCGCCTGCGACGGCTAACGTCTGCGCCAAGATCGCTCGCGGCGTTGCCGACGACCTGCTCACCACCACGGCGCTTGCCACGTCTGCCCCGCTGGTCATCGCCCCCGCTATGAACGACGGCATGTGGGCAGATGCCGCCACGCAGGACAACATCGCTCTTCTCGAGCAGCGCGGTATGCGCATCGTGTCCCCTGCCACCGGGCATCTCGCCTGCGGGACGGAGGGCAAGGGGCGCATGGAGGAGCCGGACCTGATCGTCCAGGCAGTGCTCGAAGAGCTCGAACTCTCCCGTGATATGGAGGGCAGATGCGTGCTCGTCACCGCCGGACCTACGCGCGAGTACCTCGACCCCGTGCGCTTCATCTCGAACCCGAGCTCGGGCAAGACAGGTTTCGCCGTTGCCGCTGAGGCGGCAAGGCGCGGTGCGCAGGTCACCTTGGTAACAGGCCCTGTGGCCTTGGCTGACCCAGCCGGTGTTGACGTCGTCCGCGTCCAAAGCGCGCTCGAGATGTACGACGCATGCGCTCAAGCCCATAGCCGGGTAGACGTCGCGGTATTCACCGCCGCGGTTAGCGATTGGAGGGCGGCGGCATACAGCGACCAGAAGATCAAGAGCGGCAAGGAGGACGGCGGCGCCCGCATGACGAGCATCGAGCTTGTTCCCAATCCCGATATCGCTGCCGAGCTGGGACGCATGAAGAAACCCGGCCAGGTGCACGTGGTCTATGCTGCCGAGACGCAAGATGTGCTCGATAACGCTCGCGGCAAGCTCGAGCGCAAGAACGCCGACCTCTGCGTTGCCAACGATGTCTCTGGCGATACCGGCTTCGCCAGCGCTGACAACGAGGTGATCTTCGTCGACGCCTGCGGCTGCCAGGAGCTGGGGCGTCTTCCCAAGCGCCGCATCGCGCGCCTTCTGCTCGACCGCGTCGCCTCGCTTCTCGCCGTTAGCGGTATCTAGGATTTCGGAGGGCCCTGTGCAACCATACAACTGTATGGTTGTTGACTGGCCGTCATTGTTTTTGCTGCTGATGAGTAATATCTTGGGTAACCGCATAAGGGAATTTGTATTAGTGCGCCCGTTTCCAAGGGCGCACATTGACAGAAAGGCAAGTACGTGAGCTCACCTTATATAGAGTGCAAGGGGCTGACGCTCAAGACGCCGGCGGGACGCGTTTACGAAGACGTCAACCTTACGGTCGAGAAGGGGCAGGTCGTCGCGATCTTCGGCACGGAAGGATCCGGCAGGACGTCGCTCATGCTGACGATGGCCGGCAGGATGAAGGCCGGCAAGGGCGAACTCAAAGTCGCCGGCTTCGACGTGTGCAAGCAGTACAAGAAGGTCCGCAAGATATCGGCCATCACCTTGGTCAAGGGCGTTAACGACGTTACCGAGAACACGCGCATCGACGATATCCTCGCAGCGGAGCTGATGGTCTGCGGCAAGTCCGGCCGCAAGGCCAAGGTCAAGGAGTACCTCGAGACCTGGAACCTCGCAGACCTGTCCGGTACCAAGTTCTCGGACCTCGAGGCCTACGAGGGCAAGTTCTTCGATATCGCGCTTGCCTGCGCAAGCGACCCGGAGATCCTCATGGTCGACAGCATCCAAGCCGGCCTCACCCAGCACCAGAGCATCAGGGTCATGAAGCATCTCAAGGAGCTCGCGCAGGAGAAGGGCATGACGATCTTCGTCGCCTTGCGCGAGTACGACATCGCACGCTATGCGGACGCGATCGTCATCATGTCCGATTCTGCCGAGCGCCAACGCGAGGCCGTCTTGAGGGAGCGCGGCACTGCGGCGCTGTGCCCTATCGCCGGCACAGCGAACAAGGTGGTCGTTGCGCCCGCCGAGCAGTTCGAAGCCGCCGCTAGCGCAAAGAAGGAGGCAAGCGATGAGTAATCCCTTCGTCGGTATCAGATCCGCGATACTCGAGTTCAAGAACTTCCGCGCAAGCGGCTGGCTGATGTTCACCATCTGCGCCGTTGCGCTTATCCCGCTGATCTACGCCGGCTTGTTCCTGCTGGCGTTTCTCGATCCGTACGGCAGCTTGGTCAACGTGCCCGCCGCCGTGGTCAACCTCGACAAGGGCGCTGTGATCGACGACGAGCAGCGCAATATCGGCCAGGAGCTCTGCGACGAGCTCGTCGAGAACAACGAGGACAGGACTGAGGGTCAGGCAACCGGCTTCGCATGGCAGTTCGTCAGCCAGGAAGAGGCCGACAGCGGCCTGCGCGACGCCACCTACTACATGGAGCTGGTCATCCCCGAGAACTTCTCCCAGACCATCGCGGATGCAGACAGCGACGACCCCCAGCAGGCAGAGCTCAATGCCTATTTCAACCCGTCGACCAACCTCATCGCCCAGACGGTGGGTTCCTCGATGGTGACTAAGATCAAGGCAGAGCTTCAGGAAAAGATCTCCAACGAGTACTTCGACACCATCTTCGTGTCGCTGTCCGATGCGTCTGACGAGCTGCTTGACGCCGTCGACGGCACCAAGGAGCTCAAAGACGGCCTCGAAGACGCCAAGGACGGCTCGGAGGAGCTCGAAAGCGGCCTCGACAAGCTGCATGACGGGTCGGCGACCCTCACTGACGGCCTCGAGAGCGCCGAGTCCGGCTCTGACACCCTGGCCGATGGCGGCGAGACGCTCTCCAGCGGCGCAAGCAAGCTCTACAAGGGCCTCAAGAGCGCCCAGTCCGGCTCTCAGACGATTACCGACAACCTCGGCACGCTCTCTGACGGCGCGAGCAGCGTGAGCTCCGGCGTCAAGCAAGTAGGCGACGCCTTGGCCCAGCTCGCTGCCGCCGTCGGCGCGGACAGCAGCTCCTCTACCGGTTCCACCGAGCTCGCAGCCGCTATCAAGCAGGTTGCCTCCGATCTCCAGAACAAGGACCTCTCCTCTGCTGTGAGCGACAGCAAGAAGGTCCAAGCAGCAGCGCCTGCCATCGGCGACGACCTGTGCACCTATGTGAGCGAGCTTGCCACCGCGGCTGTCACCTACCAAAGCGACGGAGCCGCCGCGCAAAGCGCTGCGGCCGATGCCAAGACCGTGGGCGCCCAGGCCAGCGAGGCTGCAAGCGCGCTGCAGAAGTCCGTGGCCAAGGTCCAGGCAGGCGACATAAGCGACGTCGCGGGCCTCGCTAAGAACGCTGGCGCCTTCTTGGTGGCCTTCCAAAGCTACAACGACGCGATGTCCAAGGTGACGGACTCCCTCACCACGCTCCAGACCTCCGCAGCTGCCTACAACACGGCTGCCGGCAAGTGCACGGGCTATCTCACCGGCGTGAGCAATACCAGCGAGTATGCGACGAGCACCATCAGCACCCAGCTCAAGAGCGCCATCAACCAGCTCAACGTTGCTGTCAACGTGGGTACGAGCTCCTCTGTGAGCTTGGTCTCCGGTGCGCAGAGCGTGGCCGACGGCGCAAGCAAGCTCGAGAGCGGCTCCAAGAGCCTGACCAAGGGCCTCAAGAGCGCGACGAGCGGCTCCAAACAGCTCAGCGACGGCAGCGAGACCTTGGCCAACGGCGCTAAGAAGCTCTCCGAGGGCATCTCCACCGCAGCCGACGGCTCGCAGAAGATCACCGTCAACCTGGCCACCGCAGCCGACGGCGCCTCCTCGCTCGCCGATGGCATGGGCGATGCGGTCGACGGTACCGAGGAGCTCTACGACGGCCTCAAGGACGGCCAGGAGGAGATGGCGGACAGCTCGAGCAACGGCACTGCCAAGGCCGATATGATGTCCGCCCCCATCAAGACCAACGGTGAGAACGGCACCGGTGAGTCCATCACCACCGTCCAGAACTACGGCACCGGCTTCGCTCCCTACTTCATCGCCTTGGGCATGTGGGTCGGCTGCCTGATGATCACCTTCACCATGCGCACGATGAACAACCGCCTGCTCATGAGCCGCGCAAGCAGCGTCTCTGCGGTCCTGTCGAGCTATATCCCCATGCTCGCCATCGCTATCCTGCAGGTCGTCATCCTGCTGCTCTTCATCCAGCACGGGCTCAAGTTCTCGGTGAACTTCCCGGTCGAGTACTATCTCTTCGGGCTCCTCGTGGCCGCCTGCTTCGCCGCCATCGCGCAGTTCTTCAGGGCCTCGCTTGGCAGCGCCGGTCTGGTTGTCCTGGTCGTGCTCTTGATGCTGCAGCTCTGCACTGCTGCCGGCACCTTCCCCATCGAGGCCGAGCTGCCCGTCTTCAACGCGCTCAACCCGTTCCTGCCCATGACCTACGTGGTCCAAGGCTTTCGTATGGCGATGTGCGGCCTGTCGAGCGACCTCATGGCGCACAGCGCTTGCGTCTTGGGCTTGTTCACCGTGGGCTTCCTGTTCCTCTCCACGCTGCTGGCGCGCCATCGCCGCCGCGTGACCATGAACCAGATGTACCCCAAGATCCAGCTGGCGCATTAGGGGCTGCAGCTTAGCTGCCTGTCGATTGATGCCAAGACCCTCGGGCTTCGAAAGTCGCCCGAGGGTTTTGCTTGCCAGGGTGCGCTAAGCGTTGCAATGTGCACAGAAGAAGGCCGTAGCTCGAATCCGAGCTACGGCCGCTTTGCGTCTTGTTTGTCGTTTGGTGCCGCTTGCCTTTGGGAGGGGAGGGCTTAGTCCTCGTCAGGATCGCAGGTAGCGATCTTGCTCAAGAGCTCGTAGAGCGTGAGTTTTTCCTCTGACGTGAGAGGGGAGAGAAGCTCTTCGCTCTGACCGTCGAGGCGCGCGTTTCGCTCTTCGAACTTGGCGCGTCCCTCTGTGGTGAGAAACACCATCTGCATCTCGTTTCCATTGTCGTCGGTGTCGGTGAAAAACCCGATGAGCCCTGCGATCTGCATGTTGGTGAGGGCCATGTCGCTTGGCCCCGGCATCGTGTCCAGGCGCGATTGCAGGGCGTCTTTCGGTAACATGCCGTGGGTTCCCAGCTCGTTGAGGACATACGCGCGCTGCAGGGACTCGAGGCGCGCCGATGCGATGCCCGCAGCCTCCGTGCGACGGTACTCCGGCAACTGCTGGATGCCCAGGTAGCACACTCGCTCTATATCCTCTACCGTATAGCTGCGCTGCAGCCCCGCCTCCCTGAGCACGGAGAGCGCATGCTCGCTTCCGGTCATGGTGAGCAGCTTGATGATCTTGCGGTCTATCGTCGACATGGGATGGCTCCTTTATCGGGGCTTGGTCTTGCGGTCTGGGCTCTATGGCCCGAGGTGGCCCGCCTTGGGTTCAATGCTACTAGAGATGGGCTTGCGGGCCGGGATTCGAGTCCGTCTTATCGCCAAAGGGTTGACCGCTTGTGACTTTCTTGCGTTGGAGCTCGCCCATTACCCGTTGAGCTGGGGCTTTACGCGCCATTGCTGCTATACTCGTTGCAATTGTGCAAACATGCTTGAAACATGCTTCAAACGTAACACAGGATTAGCCCATATGGATTTTCTCAAAGTATCTAGCAAGTCCTCGCCGGCTTCTGTCGCAGGTGCCATTGCCGGTCTCATCAAAGACGGCAACCCGGTGAGGATCCAGTCTATCGGCGCAGGAGCCGTGAACCAAGCCGTCAAGGCGATCGCGATTGCCCGCGGCTATCTCATCCCCACCGGCATCGACGTGAGCTGCGCGCCTTCTTTTGCAGAGATCGCCATCAACGGCGAGGTGCGCACGGCCATCCGCTTCACCGTCGACCCCCATATGCTCGACTCCTCGACGCTCACGGCAGACGAGCTAGAAAACGTCATGTCGAGCGTTTATCCTTCCAGTTCCGCTTTCTAGACCCAAAGGCCCGTTGATGAACCAAAAACCCGTGTCCTTGCAAGGGATGACCTACTGCCAGAAGATCTTTGGCTGCCAGATGAACGAGAACGACGCAGAGCGCGTGGCGGGCATGCTCGACTCATGTGGGTGCCTGCCGGTGAGCACTATCGAGGAGGCCGATATCGTTATCTTCCTCACCTGCTGTGTGCGCGAGGCAGCCGATGTGCGCCTCATGGGTCAGGTCGCAAGCCTCAAGAACATCGCACCTGCGCATGGCATGCCGCGCATCGTCTGCATTGGCGGTTGCATCGGGCAACGCGACGGCGTCAAGCTGCGCGAGACTTTGCCGCATGTGGATATCGTCTTCGGTACGCACAATCTCTCGCATCTCGTCTCGCTTATCGAGCAGCGTCTTGCAACCGGCAAGCCCGTGGTCGAGACCATCGAGGAAAACGACGGCTTCTCAAGCGACCTGCCCGCAACCCGCGTCAAGTCCTACAGCGCCTGGGTGCCCATCATGACCGGCTGCAACAACTTCTGCACCTATTGCATCGTGCCCTATGTCCGCGGTCGCGAGGCAAGCCGCACCCTCGAGGACATCGAGGCCGAGTTCAAGCAGCTCGCGTCCCAGGGTATGCAGGAGGTCACGCTGCTCGGCCAAAACGTGAACAGCTACGGCCGCGACATTTACGGCGAGCCCCGTTTTGCCCAGGTGCTGCGCATCGCCGGTCAAAGCGGCATCCCGCGCGTGCGCTTTGTGACCAGCCACCCCAAGGACCTCTTGGATGAGACTATAGAGACCATGGCCGCTTATCCCAACATCATGCCGCAGCTGCACTTGCCCCTGCAGTCCGGAAGCGACCGCATCCTCAAGGAGATGAACCGCGTCTACGATGTCGGGCGCTACCGCTCTATCGTCGCCAAGTTGCGCCGCGCTATTCCGGATATCGCCCTTTCCACCGATATCATCGTGGGCTTTCCCGGTGAGACGGAGGAGGATTTCCAGGCTACCTACGACCTCGTCAAAGAAATCGGCTACAGCCAGGTCTTCACCTTCATCTACTCCAAGCGCGAGGGCACTCCTGCCGCAAAGGTCGAAGACGACACGCCGCGCGAGGTCATCCAGCATAGGTTCGACAGGCTCGTCGAGCTCGTGCAGGACAGTGCCTTCGAGCAGAACCAGAAAGAGCTCCATACAACCGTCCCTGTTCTGGTCGAGGGCGCCAGCAAACGCGACAGCTCGATGCTGTCCGGTAAGAGCCCCAAGAATCAGACCGTCCATGCTCCCTTGCTCGAAGGGGTGAGCATCGACTCCTTGGTGGGGCAGTTCGTCGACGTCTTCGTCGAGGAAGCCAAGACCTGGTATCTCAAGGGGCGCGTTGTTGAGTAACGAGCTTCCCGTCATAGCGGTCATGGGCTGTACGGCAAGCGGCAAGTCCGCCTTGGCCGACGAGCTCGCCTGCAGGCTGGGAGGAGAGATCGTCTCGGCAGACAGCATGCAGGTCTATAGGGGAATGGACATAGGGACGGCAAAGACCCCTGCGTCAAGGCGCCCGGTACCCTATCACTGCATCGACATCTGCGACCCTGGCGAGCCTTACAGCGCCGCGCTCTTCCAGCGCGACAGCCGCGCAGCTATCTCCGATATACGCAGTCGGGGCAAGGTGCCCATCATCTGCGGCGGCACCTTCTTCTATGCGCGCGCCTGCCTCAACAAGATGGATTTCGCCGCAGGCGAGCAGGAGGACAACCCGGTGCGCGAGCGATTCGAGCGCTTGGTGTCGCAGCTCGGCAGCCAGGGCATCTGGGAATATCTCCATGAACGCGATCCGCAAAGCGCCGATTGCATCCATCCCAACAACACCGTGCGCGTTGTCCGTGCCCTTGAGATGCTCGAGGCTGGCGATAGCTACGCGCGCCGCAAAGCCGCTTTCAAGGGGATCGAGCCCGCCATGGCCAGCGTTAAGATCGGCATCCGCCGCGATACGCAGCTGCTCTACCAGCGCATCGACTCCCGTGTGGACGACATGTGCAAACAAGGACTCGTCGAGGAGGTCTCCCATTTGCTCGAAGAGGGCTTCAGGGAGGGTCTTACCGCCCCGGCGGCGATAGGATACAAGGAGATCGTCGCTGCGTTAGACGGCGAGTGCAGTATGGCGGACGCCTTCGCCCAGATAAAACAGTCCACGCGTCGCTACAGCAAGAGGCAGCGTACCTGGCTGCGCAGCGAGGACGGCCTTTGCTGGTTGGATGCAGACGGCAAGACGCCAAGCGCCCTTGCCGATGAGGCCCTAGACTTGCTGAGGGCGCAAATCGACATGCGGGACGATGCGCTCTGACGCTAGGGGCGTTTGGTTTGAAACGACGGTACTTTCGCGCTGCAAGGGAGATGTGCGCTATGGCTTTTGGATCTGGAAACTCTAAGGGCGGCGGGCTCGCACTCGCGCTTTTCGCGCTTGCGAGCGTGGCCGGCACCTGCGCTAGCCTCTATGCCATGGTCGTGGCCTATCTTGCGGGCTCCTCTGCCCAGGCCTCGATCGACGGATGCCCTGCGGCAGACCCGCTGTCGCTGGCGCGTGCCTCCATGGCAGAGCTGGGCGCTACAGCTGCCGCCTCGCAGGAGGGGGCCTCTGTCATCGACATCGACGAGTCGTCTGTCGTCGTGGCCGATGCCGGCGATGCCCGGGGCAAAGAGGCGCTCGCAGGGGAGGTCTCCTAATGGCGTATCGCGAGTTCGAGATCCCCACCACAGAGATCGCCCCAGAGCGCGCCGTGCTCGTAGGCGTCGATCGCGGGGATGTGGACTGGCCTGTGGAGGAGTCCCTGGCAGAGCTCGAGCGCTTGGTCAACACTGCCGGCGCAGAGGTCGTGGGGACGCTTACCCAGCGCCTGGACTCTCCCAATCCGCGCACCTTCATCGGCCCAGGCAAAGCCGACGAGCTCGCTCATATGGTGTCGCGCGTGGAGGCGGACCTCGTTGTCTTCGACGACGAGCTCTCTCCCTCGCAGCAGTCCAACCTCGAGCAGCTCGTGGGAAAGCCCGTCAAGGTCATCGACCGAACGGCGCTCATCCTCGACATCTTCGCCTTGCATGCGACGACCAAGGAGGGTCGCCTGCAGGTGCGCCTCGCCCAGAACCAGTACCTGTACCCCCGCCTGCGCGGCATGTGGAGCCATCTGGCCTCCAACCGCATGGGCGGCGGCGTGGGAAGTCGCTTTGGCGAGGGAGAAAGCCAGCTCGAGGTCGACCGCCGTTTGGTGCGCAAGCGCATCAGCCGCATACGGCGCGAGCTTGCCGATGTCGCACAGAGCCGTGCCACCCAGCGCAAGAGCCGCAACGACTCGAGCGTGTTCCGCATCGCGCTGGCCGGTTACACCAACGCGGGCAAGTCGAGCCTCATGAACAGACTCACCGGGGCAGACGTCCTCTCCTACGACAAGCTCTTCGCCACGCTCGACTCCACGACGCGCAAGCTCGAGCTCGACGCCGGGCCGAGCGTGACCCTTACGGATACTGTCGGCTTCATCCAGAAGCTTCCGACGAGCCTTGTCGAGAGCTTCCACAGCACGCTCGAGGAGATCTGCGAGGCAGACCTCATCCTGCTGGTGGTCGATACGAGCTCGTCCCAGCGTGATGAGCAGCTCAAAGCCGTTCGCGATGTCTTGGGGCAGATCGATGCGGCGAAGATCGAGACGGTGACGGTGTTCAACAAGATCGACCTCGTCGAGGCATCCCAGATAGGACATCTGCGCGAGCTCAACCCGGATGCTGCCTTCGTGAGCGCTCTGACAGGTGAGGGGGCGGCGCCCTTGCTCGAGCGCATCACGCAGGCCGTGCTCTCGCGCGACCCTGTGGTCGAGGTGCTTATTCCCTATACCGAGGGACGCCTCGTGCAGCTCGCCCACGAGCGCACGCATGTGGAGGGCGAGGCTTACGAGGCAGAGGGCACGCGCATGACCCTGCGCATCCCCGCAGCTGTCATGCCCTCGTTTGCCCCGTATGCCACGGGCAAGGACGCCCAGATCTACGCCCATATCGGCAAAAGCGACGAGGAACTCGACGAGCTCGCCGGTATCTAGCCGGCAGGTATCTAGAAGCCCGCGAAGTGCCTTAACGCGAAGCGCACGGCGCGCTCGGTCCCATAGGGCGTCTTGCTCGCCGCGTCGAGTGCTTTGTCGATGAAGCTCTTCGAGTAGAAGGTGTTGCGCAGCCTGTATTGGCGTGCGATCTCGCGTACATGGGGCTTGAGCATCTCTGGGTAGCTCTTGTTGTAGGCTATGGCCTCGAAGAGCGCCTCTGCGGTGAGCAGGGCGTAGTAGATGCCCTCGCCTGTGGGAGGGCAGATCAGGCCGCTTGCGTCGCCTATGTAGAAGACGCCGTCTTGCTTGAGGCAGATGTCGTCGCCTGCGGGGATGAAGGCTCCGCGCCGTGTCCGGTAGCTCGCCCCCAAGCTCGCGGCAAAGGTCTCGAGTTGGGCATCCAGATCGCCGTCGCCTCTGTATCCCACGCAGCCGATGTTGGCATTTGATGCGGATTGCGGGATATACCAGCAGTAGCCTTTAAGCGAGGGGCTGTAGCTCATGGTGAGCGGCAGTCCTTTGATTGCGTCGATTTGGGTCTCGAGACTGAGAACGGCTCTGGGCGCGCGTCCCAGGAGTTTCTCGCGTGTGCTCGAGAGCGCCCCGTCTGCGGCGATGAGTACGTCGAAGCCAATCTCTGCGGCGTCGCAATCGCGTTCGCTCAACTCGAGTCTCTTACTGTCGAGGTCGATTGCCTTGACACTGCACTTGTCGATGAGCCTGCCCCCGTAGCGCAGGAAGCTCCCGAGCGCCATATCGTCGAGGTCCTTTCGCATCAGGCTCTTGAGCTCAACGCCGCTGAGCATCGTCTCGTTCTTGTCTGTGATGCAGAGCATCTGGTTGAAGCTGCGCTTGTAGAGCGGCTCGACGGTTTCTTGCCCGTAGATCTTCGAGGCCAGTGCCATCGAGCGCGGTGTCATAAGGCCCCCGCAGAGCTTCGACTTGGCTTGGGCGTCGGCGCGCTCGATCAAGGTGACCTTGCGACCTGTCTTGGCCAGCAGGTATGCGGCTGCCGAGCCAGCCAAACCCGCACCGATTATGACGTAGTGTCTATCCATGCCAGTGATTATAAGCAGGTGTTTCTTGCGCATCCTGCAATCCGAGTTTTCTTCATCAAATAAGCGCTGCACCTTGCGCGGCGGCACCCGCTGCGCTGCCGTTCGGCTTCGCGTCAACCTGATCTATTTGCGATGTAGCCACCTGTCAGATGCAACGTGTTTTAAACTAGAACGATATGGAAATTTCAAACTAGGGGATTTGAGAGATGGATCTCAAGACGCTGCTCATAGTCGACTCGATCGAGCTCAACCGATGCGCCCTCGGTGCGATGCTCTCCTCGCGTTACCGCATTGTCGAGGCGCCAGACGGGGCAAGTGCCCTCGATATCCTCTTTGGCGAGCCTGGCTGCATCGATATCGCGCTCATCGCCTTCGCGCTCGATGATAAGGATGGGCTCGAGGTGCTCCAAGCCATGCGCGACAACGAGGCGCTAGCTTGCATGCCCGTTGTGATGCTCTCGCTCGAGCCCGCCTGCGGTCTCATGCAGCGAGCCTACGAGCTGGGGGCGAGCGACTATATCTGCCGTCCCTATGATGTCGAAGTTATCCAGCATCGTCTCGAGAACGCTTTGGCCCTTTCTCGCGGCGCTTCCCTGCAGCCTCAAGCGGATGCTTCTCCTTGCGCCTTGGGAGACGAGGAGCTCAAGGCGGAGATGGAGGAGCTTTCCCATCGAAACGCCCTCATCGAGGCGCGTATCTTGCAAGCAAGGTCGATCTTCGACAGGCTCACCGACGAATCTTGGTTCGAGTACAACTTCGATCCCGCTACCCTTATCGCCAGCAAGAGGTTCTGCGAGCTGTTCGGTGTTGCGCCTTATGTCGACGACCCTCTCTCGAACGGAGCTTTGCCGCCGCTCGTGCGCGAGCTCATCACTAGAATGCTCGATCATCACGCGTCCCTGGAGCCAGGCGAGACCTGCTTCGAAACGCTCGTCGACCACGAGGGGCCGTCTGGCAAGCACCGTTATGTGGTCAAAGCAGGTATCGCACCCCTGCCTGGCGAGCTCAACTCGCTATCGTACGGTATCGTCGGTCAAGTCTGCGATATCGAGGACAAAGTCAGCTCGCTCGAGCAGGCTGCCAGCGATACCACGCGCAAGGTTGCCCTCGCCCTCGACGGCATCGACGTCTGCGCTACCTCCCTCGAAGAGCTCAACACGGTCGTGAGCTCGCTGTTCACGGTGTTCGACATCGTCCGCTTGGTCGAGCCGTCGATCTGCGCCGAGATCAAACTCGAGGACGAATGCATAGAAGTCCAAAGGCACTGCAACTGCTTCGATGTCTGGGGTAAGGGCGAGCGCTGCGCGAACTGCATATCCATGCGCGTCAACGCCGACGAGCCACGGCTCAACAAGTTCGAGAGCATCGGAAGCGACATCTACTACATCATCTCGAACTACCTCGTGCTAGGTGGCGTGCCCTACGCGCTCGAGTGCGTGTCAAAGGTCGACGAGGTTCCCTCAGATCTTCCTGACTCCGCATGCGATAGGCATCTCGTGTCCTTGGCGAACACCAACCGCAAGCTCTACGAGGACGCCGTGTCGGGTGCCAGGTCGCGTGCCTTCTATAACGATCGCAGCTCGAAGCTCACGGGTTCCTATGCCGTGGCCGTCGTCGACATCGATAACTTCAAGGCCATCAACGACGACTTGGGCCATGTCTGGGGTGACAAGGCCCTGCACTTTCTCGTCGAGGCGCTTTCGACTTGCGTTAGAAGCGTCGACAGGGTGATCCGCTACGGTGGTGACGAGTTCGTCGTCGTCTTGGTCGACATGGAGCCTTCTGCGCTCGAGGCAAAGCTCGATGCGATGCTTGCTGCAGCTAACAGCGTGCGGATCGGGGATGCGGGCGAGGTCGGCCTTGCGATAAGCATCGGCGCTGTTTGCGGCTATGGCAATGTGGGGGAGATGTTCACAGTCGCCGATGCCGCGCTGCTCGAGGCCAAGAAGCGTAAAGGCTGCTATGTAGTTGGCGAATGGGATCGTTAAAGCTCGCCTCTTGGAGCCGTTTACCATGGTAAACGGCATGTTCAGGCGCTTCAAATGCTCAAGATTGTGTTGTTTTGTCTCTTTGCGTATGAATTTTGCCTGCGTGGGGTACAATTTCCCAAGTTCAGCGCTTACAAGCGGGTTATTTGGGGCATAATCCCCTAGGCGCTTATCGCAAGCGTGTTTTACCTAGACAAGAAGGAGAATCATATGGCACTCCCCACTATGACTGAAGAGCAGCGCGCTGCTGCACTCGAGAAGGCCGCTCAGGCTCGCAAGGCCCGCGCAGAGCTCAAGGCTGATATCAAGGCTGGCAAGGTCACCATCAAGGATGTCCTCGAGTCTACCGATGAGATCGTCAAGAAGACCAAGGTCACCGCTGTTCTGGGTGCTCTGCCCGGCTATGGCAAGGCCAAGGTCGCCGCTTTGATGGAGGAGTGCAACATCCAGGATAACCGCCGTATTGGCGGTCTGGGCTCCAAGCAGAAGGCGGAGCTGCTCGAGAAGCTCGCTTAAGGCAATCTGCTTAAGCTTCTTTTAAGGGCGTCTCTTTACGAGGCGCCCTTTTTCTATGCCTTCGATTACGTGCGCGTGTTACCTCGTTGAAAGACCATCAGTTAGAGGTGTTTATCTGCCGATAGATTAATTCGTTTTGTGAAAACAGGGCTGCTGCGTGTTGTGCGCTTCATGCTGTCGCATTACCCTAGCAGGGTTAGACTAGCAAAAGGAAACGCGATGCCCGATCAGCAAACAAGCAACCTCAAACGCCTGGCACTTTTGGCCATGGCGTTCTCCCTTCTTACCACCACGACGCTTCTCATGAACGTGAGGTTGTTTCCTCTCATCGACGGGGGCCTGCCCTTCTTTCGCGAGTCGTGCGCTTTGGTTTACGCGCTTGTCCTGATCGTGATGGGTGTCCTCTGTGCTCGCACGCGTATGGACCGCGTGAGCCGGGTGTTCGATGTGGCTGCCTTCGCATTCCCTGTGCTGGCGGTTGTCGTTATGCTCGCCGGGTACATCTTCGGCAGCGTCGTCGTGCTCGAGCTGGGGGCCTTCATCGGATGCATGGGGCGCGCTGTAATCCTCATGTACGTGGGTGTTTCCATATCCGTCATGCCTCATTTCGACATGGTCGTCGCTGTTGCCATCGGGTATCTCGTGCAGCGCATCGCCTTTCTGGGCTTTGGCTTCTTATCGGATTTCATGGTCATCTTCCTGTTCGCGTTCATGCCCTTCCTGTCCTTGGCCCTTGCACTCAATACCGGGCGGGAGTACTTCTCGCAGATTCGCATCGCGCACTCGGCGTCCGAGCTTTCCGCTACTAACCCGTTCTCGTTCGTGCCGCTCAAGAGCCTCTTCATGCTGAGTCTGTTCGTCTACCAGCTTGCCTTCGGCTTCTCTGTGCGCCTGGGCGAGGGGGCTGGGGCGGTCGTGTATGAGGCTTGGATCGTGGCCCCGTTGGCAATCATGGTGGCGCTTGCCGCTTTCAAGGCCAGGCGTCCCAACGCGGACGACTTCAACGACATCGCCGTTCTCGTCGTCATCTGCGCCTTCCTCGTCATCTTGGTGAACCCCTATGGCGATTACGCTGTCGCATCCTCCATGCTCTCTGCGGGCTCTACGATATTCAACGTCGTGACCTGGGTTGCCTTGCTGGGGCTAATCTCCAACAACCGCATCGCGGGCCCTGCCGTCATCGGGTTCGGGCGCGGCGTCTGCGCCCTCGGCTCCATTGCAGGCGCGCAAGTGGGCGCTCTGACCAACGAGCTCATCTTGGTCAACCCGGTGCTCGTCACCTATGTGGCCGCGGCTATGATCTTCATCTTCGTCGTCTTCGCCTTCTTGGTGATGAGGCGCTTCAGCTTCTCCGAGACGGCGGCAGGTCTCGTCCCGATGACGCTTCCCGTCGAACACGAAGATTCCCCGGTAGCGTCTGGCGCCCCTCAAGCGAGTGAGCCGGCTGTTAACGTAGATGTGGCCTCCCTCGGCCTTGAGCCCGTGCAGGTAGGTGCGCAAGCTGGTGGGCACGCTTCCTCTGATGCGCCTGCAGGCGCAGGATCAACGGGCATCCATGCGGACGCTAACAGTGCATCGAGGCAAGATGCAACCGACGAGCCCCAAAGCGAGGCTCGCAAACAAGATGACCTGCGCCGCGGGTTCGACGAGCGCTGCTTCGCTCTTGCGGGCAGCTACGGCCTCACCGAGCGCGAGAAGGAGGTCTTCTTGCTCTTGGCGCGCGGCCGCAACCGCGATTATATCCAAGAGGCTTTGGTAATCTCCAAGAACACTGTCAAGGTCCACGTCAAGCATATCTACCAGAAAATGGAAGTTCACTCTCATCAAGAGCTCATCGACATGGTCGTGAGCACCCTGTAGCGCGCCTTTAACCCTCTTGGGATGACGCCCGCCTGGGGCTAGGCTTGTCGCTTTTATGCCTGTTACCTGCGATTTAACCCCTGCGGGGTGATGGAAAAACCGCTTGCCGCGCGCATACTCTTGGTCATGGACATCACGTCCAAGTTCTTGCGAACGACGGCTTGTCAACTAGCAGTCAGGTCGTCTTTCCCGATTGCCACATCTTGCAGGGTGGTCGTCGGAAAGCATGGCGAGCGTGAGCCAAGGTACCTTTCTCCTGGAGGTATCCGCAAAGCAGGGTTTGCAGCTGTCTCGAACTCTTCGGTTGTAGATTTTGCTGCTTTGCAGACCAGGCGTTCCCTTGTCGATCGCAGCTATGCAGCTTTTGCCAGCGGTTCTCCCCAGATCCGCATTCCCCTGGCAAGGGCATATGATGCAGCGTACTCCTTACTTGCGCTAGCATCCAAACACAAAGGGCTGTATCGGTTTTCCCTTCCTCTAACCGATGCAGCTCTTTTGCTGTCCTTAGGGCTTTTGCACGCCAATACTTCTAGACGCCTCTTTCTTGTCGCATGCGTGCGCTACACTTCTCGCGTACTAATCCACGATGCGAGGAGCGTTCGCCTTGGCTCAAAAGATCGTCGAATTCAAACAGCCGCAACGCAGCGGCGACTACTTAGTCAGGGGGACGGCCGCGCAGGGCATGGTCCGCGCTATCGCCATTACGGCAAGAGACACCGTGCAGACGGCGCGCGACTGCCACAGCACGAGCCCTGTCGCCACTGCCGCCTTGGGCAGGCTGATGATGGCCGCCCAGATGATCGGCATCACCTTCAAGGGCGAAGACGAGCTTCTCACTCTCAAGGTAGACGGCGATGGCCCGCTCGGCGGCATCACGGTCACGGCCGATAACGCCGGCAACGTCAAGGGCTATGTCAACCATCCCAATGTCTGGATCGACCTCAACAAGGTCGGCAAGCTCGACGTGGGCGGCGCGATAGGGAAGGGCACGCTTACCGTCGTGCGCGATATCCCCTTCCTCGACCCATATGTGAGCCGTGTGAACCTCGTCTCGGGTGAGATAGGCGACGACATCTCGAGCTACTACGCGCAAAGCGAGCAGATCCCCACGGCTGTGGGCGTGGGCGTTTTGGTCGACACGGATACGAGCGTCAAGTGTGCTGGCGGGTTCTTCATACAGCTTATGCCCGGCTATGACGAGTCCCTCGTCGACCAGCTCGAGTCGAACCTCGCCTCCATCCGCTCGGTTACGGATATGCTCGAACAGGGGCTTACCCCGCAGGATATCTTGGAGAAGGCGCTCGCAGGGATGGACTACCATTGCCTTGGCACGGTGAGCGCGCGCTTCAAATGCGATTGCAGCCTTGATAAGGTCTCGCATACCGTTTTGTCCCTAGGTGCCGATGAGATCCGCTCGATGATAGATGAGGGACAGCCTGTCGAGGTCTGCTGTCATTTCTGCTCGAAGCGCTATGAGCTGTCGTGCGATGACCTTGCGGCGCTCTTGGATCAGGCGCAGCAGGATCCAAGCTGTTAGGCGCCGCTGCGCTTGCGGGGTTTCATGTAAACATACGGGTTTCGAGTCGCTGGGAGGCGATATGGATTTCATGAGCGAGTACGAGCGCTGGTGCGACAACGCCGGCGAACTGAAGGGCGAGCTTGATGCGCTGCAGGGCGATCAGGAGGCTATCTACGATGCCTTCAGATGCGAGCTCTCCTTTGGGACGGCCGGTTTGCGCGGCATCATCGGCGCTGGCCCGAACAGGATGAACGTCTACACGGTAGGCAAGGCCACGCAGGGGCTCGCCAACTACCTTCTTGCCCATTACGACGCGCCCAGCGTCGCTATCTCGCGTGACAGCCGCAACTTGGGCGACCTCTTCGTCGAGACGGTCGCCGGCGTGCTCGCAGCCAACGGCGTTGTCGCTTACGTTTACACGCGCCCTGTCCCCACGCCTGCGTGCAGCTTCGCTGTGAGGCATTTGGGCTGCAGCGCCGGCATCAACGTGACGGCGAGCCATAACCCCGCGCCCTACAACGGTTACAAGGTCTATGGCGACGACGGCTGCCAGATCGCCTCGCAGGCGGCAGACGCCATACAGGCCTCTATCAACGAGACGGACTTCTTCGCGGATATCAAGAAGGTCACCTTGGCACAGGGTGTCGAGCTGGGCCTCGTCAAATGGATCGCAGAGAAGACCTACGATGCCTTCCTCGATGCCGTGCAGGAGCAGTCCCTCCCTGGGGCATCTGATGCGGGCGACCCCCTGAGGGTCGTCTACACCCCTCTCAACGGCACGGGTCTGGAGTGCGTCACGCGCATTCTGGCGCGCAACGGCATCGACGACGTCATCGTCGTCCCCGAGCAAGCGTCCCCCGACGGGGATTTCCCCACTTGCCCCTATCCCAACCCGGAGATCCGCGAGGCGCTCGAGCGCGGCTTGGCGCTGTGCGACAGCGCGTCCCCGGATCTCCTCCTCGCTACAGACCCCGATGCGGATCGCGTGGGGATCGCCGTGCAACACGACGGCGAGCATGTGCTCCTCTCCGGCAACGAGGTGGGCGTCCTGCTTACGGATTACATCGCCCGCGCGCGCAAGGAGCGCGGCGAGGACCTGGGCGGGCTCGTTGCCGTCACGACGATCGTGTCGACGGCTATGGTCGACGCCCTTGCCGCAAGCTATGGCTTCCAGCTCAGGCGCACGCTCACGGGCTTCAAGCATATCGGCGGCCAGATCGCCTTGCTCGAGCAGGCGGGCCAAAGCGATCGATTCATGATCGGCTTCGAGGAAAGCTACGGCTATCTCGTGGGCACGCACGTGCGCGACAAGGATGCCGTCGTCGCGAGCATGCTCATATGCCAGATGGCCCAGTACCATAAGGCTCGCGGGTGCGATCTGGTCGATGCGATGGAGGAGCTTTATCGCGAGCACGGCTATTACAACAACGTCACCGTCTCCATAAGCTATCCCGGAGGCCAGGGTGCTGCGCGCATGAGGGAGCTCACGAGCTCCCTGCGCAAAGAGCCGCCCTCCTCGATTGCAGGGCTTGCCGTGGTAGACGTCGTCGACTATGCGCTCTCGACTGCCATGCCCGTTGCCGGCACTATCACCCCGGATGCCGAGCAGATGCTCCCCGTTGCGGATGTCATCGAGTTCAAGCTCGAAGGCGGCGCCAAGGTGCTCGTGAGGCCTTCTGGCACAGAACCCAAGATCAAGGCCTATGTCTTCGCCTGCGCCGCAACGCGCGATGCCGCGCAAGCGCAGGCAGATGTGCTCGTTGCCGCCGCGCGCGAGATGCTCGGATAAGAACCTCGATGCCTGTCAAACCCAAGGCAGCCTGCTTCGCCATAGGCTGCCTTGGGTTAGCAGGGGGCGGGCGTTTGACGGGATGCCAGGTTCGTTGGCGTGATTGACGCTTAAGGTATGCGCCTTACGTGTTATCCTCCCTAAGACCTTTTAATTTGGTCCTGTGAGGCCAGCAAGGGATTTGAATTCAGGTGAGAGC
>CAVCDT010000001.1:0-2220 GCA_963600995.1 Akkermansia muciniphila | reverse complement strand
CAATGGCTGCAAAGGGCGCTGCATCGGCGCCTTGCTATGGCTCTCAGGTCACCCAGGTCGAATCGAATATGCGTTTTAACCTGTACCGCCTTATCGGCGGTTTCGTGTGTATGGAGGCGGTTCGCGCCGCTTTCTTTGACAAGGGAAAGGTGATGTTCTAGATGCTCAACAAGGGTAAACCGGCGGTTCTGCTGCTTGAGGACGGCACGCTCTTTCGCGGCTATTGCTGCGGTGCCGAGGGCGAGTCTTTCGGCGAGATCTGCTTCAACACGTCTCTGACGGGTTATCAAGAAGTCGCAAGCGACCCCTCTTATGCCGGTCAGATCATCACCATGACCTATCCCCAGATAGGCAACTACGGCGTCAACGCAGAGGATATGCAGTCGCGCGGGCTGTTCTGCCGCGGGTTCGTCGTGCGCGACATGTGCGCGCGTCCCAGCAATTTCCGCTCGACCAAGGCATTGCCGGATTTCTTCGCCGATAACGGCATCGTTGCCATCGAGGGCGTCGACACGCGCAAGCTCGTGCGCCATGTACGCGACAACGGCGCCATGAAGTCCGTCATCTCCACTAACGTCGACGACCTCGACGCCTTGGCGCAGCGCCTCGCTGATTCCCAGAGCATCGTGGGCGTCAACTTCGCCAAGGAGGTCTCCACCTCGAAGCTCTATGTGCTGCCGCCGTTCAACTGCGAGAAGAAGTACAAGGTCGTTGCCTACGACTGCGGCATCAAGACGGGTATCCTGGGCGGTCTTTGCACCAACGGCGCAGAGGTCCATGTCGTGCCCTGGAACACCCCTGCGCAAGAGGTTCTCGACATGAAGCCCGACGGGATCTTCCTCTCCAACGGCCCCGGCGACCCGGAGGCCGTCGAGGAGACCTACACCCAGGTCAAGCAGCTCATCAAGAGCGGCGTGCCCATCTTCGGCATCTGCCTCGGGCACCAGATGCTCTCCATCGCCGCCGGTGCCAAGATCGAGAAGCTCAAGTACGGTCATCGCGGCGGCAACCAGCCCGTCATGAACCTGCTTACCGGCGCGGTTGAGATCACCGCGCAAAACCACGGGTTCGGTCAGGTGTTCCAAAGCCTGGGCCCCATCCTCGACTACGAGAGCGACGGTCGCAAGGAGCATCAAGAGGACCTGCGCTACTGGGCCGATAGGAGGATCGCCCCGGTTGTCGTCACCAAGGAGTTCGGGCGCATCCAGCTCACGCACGTCAACCTCAACGACGGTACACCCGAGGGCATGCGCTTCTTGGACCATCCCGTCTTCTCCGTCCAATACCACCCCGAGGCGTCCCCCGGCCCGCATGACTCGTCGTACTTGTTCAAGGCGTTTGCCCGCCTCATGGACGGCCGTGACGACTACCTCGACATCGAGGTCAAGGACACGCGCGTATTCACCAAGGAAGGGGAGGAGAACTAATGCCCCGTCGCAACGACATCTCTAAGATCCTGCTCATCGGCAGCGGCCCCATCGTCATCGGCCAGGCCTGCGAGTTCGATTACTCCGGAACCCAGGCCTGCCGCGTCCTCATGGAGGAGGGCTACGAGGTCGTGCTGGTCAACAGCAACCCTGCGACTATCATGACCGACCCCAAGACCGCCACGCGCACCTACATCGAGCCCATTACCGCTGATGCCGTGGCCGATATCATCAAGCGCGAGCACCCGGATGCGCTCCTGCCCAACATGGGCGGGCAGACGGGCCTCAACTGCGCGGTCGAGCTCGCAGAGCGCGGCGTGCTCGACGAGTACCACGTCGAGCTCATCGGCTGCGACCTCAACGCCATTCAGAAGGGCGAGGACCGCAAGCTCTTCGCCGAAGCCATGAAGCGCATCGGGCTCGAGGTCGCGCGCAGCGGCTATGCCTACACCGTCGAGGAGGCCCAAGAGCTCGCGGGCAAGCTCGGGTTCCCCGTCGTCTTGCGCCCGAGCTTCACCATGGGCGGCGCCGGCGGCGGCATCGCCTATGACATGGGCCAGCTTGCAGAGATCGTGACCCAGGGCTTGGAGCTCTCTCCCACCAACGAGGTCCTGGTCGAGGAGTCCATCATCGGCTGGAAAGAGTACGAGATGGAGGTCATGCGCGACAAGGCCGGCAACGGCATCATCGTGTGCTCCATCGAGAACTTCGATGCCATGGGCGTGCACACCGGCGACTCCATCACCGTGGCCCCGGCGCAGACGCTCACCGATATCGAGTACCAGAAGATGCG